>NZ_PJPV01000038.1 GCF_002864045.1 Endozoicomonas acroporae
GTATTCCCGCAGGGCCTCAAAATTACGGCCATCGCCAATCACCAGTATATGGCGGGTATTGCGTCCACGGCTACGAAACCGCATCAGCATTCGATAAAGAGTGAACCGGATCACCAATGTCATGGGGATGGTCAGTCCTATCCAGGTAAACAGCCAGATACGGGAATAGCGCTCGGTGGTTTTGGTCATCACCATAAAAGCGATCAGCGCCGTAAACGACAATGCCCAGGCAATGGCTACCTTGGTCAATCGCTCGCTGATCCGTCGCCCACGCCAGGGGGCATACACTTCACACAAAAACGAAAATACCACCACCAGAAGCGCCTGCATCGTCATCACATTCAGATAGTGGGTAGCATGGTCACCAAAACGTACCCATTCCGATAGCTCCGCACAGCCAAAGGCAAGGGCCACATCCATAATGACCAGTAAAACAAGAGGCAGCCGGGAGCGGCCCGATAACAACGAGGTAGGCATCTACATTCCAATCCAGCTTTTTTGGAACCACAAAGGCACAAAGACACAAAGAAAAAGCATTTTTATTGTAAGAGCGTTGCTCTTACCAGTCTTTTGCTCTTCTTCGTGTCTTTGTGTCTTTGTGGTTCAACAGCTTTTAACCATCCGCCACCGAGCAACCACAAAAGGCAACGCAGCCAACAACAACCCGGCGCAGGACACCAGAAAATCCAGCGGGTTAAAATTCCGTAGTGGCAGCATCGCTTGCAAACTTTCATCCAGAGCGCAACCAATCACCAGCAGCAATAACAACCAGCCCCGTTGCCAGAACCCTGAGCTGGCCAGATGAGCCAGTACCGAAAGAATAAAGGCCATTACAAAATGCATCTGCAGATTGCCACCCAGAAAACGCTCAATACTGCCCCAGGCCCAGTGGCCATAACCGAGGCTTTTGCTGGCCGAAAGAATCACCAGAAAGGCCAGCCAGCCAACCGCTAAAATCCGTACCAATTTTTAATTTCTCTTTTTGAACCACAAAGACACCAAGGCACAAAGAAAAGCATTGATTTGTTCTACATGCGTAGCGTGAGAACAATCAAAACCTTTGTGCCTTGGTGCCTTTGTGGTTCAATCTTTTAAAAAATAATCTTTGGTATGTTGATGAACCTGCTCAGAAGCCAACAGTTCATCAACGGTAAACCAGCGGTAATCCTGATGCTGATCAACAGGCAGGTCATTGAGATTAATATCCAGCTTCAGTTCATAACCCAGCACCACATAATGGGTACTGAAGTTATCACCGGAAAAATTATCCGGGTAGAAATGCTGATAAGCCCCTAAAAACCGGGCTTGATCAAAACCTGCATCACATCCCAGTTCCACTTTAACCAGACGACGAAAAGCGTTTTCCAACCGTTCGTCTTTCTGAATTCGCCCACCAGGCACAAACCAATACCCTTGGGCAGGACGGTTATTGCGTAACCCCAGCAACACCTGCTCCTGACTATTGCAAATAATCAAATCAATGGAAACCAATGGTGTTGAAGCGTCAACGGTTTTAAAGGTTTCAAGCTCAAGCATGTTAAAAGCCTTTTGAACCACAAAGACACAAAGGCACAAAGAAGAGCAAAAGCCATTTAATAAGAGCTTTTTAATCTTTTCCTTCGTGTCTTTGTGCCTTTGTGGTTCAAAAAAAAATCAAACCGACCGCAACTCAGCACCATGTTCCAGGAACCAACGGTAAGTCATCCCCAACCCATCCTGTAAAGAGACCGAAGCCTTCCAGCCCAGCCGTTCCAAACGGGAAACATCCATCAGTTTGCGTGGCGTACCATCGGGCTTGGAGGTATCAAACACTGTTGCAAATATATCAGATAGCGCCCGTTGACCATAAGGTACTACAGATGGCGCTGAATACCGGTTTCAAAGACTATAAAGCCAGTGTACTTTATACTGCCGGGGTGAATGCAGGTGCGAGCGCCATCATTACCAGGAATGTAAAAGATTTCACGGGTTCAGAGCTCCCGGTTTATACACCGGAAGAGTGTCTTGTTAATGTTGCGGGCAAGGAGTAAAGCTTGGGAGCAGAGGCGACAACTATGTTGACAAACACCGCCTTATAGAAAGCTTCAATCTCATTAATGGAGGAATGATCAAAAGAGAAAGCAACCTTGCCATGGGACTTTTTGCCACGAGACTTTTTGCTACAAGACTCAGGCATTCACCACTTCCAACAGCGCATCAAAAAAGTTGTCTTCATTGAAGTCTGCAAATGTAATCCTGCTCGCATCTTTAAGAACGACCTTCCAGGTCCAGTCAGGTTGATTCACCGGGTTTGAGTTGTTAACCGGAGGTGCCCCAATGGTAACGTTGATATTTGCTGGGCGGCTACTATTTCTGTCCGCCAGAATAAACTGAACCCGACCCCGGGCACCCTCCATATCGATACGGCCTTTGGTGGCAATCAGCATAGTGCCGATAGGTGTGATCTGCAGGTTTTGCTGAGCAAACTGGACCAGCATCTTTTTAGTTTGATAAGCCCCGATAGAGTCTTCAGTCAGCTGAACAGGTGCATACTGATAGTCCAGTGAGCCTCTATCTTTATAAGGCTGAAACCATTCTTCAAGGGAATGGTAAAACTGATCAATAAATGCCAGCCACTCGTCTCGCTGCTGATCCCAATCAATTACCTCTGCTTCCTGGCTATTTTTTTCATGACTGGTCAAAAACTCCTCAAACGCCTTCCTGCTCATCTGACACTCCATCCGGCTTGAACTCAACAAGACGGGATTATAGCCTACGGCTGGTTGTAAAGCTTTAAGCTGTAAGGCCATATGATAGCTTTAAGTGTTGAGCTTGAAGGCTTCTAAGCTTTTACAGCCCACATCAAGAAGACTTCCGCCAAGCCGCCGCTCGACCATTCCCACAGCCAAAAGATTCTGGCTGGCCATCGGCCCACTGATAAAGAAGACATTACGCAGGACTCTCTCATGGCCGCTCATGGAAAGCAGATAACCTACGCAGCCGGTCATTACATTCACAAACTGGCCAAGGGCAAATATACGCAGCAGGTTGGCTCCGCTTTTAAACTGCTCGCCAAACAGCCACATCAGCCTTTCCGGGAAGATCAACATAAAGCCCACAATTGGCAGGGCGAAGAGCACCATCAGTTTCTTTAAGGTCGATGCGTTCCAGTTGGTCGCTTTTACCCTGTTGGGAAAGGGCTGCGAATTTTGGTGCCACCACAAGGTTGACCGCCATCAATACAAAGCTGGTGAGCATGGTGATTAGGCAGGCCAGAGAGTAAAGTTACCGTGCCAGAGCGGAGTCCGGTAATCCGGAGGAAGCTCTGAAAATACTGGATAGGTTGGATGGTGAGTTATGAGTTATGAGTGAACAGGGAATAGCCCAATTCCCTCTTAACCATTCCCTATTCACTCATAACCATTCCCTCACAACCCACAACTTTCAAGTACGCGCAATAATCACAGTAAAAGTATTCCCAACACGATCATCAATAAACTCAATATCCGGATGTGCTTTCAGAGCCCTGCGAATACCACTGCCTAGCCCCCGGTAGGGCAACACCTTCGAGGCAAAAGAGGCCAGAATGGGGTTTCTTATATTTGAATTGCCCATCAAGACATTCTCTACCGTTAAGTTATTAGGAAGCCCACCCGGACTTATTATCTCGATACGGTCGGCAAAAACCAACAGGCGCACAGGGGCTGAGATAAAGTAATCCCGGTGTATCAGAGCATTGGCGATAAGCTCTTCAAAAACAATCCTCGGTATCTCCGGCACACCGGTAGAATTAAAACTCTGGTCGTTTTGGACGTGGCGGATATTAGCCAGGACGAAACTCATGGCTTCCCGGAAAATATCCGACAACTTCCCACTAATATCCCGGCTGTCAATATAGTGCTCATCAGCAATATCGTTTCCCGGGAAGGCGACTGCCTTGATGATATAAACGGGCAAGCGAATCTGTGGCCTATTCGCGAACAGTAATGCGCCACTGATGTTCAGCTGTCCATCTCGCATCAGATTCATGTTTTCCATCAGCCGCGCGCAGGAAATACCCTGATCAGCAACAGACTCACCAAACTCACGTTCAAAAAATGAGCTGAAGAAGCCTTGGTCCACATCAGCTATGGAGGAATTTCTCACCGGTATCTCATCCGCATGCACCAGGGCGGCTGACTGGAACATACGTTGCAGTTCTTCCCGTGCAATGACTTTTCGCTTATCGGCTCCACTTTTCACGAACACATGTAGATTCTTGTCCATATAGGGTTTGCTGATACCCTCCGGTACGGTTACCACCATAACCATGCCATCAGGATAAGAAATATTTTCAGTAACAGGCGCAATAGGTGGCCGCATATGCTCCGTTGCCGCATTTGAAACCAGCTGGTTTAATCTGCCAATGTCATCAGGTGTCAGCCCCGCCAGGGATCCATCATCATTGACGCCAATCAGGATCATTCCCCCTAACGAATTGCTAAAAGCCACCATCTCCTGAGCCAGAGAATCGGAGCGTTTGACATTAGCTTTGAACTGGTGCTTAGAGTCCTCACCCTGAGTGATCACGTTTAAGAGCCAGACCGTATCCATGCCCTGTATACCTGTTTTTGTGGGGTAGTATTCTCAGGGAGTTTACCAGAAAGTGAAGTCATCCAGAAACGGGCCAGGTTTTGCACTTTACACGCACAAAAGTCCTGAAGCTTAAGCAGGCCATTGAATCCAATGACCAGAATCAAGACCTGCCCTGTTTTTCCAACAGGGGCAATTTGCTTTTCTCACTGCACGCATAGGTGTTTCATGAAAACGACGGTGGTTATGCATGATGAAAGACCTGACGCCGGTTTTTAAGCTGTAAGTTTGAAGCTGTAAGCTGTAAGTTTTTATCGCTTTTAACTTACAGCTTACAGCTTAAAGCTTACGGCTTACCGCTTACCGCTTAAAAATTTCCCCCGCTTATCGATTTGGATAAACTAAACAGCATGGAGGATATTTCGCGAGTATCTTGCAGCCAGCTTTTACCTACCTGGCTTTCGATATAACCAATCTCCATGCCAATGTATATTTGGGTTCGCAGCTCTGCACAGGAACCGTTGGCAATAGAAAGGAAGTGAACTTTTTCTTTACTGCTGTTGCGCGCCATTCCTTCAGCGATATTACTGGGTACTGATAGACCTGAACGAGTTATCTGATCTCGAAACCCATAATCCCGAAGGCGTTTCAACTCTTTATACAATTGGGCTGAGAGCCGTGCAGACCGCTTCCAAACCTCTAACTTCTCAAAATTCATAAATTGCTCTTTTCTTATCATCAAAAGAGCATAAAGATAGCAGAGGGTTTAGAGCTATAAGTTTTAAGCTGTAAGCTGTAAGTCTTTTTCTTACAGCTTACAGCTTACAGCTATTAACTTACAGCTCCTTTAAAAATACCCTTCGATTTTCTTCTTCTCCATCGACCCCGCCGAGTCATGGTCAATAACCCGCCCCTGTCGTTCAGACGTCCTGGTAAGCAGCATCTCCTGAATGATTTCTGGCAAAGTAGCGGCGGTAGATTCAACGGCACCGGTTAGTGGCTAGCAGCCTAAGGTTCGGAAGCGGACAGATTTCATCTCCGGTTCTTCACCTTCACGAAGAGGCATGCGCTCGTCGTCAACCATAATCAACGTACCATCCCGATCTACTACTGGACGTTCGGCTGCGTAGTAAAGTGGAGCGATCTCAATATTTTCCAGATAGATGTACTGCCAGATATCAAGCTCGGTCCAGTTGGACAGTGGGAAAACGCGAATGCTTTCTCCTTTCTCGACTTTTCCGTTATAGGTATCCCACAGTTCAGGGCGTTGATTCTTTGGGTCCCAGCGGTGGTTTTTATCCCTGAAGGAATAAACTCGTTCTTTCGCCCGTGACTTTTCTTCGTCACGACGTGCACCACCAAACGCTGCATCGAATTTGTATTTGTTTAATGCCTGCTTCAGGGCTTCGGTTTTCATTACGTCTGTGTATTTGGCACTGCCATGATCAAATGGGTTGATATTGGCTGCTTTGCCTTCTGGGTTGGTATGGACAATCAGCTCCATCCCATACTTTTTCGCCATCTGGTTACGGAACTCAATCATCGCCCGGTACTTCCAGAAAGGAAACGGTGGCGTACCCGGTGCAAAAGCTTTTGCCGCCAGATGCAACATCACAGCCGAATCCTTACCAATAGAATAAAGCATCATCGGGTGTTCAAACTTGGCAGCTACTTCACGAATAATTTGAGGCTCTTTTCGGATTCCAGACTGTTGAACTATCCTTTGCTGGAAAAGTAGCCAGCGGCAGGGTTATTCATGAATATAGGACGAATTTCCGATCTCATCAGCAATGAAACCTGTTATGAAATGATCCGCGAGAACCGATGGCCTGATGATATTGTTCGCTGCCCGCACTGTGAT
>NZ_PJPV01000039.1 GCF_002864045.1 Endozoicomonas acroporae
TGTTGTCAGTAACACGCCTGCGCTTTATGGATGGGATGGGCCCGGATTCAGATTGCAGTTGATGCGGTGGAAATGTTCCAGTGCCCGTTGTTGTCTGTTCCACCTGGTAACCTGACATGGATCGCTTTCTTTCTTGTTTTCGGCTGTTTGCTGGCTGGTGCCTTCCGGCTTCAGTGGATGTTAACGGGGATGCCGTGTCTGCGGTTACTGAGGAGGAAGGTGACTGCATGCTTTCTTCGGGGATTACCTGTTTCCAGTTGGAGAATCGTCTGGGGATGACAACAATAGAACGTAAACGCCAATTTAACCAGCGTAATAGCCAACCCCGCCGGATCGGCTTATTCTTGAGATGCCTTCACTGCCCAGGGTAGAAGCTGCTCCAGTTTCTCAACCGTTTCGGATGTAGTCAGGCTTAAGCCTTGGCTAGCAATGGATGGAACTAATTACTGATTATATGGTCGAAGTATACGAAGGTTAACGAGTACCTACTTACAATATATCAGGCACCAGATGAATACCGTCGCACAATCCACCAGTAAAGCAATCAGTCCCTCATTTCCCGCAAGCTGGCAGATGCCAGAAAAACAACCCATCACGAATGCACACTTTGGCAACCGCCCTGTGGCATCACATTTAGTGAGTACTTCCCTCTTAAGTGGACACCTGACACCTGCTGAACCGACCTCCCCATCATTGTCCAGCTATGGGATATCCCAATGCTCATCAGTTGCCGGGTGGATGATTGAAAACCGGCTTGGCCTATCCAAACTGTTGGGCTGCCGCCTTGTTTCAGCACAATACTGCTACCTGTTTTCCGCTAAAGCCCACTTCCCCGCAAAGAGTCAGGCGATTATAGATTCTGCCTGTAACGCCAACCATCAGGACGGTTTCAGGACAGAAAAAATCACCCTCTCCCATGACGCCACAACCCTTTGCGGAGTCATTTGTTACCCCGCAGAGCAACAGTCCACACCATTGTCAGACCTGATCATTTTTAACAATATGAATGGTACAACCATCTCAAATTTCTTTGACAAAGACAGGCTTGCCAGCACATCCCATGGACTGCCAGATGGCAAACCCACAGAAACACCAGGCAATATTCAGCGGATTCTGGGCTGTCCCGTTCTTCTTTACGATTACACGGGCACCGGAATCAATAAAAGGGCAGGACTTTTACGCTATGCTCCTGCGGCCACCGGCGAAACCGTAATAAAGGATGCCATGGCAGTTTTGCACACGGCACTGAACCAACCCGGTATTGACAACATCACACTGATGGGAAGTTCATTGGGTGGCGGCGTTGCCACAGTTGCTCTGGAACGCTATCTCAGTAATCTGGGTGAAGATGAGGCAATACGGACCAAAAAACGCCTTACACTGGTTAACCATGACTCCTACAGCACCACTTCAAGAGTCGTCATTCCACAATTTCCCGAATTTGCCGATACCCTGGGTTGGTTGTTCGGTGCTCACATTGATGCAGCCACCCCCATGAAACAGTTGGTGGAATACCACAAGGTGAACACAATTATTCTCTCACGGGAAAACGATCATACGATTCGCAAGGGATCCCGGATGTACGAAATGTTTGCCAATGCTGCGGCAAAAGAAAGCCATTTATCGTGGTGCCATAGTAAGCTTCCCGGACACTCAGGCATTTCTGAAGAGCAGGCTGCTTTTCTTAAAAGTAAAATGTGTGATAGCTCCGAAAAAGAATCCGGTGTATAAGAGCGATCACGGCACCGTACATCATCTATTGCAAACCATCCGCACCATGATATCGATAAAGTTCTCTCCGGAATTTAAACCAACCATGGCCAGAAACATACCAATCTCCCGCAATGTCAGGAAGGTAGCAGTCGGTAGACTCTCACAGATTCCGGATGGCAGGGCGGAAGTCCGGGTAACTCAGGTTGAAATAGCCAGGGGTAACCAGAAGCATTCCCGGTTACCAGCCAGACCCAACTATGAACGTCGTTTTCCGGATGGGTGTGGCTTTTTCTCTTCCGGTGCATTGAAGATCAGGTAAAGCTCCATCAGCACTTCGGGAATCTGGCTGCACATATCTTCTGTGAGCTTACTGTCCCTGCGAATATCCTGAAATTCCTGTTCATCATCAAACAGGCCTGAGGCCAGCATGATCGGCAGCAGGAGTTCACAGACCTCCTGTTCATTGGTTCCGAACCAGACGTCTTCATCGAGGAAGTGAGCCACCATAAAACCGATGCACCAGTTGGCCAGGGCTTCATCGTCGTGGTCTTCCAGCTCTTCGGATTCGCAGGAGAGGGAAAAGCCCTCATCTTCGTCGTTAAATCCCCGGTCGATGGTCGTTTGCATTCTGGCAATAAGTTCATTCAACTCATTGGCACTGGCTGCTGGAAGCTCTACCTCACCATCAAAAATACTCTCGTTCCGTACCTGCTCGGTCAGGTTTATGGGGCAGATGGTCAGGGCTGTCAGGAAACCGTGAAGACCATGGTAGTCAAGAGTTCCTTCATTTTGTGGCGTAAAAGGCTGTAACAGCGCCTCCACAGAAGCACGGGTATTGGACATAGAGGGTATCCTGAAAATGTGAAAAGGGATTTTACTCTGGCTTGGCAAGCTATTAAAGCTGCCAATGGGTTGCCGGTGAAGTTTAGGCCAATTGCCGTGAAAAGCAGTGTTATGAAAATTCCGCTAAAGTCCGGGGTTCATGGTGAAATTGATAATAGGACTCCTTATACTGTGATTTTATCTGAAACTTTGCCTGTAGATGTCTGATCCTGCTCTGGATATTTTAAAAAATACCTTTGGTTACCAGTCCTTTCGAGGATTCCAGCAAGAGGTAATTAATGAAATCGTTGCTGGCCGTGATGCCCTGGTATTGATGCCAACAGGGGGAGGGAAATCGCTCTGTTACCAGATCCCCGCGTTATTAAGAGGTGGTACGGCAGTTGTCGTTTCTCCTTTGATTGCCTTGATGGATGACCAGATTAACAGTCTTCGGGAGCTGGGTATTCGTGCCGACTGTCTGCACTCCGCCATGCTGCCGGAAGACCGGCTTCAGGTTGAGCGGGAACTGCTGATCGGTGATCTGGATTTATTGTATGTAGCGCCGGAAAGACTGCTGACTGAGTCGATACAGCGGCTGCTGGATCAGATTCAGGTGGCTTTGTTTGCTATTGATGAGGCTCACTGTGTCTCTCAGTGGGGGCACGATTTCCGGCCGGAATACCTGCAGCTCTCCTGTTTGCAAACACGGTTTTCGGGGGTTCCCCGAATTGCCCTGACAGCGACGGCCGATCAGAGAACCCGCCAGGAAATCCGTGAACGACTGGGGCTAGGAGCTGCCCGGGTATTTATAGATAGCTTTAACCGACCCAATATTTTCTACCGGATCAGCCAGAAGAAGCAGGGTAAGCAACAGCTGCTGAACTTTCTTAATAAAGAGCATCCCGAAGATTCCGGAATTGTTTATTGCCTTTCCCGTAAGAAAGTGGAGCAGACTGCCCAGTGGTTGACGCAGTCAGGGCGAAAGGCGCTGCCCTACCATGCCGGACTTTCACCGGAAGAACGGTGGGCAAACCAGCACCGGTTTATCGTCGAAGAAGGGATCATTATTGTCGCGACCATTGCCTTTGGTATGGGGATTGATAAACCGGATGTGCGGTTTGTTGCCCATCTCGACCTGCCAAGAAGCATTGAAGCCTATTATCAGGAGACCGGGCGTGCGGGGCGGGATGGCCTGCCCGCTACCGCCTGGATGGTTTATGGCTTACAGGATGTGGTGCTGCTCAAACAGCTACAGGCCCGCTCCAGTGCCAGTGTGCATATTCAACAGATAGAGCAGCAAAAGCTGGAAGCCATGCTGGCGCTTTGTGAGGTGACCGGATGTCGACGACAGGTGTTGTTGAATTACTTTGATGAGCCTCTGGATAAACCCTGCGGCTATTGTGACTTGTGTCTTGAGCCACCGGAAATATGGGATGGGACTGAAGTTGCCCGCAAGGCGCTGTCCTGTATTTACCGCAGTGGGCAGAGCTTCGGGGTGGCCCATCTTGTGGATATTCTGCTGGGCAAAAGCACCGATAAAACCCGCCGTTTTGGTCATAACCGGCTTAGCACCTTCGGTATCGGCACCGAGCTGGATCAGAGCAGCTGGCGGTCGGTCTATCGCCAGCTGGTGGCCAGAGGGTATGTGAATGTGGATCACGACAGTCACGGTGCTCTTAAATTGAATCAGCGTTGCCGGTCACTGTTAAAAGGTGATGAGCGTATTCAGTTACGCCGTGATCGTTATGAGCCTTCCCGGAAGTATGAGCAGGAATACCGGGAAGTTGGTCGTGTGGTGGTGGAAGCCCATGATCAGCAGTTGTGGGAGGCTTTGCGCCAATGGCGCCGTAGCCATGCTGAGGAACAGAATGTCCCCGCTTATGTCATCCTGAACGACAAGACCCTGATGGAGCTGATAAAGGCTCGTCCTCAATCCCATCTTGAATTGTCGAGAATCACTGGAATAGGGCAATTCAAGCTGGAAAAATACGGCGATGACTTATTAGCAGTTTTGGGGAGCAGCCCGGACGTTACCGAGAAATGTTAATGGCCCTTTACAGGCGGTGCACAGATAGACCGTTCCCCGTTGCGAGCGGTTGTGTCGTATGGTGCTCAGGTGAATCGTCTTGCCCTGACAGTGGCATCGATACAGCCACTGCTTCCGGCTGCTGCTTCCTGTGTCGAACCGGTGACAACGATCGGCGGGAAGTCTGAATACCCTGGTCATGATCCCTTGCCACTCTCGGCCATGGGCCCGGATGTTTCGGCCAAACAGTTCATAGGCCAGCAGGTGGGCCACCTCGTGGGCGACGGTTTGTTGGATAAAGTGCTCACGGTTTTCCTGAAGCAGCACTTTATTAAAGCGCAGTTGATGTTTTTCAATCCACGCCTGACCCGCTGTCTCCCCGGTGAGATCCAGTCGAATATAAGGTTTTTTAAACGGTTGTTGAAAAAAGCGTTCTGCTTCCTGATAAAGCTCAATAATCCGCTGTTCAATTTGGTGAAGGTCGTTCGGCAATGGTTTGTCTGCTCCCTGAGTTTGCCCGCAAATCATAGTGGATTGCTCAGGATTGTGAAATCCGTAAGGCACAAAAAAAGCCGCATAAAACGGCCTTGGGAATAGTTCTTGAATAATTTCCACAAGCCTCCAAACTCCGTTCGTCCTGAAGCCTGTCGAAGGGCGTAAACTCCCAAGCATGATAGATCGTGCCCGGGACCCTTCGACTCCGCTCAGGGTGAACGGAGAGCGAGTGCTAAATGTTGGAATCATTTAAGGATAATTAATCGTTAAGATTGGGACTAATAACTCTGCACATACTCAGGCCCAATGCCCATACCCCAGAAAATCACGGTAGTGATCATGATGGCAACCAGAACCACCAGGCCAATACAGAGAACCGAGCTGGCATAGATAAAGCCCTGTTCCTGAGGAATTTTCATAAAAATATGGAGACCACTGTACAACAGGTAGGCCGTGGCAGATACCGCCACAGTGCCGGCAATAATAGCCAGCCACAGTGATGGATAGAGACCACAGATACCAATGAGAAACAGAGGATAGGCGGTATAGCAGGTAAAGGCTGTACAGTCTGCCAATGACGGGTCGCTGTTGAAGTTACCGCTCATCCAGTGGATAAACCAACTCATGACCGCAACGCCACAGACCATCGCCATCCAGGCAAGGATGGACATCCACAGGGCACTCTCATGTGTGAGTCTTACCACATTGGTGCTGCCGGGAAGGCTCCAGCCAGCCATCGTAGTACCAATGTAAGTGCAGATGGCGGGCAGGGCTGCCAGCCAGATGATTTGGCCAAGGTAGAGCTGGATCAATCCGGGCGGGTTCTTGCGAATGCTGACCCATTCGTTGTCGGGCTCAGTAAGCAAGCCCCAGAAATGGCTTAGGATCATAACAGTGCCTCCGTGTGTTCGGCAGGATATCAGGCCGCTTCTTCCACTGAAGTGGTGGATACTGATACTGACCGGCGCTTAACCTTTGTTATTATTATTGGCTCTCTGCAGAGGTTTTCCATCGCAGAACCGCGTTAAGCCGCTCCTCAAGTGTTGTCATGTTTCGCCCGGTTTGTAAAGAAACTGAACGTTTTTTAGTGGATTTTCTGCCTTTTTTGGCCATCAGCCTTTATCCTGTTGCTGATCAAAATGTTTTACTGAGGTACTCATGCTCAATAAGATTGATAAAATTATGTTGGGTGTTTTTCTGGCGTTAATGGTGCTGTCTTTGGGGATTCACTGGCAGGGTAAGTTTGCGTCAGGGCCTGAAATGCCGGGAACGGGGGCGGTTGAAAAGACAGAAGCGTTGCCGGTTGTGACCATACCGGATTTCAGCAGCATGGTTGATGTCAAGGTTAAGAAAAGTGCTTTCTTTGGCTTTTTATTGCCGATAGTGCAAGAAGAGAATGATACGATTTTACAAAATCGTCAGCGGATTATGGCGTTATCTTCCCAGTCAGAGCTGATGGAGAACGATCGGTTATGGCTGGCTGATATGGGTAGAAAGTACCGTATAGGTGATGTGTCAGCTTTTGATGAACTGTTTTTTGCCGAGTTGCTGGCGTCTGTCGATATGATCCCTGCTTCTCTTGCCCTGGCTCAGTCGGCTAATGAAACAGCGTGGGGGACTTCACGATTTGCCCGACAGGGTAACAACTTCTTTGGTCAGTGGTGTTTCAAACCGGGATGCGGAATTGTACCCGGGGCTCGCCCGGCAGGAGAGACCTACGAAGTTCAGAAGTTTAAGGATGTTGCGGCGTCGGTCCGTGCTTATATGCACAACCTGAACACCAATCATCAATACAGGGCTTTGAGGCAGCTGCGGGAGCAGAGAAGAGTCAGTCAGGAGCCAGTCACAGGCGCTGACCTGGCCTATGGTTTGCGGGCATATTCCATCCGGGGTGAAGAATATATTGAAGAACTGCTTTCCATGATCAACAGTAATCAATTGCTGCGGTATGATTTAAACAATCAAGGCTAAATAATTAAAAGAAGGAATTCCCGTGACCATATCATTCAGCAATTCTGCCTCGCTCCGTTTTTGCTTTGCCAATCTATGGCGAACATCAAAAACATTGTCCCTTGGTGCTTTGCTGCTCATCCTTCCGGGCCTGGTGATGGCAGCGCCTGCCAGCACCTACTGGGCATTTTGGGACAAAAGCAATCCAGAGTCGTCTGCGGTGATCAATCACCATCTCTGGCAGGAGATACTGGATACCTATCTGGCACTTCGCCCGGGTGGCAATCGCTTTCGATATGGGCTGGTCAGTCAGGAAGATCGGGACAAGCTTGATAAATACCTGGCGGATATGGCCTCCCTGGACCCAAGGACATACTCTTTAGCAGAGCAGAAAGCTTACTGGATCAACGTTTATAACGCGTTAACGGTTGATCTGGTGCTGGAACACTATCCGGTTAAATCCATTACCAGGATTGGCCCGTGGTACCAGTTTGGCCCATGGGATATGGATATCACCCAGGTAGCAGGGCAAAACCTCACGTTGAATGATATTGAGCACCGGATTCTCAGACCACTATGGGACGATAGCCGTATTCATTATGCGGTGAACTGTGCCAGCATCGGTTGCCCGGATTTGTCCCCAACGGTGTTTACCGCAGACAATACTGAGCCAATGCTGGATGAACTTGCCAGGCGCTTTATCCGGCAGGAAAAAGGCATGAGCTGGGTGGAAGGCAAGCTGACGCTGTCGCGCATCTATGAATGGTATGAACAGGATTTTGTTGATCAGGCGGGGGTTGTTTTGCACCTGCGCCAGTTTGCTTCTCAGGCAAATGCCCGGCGGCTGAAAAAATATACCGGTACGATTCAGTACCAGTATGACTGGCGATTGAATGAGCTGAAGTAGCCCGTTTCTTTGCCGATCAACTTTCTTAATCAGGCGCTTCACCAGAGGATGGCTCTGAAATAACGCTAAAAAGGTGCCATGTATGGCCAGATACGTCGTTTCAGTTTTGCTCTTACTGTTCAGTATTGCGGTCCAGGCAGTTCCATCCCCGGATCGCTGGTCATACTGGGATAAGGCTGACCAGAGTAGTGAGCAGGTGGTTGATCACTCACAATGGCAGAACTTTCTGGATCGCTACGTCATACTCTCGGAATCAACCGGAATGTATATGGTTGAATATGGGCGTGTTACCAAAACTGAAAAAGGCAGTCTGGATGCATATCTGAACAGTCTTGCCGTGCTGGACCCCAGAAAGCTGAATCGTACTGAGCAGCTGGCTTATTGGATCAACCTGTATAACGCATTAACCGTTGACCTGATCCTTGATTACTACCCGGTCAAGTCCATTACCAAGCTGGGTAAGGGATGGTTCCGTATGGGACCCTGGCGGGATGAACTTATCATGATTGCTGGTCAGACTATCTCCCTGCACGATATTGAGCATCGAATTCTCCGCCCCATCTGGAACAATCCCCGGATTCACTATGCACTGAACTGCGCCAGCATTGGCTGCCCTGATTTATTGCCTGATGCGTTCCGGGGAAAAAGGATTGATCAACAGTTGGAGGCAGCCGCCCGACGCTTTATTAATCAGAAAAAAGGCGCAACCCTGATCAATGGTCGCCTGGTGCTGTCCAGTATTTTTGACTGGTATGAAGATGACTTTATTGATAAAGATGGGGTATTGAACGAGATTAAGTCATTTGCCAATGATGATTTAAAGCATCAATTGGAAAACTACAGAGGACGGATCAGTTACCGTTACAACTGGAAGCTTAATGAATACAGGCCGTAATAAAATAGCGTTGTCGTTTTTGCCATTTCATCTTTCCTGTCTTGCTACTGATATTATTGCTCTGCGTCAGATATCTTACGCGAAGACCGACTTTTGACCCATAGATCAATAAATAACACTACATGGTCGGCCGAAACGGCATTTTTAACAGACGCTCCCTAATCATGCCCGAAAACCGCGTTTTCAAGCAGTTATTAAATTCTCAAACTGAATAGCAGGCTTACCAGCTTGTACATTTAGGAATACACCTACGTTGTAAGCCAGTAACTTGCGGGCCATTCTTGCTGTCATGCGCCACATATTACGGCAGCCACTGTGCTCAATATCGAAATAATGTGCCAACTGTCCAATGATGGTTTCGATTCTGCGCCTGACCCGCATAATCAGTTTGACGAATTTTTTTGGCCGGTTATCTTTCATGTTTTTTTTCAATGGCGTTTGCAGGTCGATACCAACCGCTTCGCAATCCTCTTTGAAAATCGGCTTAATGTAGCCTTTGTCTCCCAACAACAA
>NZ_PJPV01000004.1 GCF_002864045.1 Endozoicomonas acroporae
TTCCTTAAATTGCTTTATGTGAACTCCCACAGGTTTTCAATTTTAACGTTCTGGTTCATTGTCTTGCTATAAATGGACACCTCGTGGGCACATCAGTAAGTTGGAATAAATGAGTAGAGTAAAAGGAGGGGGAATCAAGGAGCTAAGTAGTTGGCCAAATGGAATCGTATATTTCTGGCTAAGTGGGCAGTTACTATGCAAGGCACAACGCAGGGAGCATAGCCGTAGCTATGTGACCGTAGTTGTAACGCCGCAGAGTGACTGCCCTCTTAGTCAGAAAATACGATTTCATTTGGTTAACTACTTAGAATAGATAAATGGCGGTGAGGGAGGGATTCGAACCCTCGATACGGCTACAAACCGTATACTCCCTTAGCAGGGGAGCGCCTTCAGCCTCTCGGCCACCTCACCGTTTCAATATGGCGCGCTCGGGAGGATTCGAACCTCCGACCGCCTGGTTCGTAGCCAGGTACTCTATCCAGCTGAGCTACGAGCGCGTTGTTTGAAGCGACGTGAAAGATATTTGAATCGATTCAATTCGTCAATCACTTTTGTTGACTTGGCGCGCTCGGGAGGATTCGAACCTCCGACCGCCTGGTTCGTAGCCAGGTACTCTATCCAGCTGAGCTACGAGCGCCCTGCGTCAACGGAGGCAAACTATAGAGATTTCATTGGGTTGAGTCAAATACGGTTTTTACGGATCTGTTCATTTCCAACCAACTGTTTCCTGAACTTTGTAATGTAACCGTTGTCATAAGAGTCAGGGTATCAAGCTGCCCCCGTGCTGCCTTGCTTTTTTATTAATGAAACAAACACACAAGATGAATACGTTGGAATGAAAAAAACGATTTTCTCCACTGAATACACGACCTGGTCTTGAGGAAATCCAATTTTGGATAATTTAGCTTCCACGCCTGGTATCCCACTTCCTTCCTCAGTGCCTCTCAAGCACCCGGATTCAAGGCATGTGAGTATTTGTCCATCCTGTCAGGAGTCTTGTTTTCAGGGCAGAAAAGCCAATCTGGTGCAAAGAAGGCCTGAGCATGGAACGATTCCAGAAGATCCCGCACAATGCCCGGTATGCAAGAAAGCCGTTGATTCACGAAATCTTTCTCCTGTTACCCCGGCCAATGAAATTTCCAAACTCCGGGAAAACCAATACCATGACCTGAGAGTCGCCCTCAGCATAGACGATCAGATGGCGGCCGTAGTAATTCAGGACCTGATGGGTAAAGGTGCTATTTTGCCTCTTGAAGAGCGGTCCCGGGCCTTGAAAGAAGCACTTGGGATTACTGACTATGAGGCGTCTTGTTACGAATGCATGAAGCATATTGCCCTGCAGATTTTGCCCTATTCTCTTACAAAGCCAATGGGTATGTACCCGGTTATGCCCAGACATGCCTCCGCCTTATGGCAAATGGGTGTCAGCCTCTCGCCGGAAGAACTGCATCAGGCTCTGATAGTATTGCTGCAATCAATTGAAAGTGATGACGGCAATCCAAGCAACCATCGCCGTCTGATTCAGGAAGACCATATCAAATTACTGGTTCAGATCGCAGAGACCATTCCCAGTGAACAGTTGTCCGGGATCATGCAACCAATATTCAATTCTGAAGATGAAGTCAGTATGGGATATATCACGCTCTTGCAGGGAATAGCGTCCGCCCCATCCTCCCATCGGCTGCTTGATGCCGCTTGCAATGATCTGGATATGAAACAAAAGTCCATTATTATGAGAATCACCCTGACGCTTAACAGTGATGAAGGCAGTAAGCTCTTTCGCTCCCTGAAAAACAGAAATGGCTCCCTGACACCAGAAGAACTGCCCAAAGCCCTGAAGGAAGTCCTGGGGAGAAACAGTTCCTGCTCTAACACCCTTTACGATTGCGTTATTGACTATGCTAACGACCTGTTTGATATGGGTGCCCGTCTGGACCAGCTTGAGTGGGAAGAGGCGATGCACAGAGCAAACGAGCTAAAATACAATCGGGATAAGATGATGGGCGATCTTCACATCGCCTTCCTGAAACGAGACGAGACAGCTTTCAGTTTGTGGGAATCGACTCAAATGGATGCTCTGCTGGATTAATTCCCCCACCAGTGCGCTATCAGCTTTGACCTTTGAACAAATCTGAGTCTTCGATCAGGTGCCTGTTTGCCTCAGTAATTATTTGAAAAGTCTTGTTACTCTCCTCAACATTCCCAGGGTTTTTATCAGGATGATACCTGAGTGCCAGTTTCCGGTAGGCTTTTTTTACATCATTCAGGCTGGCACCTTCCGACAACCCCAATGCATTAAGTGACTGTCGATTCTTTTGGACCATCTGCTCTGCAGAGAGTTTGCGCGGGGCACCTTTTGGGCGAATTTTCCCGACCGACTGGCGCAGATAATCTACGTTGCCGTCGGACTCTTTGATCAAGTTATCCGCTACTGCCTGTGCTTCCTCCGGGGAAAAGCCTTTTTTCTCAATTTGTTCAATCATCCAAGGGCGCAGTGTGCTGGCATTTTTATTACTTTGAGCATGAGGAGCATCAGAAACCCACTGCTGAAACCGGGTCAGGTCTGAGCCAGCGATGTTCAGCGCATTAACAATGGCTTCATGGGACCGGTCCGGGCGGTAGCCTTTGGCGGTGAATTGCCCCATTGCCCATTGATAATTTTGCCGCTGCAGTTCTCGAAAGGCAGACTGCGGGGTCAATGGCGTAGTGTTAACCATGATTTCCACCGAGCGATAATCATAGCCGCACTGGGTTAACACCCGTTCTGCCATAACTCTGGCAACAGAGGGGGCATAACCTTTGCCCTGAAATTGGTGGGTAGCCCAGCTAAACCACTGCTGCCGAAGAATCGCTGTACTGGCTGGCTGGTAAATCACGCCACTCTTGTAGAATGGCTGGATAACCACTCGTTTTATCACGTAGCCAACTATTTTTTTATTACAGTATTGTTTGGGAAAAAGATCCCTTTTAGTGACAGGATCCGTTTTACTGACTTTTCGTCCGAACTTTTTCCCGGATGCTGCCTCCTGACCTTGGAAATTACCTTCCAGAAGGTAAAAACTTTGTAGCCCGCCAATGCCATTCATGCCAGCACCCATGCCATCCATCAATCGCTTCCTTTTCCTGATAATTTATAGTCAGGTTATCGGAGCAACGGTTGGCAGTTTTAATTCAGGCAGCCTTACGGAAGGCTGCCCACGGGCAATTGCACATGGCGCACAGTAGGTTCCGGAAGTAAAACAAAACGTCCGTATTAAGTCCGACAGGTACCTAACCGGCCTGTCTCATTATTCGCTGTTGCCACATCTTTACCCACCATCATTTCAGGTGTTGCCCGGTAAAACAGCGTGACACTGAGGGCAAACGTCAGTAGTTCGGCTACCGGCAGGGCAAGGAAGGCACCTTCAAGCCCCAGGGTTTTCCAGAATAGAATGATCAGCACCAATGGCAATACCAGAGAACGACTGATAGCAATCAGGGCCGACTGGGTAGCCGCATGCATACCGGTAAAATAGCCGGACAGGGTAATGTTGATACCGTTAAACAGAAATGCCGGCCAGATGACGGCAATGATCGACATGGTCAGCGCCAGCGTGGCCACTTCGTCACTCTGAATAAAGACACTGGCCAGCTCCTCAGGGTAAACCAGCAGAGCCATCGCAAAGGTAATACCCACCATAATGGCAAGACCAACAGCCAGTCTTACAAAGCTGACAATACGCTCTGGCTTTCTGGCACCGAAGTTAACGCTGACAAGAGGCCCCAGGGCTTCAGCAGTGCCGTATGCCACCATGATGCTGAGCCACAGGATATAATTGACAATGGTAAAGGCGGCAACGCCGGTAGTGCCTGCTTCAATAATCAGAATCCAGTTAATAATGAACATGAGCAGTCCACCGGACATCTCATTTATAAACTCGGAAAAGCCATTGTAAGCAGCCCGGAACAACTCAGACCAGGAACCATAGGGTTGAATCAACCGAATGCGGGCCTGCCTGCCAAAGAGACGTACCACCAGAAACACAGTACCCAGCGTATAAGCGATACCACTGGCAAAAGCTGCACCACTGACACCCCAGCCCCACATTTTGATAAACAACGCATCCAGTACAATGTTCGTGAAGGCGGTGAGCACCAGCCCGGCCAGGGCATAATTTGGCGCATCATCAACCCGGGCAAAATACGATAAGGTATAAGCCAGCCCCATGAACAACATAAAAGGCGAGATTATACGGATATATTCCGTGGTCAACGGCAGTGCTTCCTCGTCGGCTCCGACAAAAGCGGCAATATCCCCGGCAAAAAAGTGTGCCAGGCTGGACACAGTGAGGGCAAAGATAACAATCACCGTCAGGGATTTGGTAAAAATATTGGACGCCCTGCGTGTATCTCCGGCCCCCAGGGCTTTACCGGCAACCACCGCGCCACCTACCAGCATCATGACACACAGGCCAAAGAACACCGAATACAGCGGTACCACCAGGTTAACCGCGGCCAGGGCTGTTGCCCCCACGTAATTCCCGACAAAGATACCATCAACAATACCCGCTGAAGACAGCGCTACCAGACCCAGTATGGATGGCACCACAAAACGGAAAAAATCCACCGTGGTGCAACCGGAGGTCATCGTTTCATCAGTAGTGTGAACTGACATAGGCGTTTCCTTATTGCGGCATTAGATTATCCCGCAATGCTTTGGTTCCTTTGGTTGATCAATATGAACACTTGTTCAAATTGGACATATGTTCAATTCTTTTTTATGCTATGTCAACCAATAGTTATATCGGACAAATGCAGTCTATGAGTTACCTGCCAAAGGATGAAAAACGCAAAGCTATTCTGGAGGCCACCCTCTCCCTGGTGGTGTCCTGTGGCTTTGCCGGCATAACTGCCCGCAAGGTTGCCGCCGAAATGGGTGCTGCTACGGGAACCATCCACCATCACTTTTCGTCGCTGGATGAGTTGAAAACCGAAGTAATCCGTTATGCCATATCATCATCCGTTGACTCCGACCTGGAGGCCATTAAGGGATTACCACCCTACGAAGCCCTGTTGCAGATGTTACTGCCATCAAACTTCCCGGACCGGGAGTTTGAAAATCGGGTGTGGCTCAGTGCCGCCGATGAAATGTGGCGCAATGAACAGCTGAAAACGGTCTATTGTGAGTCCATGGTCAGCCTGACAGACCTGATTGGAAGTGTGATTACCCTGGGCCAAAAACAAGGTTTGTTTGATCCAGCCCTGGATAGTCGACAGTCCGCCTGGAAGTTAATGGCCACCAGCTTCACTCTGTCCAATTATTCCTACCTTGGTGATAGCAGCCTCAATCTTACTGCCATCGATGAGTTGGTGATCAACGATATCCGACTGACACTGGGCATAAAAGATTCCGAAAAAACCCAGCGAGCCCGCTTATAAATCAACATCCGTCATAGTGTTGTTTTTTAATAATCACACCGCCGCTTCAACCCGGGAACACCCAGTTTTTTCAACAGTCGTTCCCTTTCCTATTCAGGTCCAACAAGATCAGCTCAGGCTCCAGTTTTACAGCAGTTTCCCGCTCAATCTGCGGGTCATGAATCTGCACGTGGTGATGTTCGATCTCCTGATATCCCAGGATTAGCAAGATGCACGTATGAATCGGTAATCAGGCAGCTGTCGCCGAGTGAGTAACAGCCCGGAACCTTTTTTCAGGGTGATTGCTCTAAGAGCCCTGAAACATATTCGGACTGATGGTAAGTTACCATGCAACCACTTAATGCCAGGGGTTATCCCGGCTTGCCACCAACCGATGCTGCTGAAAACTCAGCGGCGTCAAAGGCATTAGTCGACACTGCTTTATCGGCTTGTGCAAAACAGATTCCCTGTAGCTCTCGCCCTGGCGATCTGGCAACATCCGATCGCAATGGATTACCACCGCCCAATGGTCGCAAACGGTCTGTGGCAATGCAGTCGGGAGTCAGGACCAACGGCCTGGCTGTTACCGACGACAACCGTTGTGTGGGTGCATACTCTGCCAACGCTGCCAGCAGACTCCCACTGAATTGCGCCGTTGAGTCCGGGGATATCAGGATGGTGGCGTGGCAACTGCAAAATGGTGCAGAGGTTGATGGCAGCAACGAAAAATTGCTCAAGCCATCTGCCTGTCAGTTCCCCACCAGCCCGGGACTTACTCCATTGAGCCGGGCTGCCATATACGGGTTATCTGACATGGCGAGGTTGCTGTTAGAGTCCGGGGCACCTGTTGACCACTGCGATGCCAAGGGCCTGACCCCACTGGCTATGGCTGCCGGTCGGGGTAACATCAAAGTAATGCAGCTGTTGCTGGATTACCGGGCAAACGTTAACGGCAATACCATC
Source organism: Endozoicomonas acroporae (assembly GCF_002864045.1). Lineage (GTDB taxonomy): Bacteria > Pseudomonadota > Gammaproteobacteria > Pseudomonadales > Endozoicomonadaceae > Endozoicomonas > Endozoicomonas acroporae. Next base: position 6,361 of record NZ_PJPV01000004.1, read on the forward strand.
GGCTTACGGACTCCGGTGACCCAGGCTGCCAGGTGGGGACAGGTGAAAGCGATAAGCCTGCTGCTGGCACATGGCGCGGATATTCACCAACATACCCGCAACGGGAAAATACTACAGCCCAGGACTGCCAGGGAGAGATATAGTACGGATATCAACTGCTACGCCCGCCCAGCGGAAACACCACTTTCTCAGGCTGCCAGCCAAGGCCAGGTTGTGGTGATAAGCCTGTTGCTGGAGCATGGCGCGGATATTCACAGCCATGCCAGCGGAGGGGAAACACCACTGTCCCAGGCTGCCAGACGAGGACAGGTTGGCGCGATAAGCCTGTTGCTGGAGCACGGCGCAGATATTTACAGCCATGCCAGTGGAGAGGAAACGCCACTGGCCCAGGCGGCAAAATATGGACAGGTTGGCGCGATAAGCCTGTTGCTGGAGCACGGTGCGGATATTTACAGCCATGCCCGAGGAGAGGAAACGCCCCTGGCCCAGGCGGCAAAAAATGGGCAGGTTGGAGCGATAAGCCTGTTGCTGGAGCACGGCGCAGATATTCACAGCCATGCCAGCGGAGAAGAAACACCCCTTACTCTGGCGGCAGAGTACGGGCAGGTTGGGGCGGTAAGCCTGCTGCTGAATAGAGGGGCCGACGTTAATAGCCAAGCTTCCGGAAGTGGGACACCACTGCGGAAGGCTGCGGTCAGGGGATATACTGAGATTGTCTGGCTACTGCTGAGTTATGGAGCCAACATTCATAGCTGTGACAGAAGCTACGAAGGGAATTCCCTGAGCAAAGCGGTCATGCATGGGCATGTTCACGTAGTCAAGCTGTTGCTGGAACACGGTGCACAATGGGAAGGCCCGTGGAAAGGACTGCTGAGATTGGCTGTTGAACAAGCCTGCATCGAGATCGTGAAATTGCTGTTGCAGCATAATGCGAATGATGTAAACGGCCTTAAAGACCGAACATTTCCACCACTTTCAGGGGCCATCGCCAAGTGGGATATGGAGTTGGTGAAACTGCTGTTGCAATCGGGAGCCAATCCTGACCACATTGATTGTGATACCTTTCCACGCACTCCGCTGGCTATTGCGGCCCAATCCGGGCGAATTAAATTTGTTGAACTACTGTTGCAATCGGGGGCCGATGTTCACGGCAAGACCACTGGGAAGTATACGCCCTTGACGCTGGCGGCAGCTCAAGGACATAACCAGGTGGTGAAGTTATTGTTGCAGCATAAGGCCGATGTCCATAGCCGTGACCAGGGTGAAGGTACCCCCCTGTTCTGGGCCAACGAAAACAGGTTTTATGAAATTGCCTTTGACCTGATCCAGCACGGCGGCTGTCCTCAAAGAAGTTCGACACCGGATGTTATCCGAACAGTCACTCAGAAATTAGGCTACAACCCTCTGGAAATGCCTCCCAGTCTGCAAACTTTGTGCAAGAGAAGGCTGAAGGCTGCGTTTGATAAACAAACAATGTCTTCTTTCAACTTGCCTTATCTGTTGAAAAATGAACTTCTGAAATGTATGCGTGAATGAAAATTTCCCCCTGAAGCCCTGCCAGTAATGACAGGGCGGGGATTGTCTGGCTTATTGAATCCTCAGCACCTGCTCTTCGATTTTCTTTTTCCAGATCTGCGGGCCAGTTTGATGTACCGATTCGCCACGGCAGTCTACCGCTACGGTCACCGGCATATCTTCCACTTCAAATTCGTAGATCGCTTCCATTCCCAGTTCAGGGAAGGCCAGCACTTCAGCCTTTTTCACCGCTTGGGACACCAGGTAAGCGGCACCACCGACGGCGATCAGGTAAACAGACTCATTATCCCTGATAGCCTCAATGGCTGCCGGGCCGCGCTCTGCCTTACCGATCATACCGGCAAGACCGGTGCTCTCCAGCATGGTGCGGGTAAACTTGTCCATACGGGTTGAGGTGGTTGGGCCAGCCGGGCCAACGGCTTCATCACGCACAGGGTCAACGGGGCCTACGTAGTAGATAAAGCGCCCTTTCAGATCAACCGGCAGCTCTTCTCCTTTGGAGATCATATCCACCATGCGTTTATGGGCGGCATCCCGACCGGTGAGAATCTTGCCAGACAACAGCACAGTATCACCTGGCTGCCAGCTTTTGATGTCATCATGGCTCAGGTTGTCGACATTGACCTTGCGCACCCCTTCGCCCATATCCAGGCTGACTTCCGGATAGTCATCAATATTCGGTGCTTTCTGGTATACCGGACCATTGCCGTTCAAGGTAAAGTGGGCATGGCGAGTGGCTGCACAGTTGGGAATCATGGCCACAGGCAGAGAAGCGGCGTGGGTTGGGTAATCCTTGATCTTGATATCCAGCACGGTGGTCAGACCACCCAGACCCTGGGCACCTATGCCCAGTTTGTTCACTTCATCCATTATCTCCAGACGCAGCTCTTCCACCCGGTTCTGTGGACCACGGGCACGGAGTTCATGAATGTCGATGGGTTCCATCAAGGCTTCTTTGGCCATCAGCATGGCTTTTTCAGCGGTGCCGCCAATACCGATACCCAACATGCCCGGAGGACACCAGCCAGCCCCCATGGTCGGTACCGTCTTTTTCACCCACTCAACAATGCTGTCGGATGGGTTGAGCATGACCATTTTGGATTTGTTTTCAGAGCCACCACCTTTGGCAGCCAGTTCCACCTCAACGGTGTCTCCCGGCACCAGGGTCATATGGATAACCGCTGGCGTGTTGTCTCTGGTGTTTTTGCGGGCACCGGCAGGATCGGCCAGGACGGAAGCACGGAGTACATTGTCCGGATGGGTATAGGCCCGGCGAACACCTTCGTTGATCAGGTCTTCAATGGAGCGGTCAGTATCAAAACGTACATTCATACCCACACGGACAAAAACAGTAACGATACCGGTATCCTGGCAGATAGGACGCTTACCCATGGCGCACATTCTGGAGTTCACCAGAATCTGCGCCATGGCGTCTTTCGCCGCCCTGGACTCTTCTTTCTGGTAGGCCTGATAAACCGCATCAATAAAATCAATGGGATGATAGTAGGAAATAAACTGCAGTGCGTCCGCCACACTCAGAATTAAATCATCTTCCCGAATCACAACACTCATTGGTTTTCACCCCTTGTTCGACGATTTTATTTCGCAATCCGACCTTGCCGATTTGAACCTGTGCAATAAGCTGAGAGCATCATGCCCATTTGCACAGTCTTAACGGCAGGCAAACCTCATCTTATTTTGACGGGGATTATACCAACGCCAAAAGCTAATAACATTGATTAACCGCAGGAGAGGTAAAGTTTTCTCAAAAAGGGTCGCTACGGACGCTTAAGTCCGACAGGCTCCTAGTACATGGTTTCAATGAGTTTGACGTGTACGATCTCCGTTCATCCTGAGCGGAGTCGAAGGGTGCTTGGCACGATCTATCAGAGTCCGGAGTTTCCGCCTTTAGGCCCTATGGGTCCTTCGATGCTTCGACAAGCTCAGCACTCAGGACGAACGGAGTGCGGAGGCACGACAACCCGTCAAACTCATTGAAACCATGTACTATGAGTACAACTGGTATTATCGATTACAGGTTGTAAACTTGCACACCAAATTCACTGCACAACATGTCAGGGGTTTTTCCGTGCCGAAGATTCAATTTCAGGGCAACAGCTACCCGATGGATGAGAACGAGAACCTTCTGGATGGATTACTGCGCCAGCATGCCAAGGCACCCTGGTCCTGTCGGGCCGGGGTCTGTCACTCCTGCATGCTTCGGGTGACGGCGGGGCTTGTACCGACAGAAGCCCAGTCGTTACTGACTGCTGAGCAAATCAAAAAAGGCTATATTCTCGCCTGTCAGACCAGGGTAACTGGTGATTTAAGCCTGGCACTGCCCACCCGGGATGAAGTGCCCGGCATTCTTACTGAGCTGACATCACTCAGCTCAACGGAAGTCATCATCAAGTTATCCACCCGCCTGCCTTTCGAAGTTGCCATTGGCGAACATATTACCCTGGTATCCAATGAAGGCTTTGAAGCCACTTACCCGGTTACCGGCGTCAACGATGAGTTACAAACACTGGAGTGCATTATTGCTCGCTCCGCAGGGGGCAGCCCGTTCAGTGCCTGGATTCACTCCGAGGCAAGAGCAGGCGACCGCCTGATGGTGATCAAGAATGGCTAAGCATTACTCTCTGAACGGTAACGCATCAAGGGTTTTGTCATACCCCATCCTTTCCGGATCCACATGATTCCTTGAGAATATATCCCGGGGCATACAGTCGGTTTCTGCATTAACCAGACTGAAGGAAGGCTGACGCACCACCTCCTGAAAGGCGATCGTTCCATCTGGCAAAACCACGGAGTGGGCAAGGTAGGCATCCACCAGCCCATGGCTGTAATCAATCCCTTCTGTCTCAAAGCCCTTCAATACCAGAACCTCACCAGCCTTACATCCCAGCGCGATTTCATCACCGGTTACCGTACTTTTAATAATGGCCGGATGGCGACTGCCCAGGGGGAACTGAATGCTGCCGTAGTAATAATTCTCACCGTTGTCCCGGTGTTCTACCAGCACATCCCAGAAGGCCATAACATTCATAAACTCCCGGCCACGATGATCCTTGACGATATTATTGCCGTGTTCACCTTTATCCAGATATGAGCCTGCCACCTTGAAGCGGCGGGTAATGGCCTGATCAAAGTTGATGATGCCTGGATCCTGTTCTGCTGCAATCTGATACGCCACAGGGCGGCTGGGCAGAATGTTGATGGCGGCCTCTTTGGGCAGTTTTGCTCTTTCGGCTTTGTTTTTTTCTTCAGCCTTGAGTTTTTCTTCTGCCAACTTCAACTCTTCTGCTTTTGCTTTCTCTTCTCTGGCTTTTTCCTCTGCTTTCCGCTTTTCTTCAGCCACTTTCAACTCATCGGCTTTGGCCTTTTCTTCCGCTTTGCGCTTTTCCTCAGCCACTCTCAACGCTTCGGCTTTGGCTTTTTCTTCCGTTTTTCGTTTTTCTTCAGCCAGTCTCAACGCTTCAGCTTTAGCT
>NZ_PJPV01000040.1 GCF_002864045.1 Endozoicomonas acroporae
CGGCAAGTTTTTTATTCTTAAGTAGCTGGCCATATGGGATCGAATATTTCTGGCTACTTGGGCTGGTACTATGCGAGGCACAACGGAGGGAGCATAGCCGTAGCTATGTGACCGGAGTTGTAACGAAGCAGAGTGCCAGCACAAGGAGTCAGAAATATATGATTTCATATGGTTAGCTACTTATCGGCTAAAGTGCTTCTTGAGCCCTTTCCAGCAATCAATATAGTCGGTTTGGCGGGCATTACTTTCCAACGCAAACCGGGTAGGTGCATAGATAAAGCGGGACTCAAACATAAAGGCCATGGTGTCTTTGTAACGCACGGGTTTCAGCTCTGCGGCACTGGCTTTGTCAAACACTTCAGCCTCGGGCCCGTGGGGGCTCATGCAGTTATGGAGGCTGGCTCCGCCGGGCACAAATCCTTGTTCCTTGGCGTCATAAGTGCCGTGAATCAGCCCCATAAATTCACTCATGACATTGCGGTGATACCAGGGCGGACGGAAGGTGTTTTCAGCCACCATCCAGCGGGGCGGGAAGATAACAAAGTCCACATTGGCGACCCCGGGGGTGTCACTCTGAGAGGTTAATACGGTGAAGATGGAGGGGTCAGGGTGATCGAAGCTGACGGTGTTGATCACATTGAAGCGGGACAAGTCGTATTTATAAGGGGCAGAAGTACCCACCCAGGCGACCACATCCAGGGGAGAGTGATCCAGGGTGCAGCTGAACAGGTTTCCGGCAAACTTGGCAATCAGTTCAAACTCACCGTCGATATCTTCAAAGCAGGCCACCGGATAATGGAAGTCCCGATCATTGGCATAACCATTGGCTCCTACCGGTCCACGTTCGGGAAGAGTCAATGGTGCACCGTAGTTTTCGCAGATATAGCCTCTGGCTGTGCCTTCCGGTAGTTGAATCTGAAATTTGATGCCCCGGGGGATAACCAGAATTTCACCGGGAGGCACATGCAGGATGCCCAGCTCGGTGCGTGCCAGAATGGCTCCCTGTTGAGGGATGATCAGCAGCTCACCATCGGCGTTGTAAAAGAAGCGGTCGGTCATATCCCGGTTGGCCAGATACATGTGCACAGCAGAGCCGGTCTGAGAGTGGGGGTCGCCATTGGCCGCCATGGTGACCAGGCCATCAACAAAATCGGTTTCTTCTGTCGGGAGGTCAAGAGCTTCCCAGCGCATCGGGTCCGGGGGCGCTGGCACCTCAGTAACCGGGCCAGAGCGAAGCAGGTTTGATGCTATTGGTTGATACTTGCCCTGGGCTGCTGACGGGCGAATCCGGTACATCCAGGCCCTTCTGTTTTGATGTCTTGGTGCGGTGAATGCGGTTGTGGAGAACTGCTCTGCGTAGAGCCCCATGGGCGCACGTTGCGGATTGAATTGCCCGATGGGGAGGGCTCCTTTCAGGGCTTCGGTTTCATGTTCGTTACCAAAGCCATGGAGGTATTGGAGTTCGGAAGGTGTTGTCATTCGTCATTGCCCCATAATCGTAAAAACGATTTTTGATCAGCACAGAACATTTTTGGCAGCTAGTGCATGGTTTCAATGAGTTTGACGTGTACAATCTTCGTTCACCCTGAGCGTCCTTCGGCTCCGCTCAGGATGCACGGACGAAGGGTGCTTGGCACGATCTATCAGAGTCCGGGGTTTCCGCCTTTAGGCCCTATGGGTCCTTCGACAGGCTCAGGACGAACGGAGTGCTGAGGCACGACAACCCATCAAACTCATTGAAACCATGTACTGGTTCAGAAAAGCGTTACTACTGGTGCTATTGATGTTATGCCTTATTTATGAACCATTTCTATTGGCGATGCCATAAATAAAAAATGCCACATTCAATAAGTGGCATTTATGGGCTGGTGTTATGATTCAGAGGCGGGGTTTATAGCTGGGCTGGTTGACGTCATCAAAATCATCAAACTCTTGAAAACTTTCTGAAATACTGTTTTTCAATTTGCTTTTCTCAAAGTAGTCTTCAATGCCCTTTCTTATGGTTGATGATTTAAGCCCCTTGTGCCTTGCTTTGCGTGCTTTAGCCTTTTTGTGTTCGTGATTGCTGTTCCACAAAGCATCATCCCAATCATCCTGATGCATGGACTTTATCCTGGTCATAACTACATCCTTATGTTTACTGCTCCTAACAATAAATTTAGAAAAGGATGCGGACCTATTTAATAAAAAATGGTTATATGATTCTAATCGATTAATTCTGAAATATCCGGGCTAGGAGCCTGTCCGAGAATAGCGCCCGTAGCGAGGATGGCAGAAAATTGAGGATAAAAATTTCGTTTTGTGAGGTGAATAGCGGGGCTATTTGCCGAACAAAACGGAATTTTTAGACCAATTTGCTGCCACCGCAGTAGGGCAGTCTATTCTCGGACAGGCTCCTAGTACTGCTGACAGTGGCAGTGCTTCAGTATTCAGCGGAAAATTGGCAATCGATTGTTGATGGCCTGTCAGTAACCGTTTGATCTCAGATCAACTTTCATTGGTTTATCACCCACTCTTACAACGCTGCTTTCTATCTGACCGTCTGGCAACAGATCAACCACTCGAAAGCCCGGCTGCCTGGTATCCGCCTGAAAATCATCCGATTCTGGTGCAAACTGAACACAGGTCGAAGGGGTTGCCATAACGGGAAGATCGCAGAATTGATAGGTTCTGGCCTGGTGCACGTGGCCGTGAATAATGCCCCGGACCGTGTTGTGACCAGTGATGACCCTGGCCAGCTCCTCCGGGTTTTGCAGCATGATCTGATCCATCCATCGGCTATTGATGGGAGCCGGGTGATGATGGAGAGCCAGAAGCGTATGCTTGTCTGGCTCCTGCTGCAAACAGGTAGCCAGCTGTTCCAGCTCAGTTTCCCTGAGACAGCCGTGTGTCTTGCCTTCGACCTGAGTGTTCAGCAGGACTATTTGCCAGTTACCCAGAATAATCTGCTTTTGCAGCGCCGATGGGTTTATCGCCGCCATAAGATGGGGCTGATCATGATTGCCCGGCAACCAGTAGCTGGGCGCATTGATTTTTAACAGTTTTTCTTTCAGGTGATGATAGGAGGCGGCACTGTCATCCTGGCTCAGGTCTCCGGTGACCAGAAGGCAATCAGGTTTCCGGTAGTCTTTCTGTATATTTGTCAGCACCTCATCCAGGGTCGCCGAGGTATTCACTCCCATCAGTGTCGAGCCGGAATCAGCAAAGAGGTGAGGGTCGGTAATCTGCAGGACTCGAATTCTGGCGGTATTCATCGGCTGTTTGTATCAGTGTCTTCGTTATCCTGTCTTTTCTGTATAAGTTCGACAGGCAGGTAAAGCGTAATCAAGCCATTGAGCCAGAAACTGATTATGCTGCTCTTTTTCATCAGGTTGATGCATTTTACTATTGGGATAATCGTACCGTGGCTGTATTATCTGGCTGGTTTTTCGGGAGACAATTTCGGCCATCTTAACGTCGTGATAAAGGCGCACTTCGGCTTTTGGCATATTGAATAACTGTCCCCAGTCAGCTTCCATCTGCAACATTAACAAAGTGGTAAATGGTGACCGTTCCAAAACGTCAATGACCAGCCATTCCACACCACGTGCCAAACTGTTTCTGTGCTTAACCGGCAGGCGAAAGTGCTCCTGATCTGATAATTCAGGCAGCAGACGCGTAAGACGCAGGTAGTTACGTTCACAAACCTGTTGCAGACGGATGAGGTTGACACGGTAATTGGGTTTCAGCGACTGTCTTTTCATAGCACCTATTATAGCGTCCTCCTGCCTTCACCCTGAAGAAGCAATATCCATAGAGGAATTCGTCATACTACTGCATTTTTTGTGCAAATTAGTGTAGATTTCCTTGATCTGAGTTTGCTACAGCGATTTTATCCCCAACCAGGAACCAGTCAGGCTACCGTTAACCGGTGAAGAATGACTGGCGAACTTTCCAAGGATCACAAGATTATGTCACGAAATAGTCGTAGAGGGTTTCTGCTTGCCGCCTTAGCGGGTGCCGTATTAAACGTGCAGGCTGCACCAACTCAGTACAATCTGCTCGATGTATACAATATGGCGCTGAAGAATGATGCCCAGCTGGCGGCGGCCGAGGCATCCATGAAAGCGGTTCAGGAGACGGTTAACCAGGGCCGTTCTGCATTGCTGCCCACCCTGGGGCTGTCGGCTAAAACGCAATATAACAAGACATCTTCTGAGTTGACGAATGGTTCAGATACTGATGAAAACTATAACTCCCATGGGTGGGGCGCGACATTAACTCAACCACTGTTCAATATGAACAGCTGGTTCAATTATGAGCAGGCCAAGTCTGTCGGGGATCAGGCCACTGCCGTATTTGCCAATGCCCGGCAACAATTGATCCTGCGTGTGGCAGAGTCCTATTTCAATGTGCTCCGGTCCGAAGACAGCCTGATGACCGCGAAAGCCCAGGAAAGAGCATTAAAGCAGCAACTGGATCAGGCTCGTGAACGTTACAATGTGGGGCTGATTGCAGAAACAGACGTGCTGGTGGCCCGTGCAGCTTATGACAATGCCCGCGTAGCCCGCATTCAGGCTGAGAACCAGGTCTCTGTCAGCTACGAAGGGCTGCGGACCATTGTCAACCAGGACGTCACCGATATTGCCCAGCTGGAAAAGGCAATGCCAGTGGTTGCGCCAATGCCAAACAATCCTGAAGAGTGGGTGAGCATGGCACTGGCCAATAACCTGGGGTTGAAAGCGGCCCGGGAAGGGGTGACGGCTTCTGAGTCCAAAGTAAAGGCCAGTACGTCTGGTCATGCTCCAACGGTTAATGCGTTTGCCAGCTATAACTACAGCTCCAACAATTCCAGTCAGGCCTCTGGAAACGGTACTCTTTCTGGCGATCGTACTGACACCGTTGTTGGTGTTCAGTTCGATCTACCGATCTTCGCTGGTGGCGCTATCAGCTCTGCTTCCCGTCAGGCAGGCTATCAACTGGAAGAAGCCCAGAAAAATTACGATCAGCAGCTCAGGGGCACCAATGCCAATACCCGTAACCTGTTGAGAACCGCTACCTCCGATGTGGACCGGGTTCATGCCAGCTGTCAGGTGATTATCTCGTCAGAAAGTGCCCTGAAAGCGACTCAGAGTGGTTATGAAGTGGGTACCCGCAACATCACTGATGTTCTGGACGCTCAACAGCAGCTTTACTCCTCTATCAGTAACTATCTGAACACCCGTTATGACTTTATCGTCAATACACTGAAGCTCAAGCAGGCTGTGGGAACTCTCAGCCCGACAGATCTCGAAGAGCTGAACCAGTGGATGACGGATGCCAGTGACGAACTGTCTGTTCCGGATCAGTGCGGTGGTTAATTACTGGTCATCATGGCGTTTCCGTAAAAATGGCTCCTGGTGGAGCCATTTTTATTTGGAGTCAAATAGCCGCAGATACGGAACCCACTCTTCTATAATGAGTAGATACCCGGCTATGGACGATAATGTCATGGATGAGCATATCAGGAACTGCGAAACCCGTATGAAATCTTATGTGGATGAAGGGTGTTCTCTGGCAGAGGCCTTTCTGAAGACCTTTGCCTATGAAGACCTGGAAGAACAGCAAAGGGTTATGAATCGGATTCTTGGCAAATTGTCCATCCAGGGGCTGCAATCCGGTAACGATTACTATTTTGTAGACGGCAGTCGTTTGAATATTGATCCTGCGGTGGATTCAATGCTGGCCACCAAGTCTTCCAACACCAACTTACGTCCCGGACTGTAACAATTTCTATTTGCCAGATTGCATAAGCTGATCAACCAGCATCAATGTCTTTTGCAGTGCTCCCCGGTTGTTACGGACAAACTCTCCGGCATGCTGGCTCATACTTTTATACTCCTCTTTATCCTGCACCAGGCTGATGGCGCTCCGGGCGAGCGCTTCGCTATCGTTAACAATGTTCAAACCTCCCGCCTGAATCAGGGATTCGCTGATCTCTTCAAAATTAAACACATGAGGCCCGGACAACACCGGCAGGTTTAATGCCGCCGGTTCCAGCAGATTATGTCCGCCCGTTGGTACCAGACTGCCACCCACAAAGGCTATATCAGAGGCGGAGAACAGCTTCATCATTTCGCCCATGGTGTCCCCGAGAATCACCCTGGTCTTATCAGAAGGCTGGGTTCCCTGGCTATGGCGGACCACAGGGAGCTGGTTGTTCAGGATCAGCTGGTGGACACGGTCAAACCGCTCAGGGTGCCTGGGCACCAGCAGTAATCGTACTTCCGGTGACGCTGCCAGAATGGTTTTAAACGCATCAAGTACTTGCTGATCCTCACCTTCATGGGTACTGGCGGCCACCAGAATACGAATGTCGCTGCCCATACCCTGCTGCCACTTCTGCCGAAGTGCCTGACCTGAGGTTATGATTTTTGGAGCGACATCCAGATCAAACTTGATACTGCCGGTAACGTTGAGCTGTTGCCCGGGCAGGCCAAGCTCCAGGAATCGCCGACCCGTCTCCTGGTTCTGGGCAGCAACCATATTGATCTGTTTGAGCATGGGGCGGGTGAGAAAGCCGAAGCGTGCATACCCTCTTGCCGAGCGTTCGGAGAGTCGGGCATTGGTCACCAGTACGGGAATCAAGCGTTTGTGGCAGGCGGCAATGGTGTTGGGCCATAGCTCGGTATCAATGACGATGGCCATGACTGGCTTTACCTTGTCCAGAAAGCGCCTGACAGCACAGGGAAGGTCATAGCTGGCATAGACATGGTCCACGCTGTCGCCATGAATTTTGCCAACCTGGGCCGAGCCAGTGGGGGTCATGGTGGTAATTAACACTCGATGGGTTGGGTAATTCTTTTGCAGTTGCTTTACCAGCGGGCCGCTGGCAATGGTTTCTCCCATGGATACCGAGTGTACCCAGATAACGGGTTTATCTGAGGCAGGAAGACTGAAGAAGCCAAATCGTTCCCTCTTTCTCTGCCAGTACTCTGGTGCTTTTTTGGAACGCAAGTAGAGCCGGACCATTGCCAGGGGGGATATCAGATATAACAGCAGAGAATAAAAAATACGACTCATGAGATACCACAGGTTGAAAGTTTTTGGAGCTGGATATTAACAAAATTCCTGCCTGCCTTCCTGAGAGTTGTGAGAAGAAACGGACGGGAAACCGGGTAAAGACAGCATTTAAGTCATGACACACGCTTGGAGGATATATGCCCTTTTAATTCAAATATCCATGCTTCTCTTAACCTGTGAATACTTTGAAGATCCGATGACTTTTTACCTTTAAGATCACTGAGATCAATTCTGGAGGTATCAATTTCCTCGACAGGTTTACCTTTGGAGAGATCATAAAGCTGTTTGTTATCCAGAATGTACGCTTTCATTGCCAGGGAGTAGGCTTTCTGATCAGAATCATAAGATGGAATAGTTATCATGGTTTTTTTCACCGGAGACCATATCTGTATCAAGTTGGAGTTAGTGTCAATTGTTGCGGTTGTTTCGTTGCCAGAATTATTTCCCGGCAGGCTTTCGAGACTCATCCGGGCTTGAACGGGATAGTTTCGGGTCACCGTTCTGTTAAACACCGACGAAAGCCGACCGCTGTGTCGTCTGGTATCTTCTTCAGGCCTATCTGTATTAGGCAGTAACATGGATAGAGTGCGGGACACTCTCCTCCGGAAGCTGCCAGATCTTGATGTGGCGGACCTGCGTAGCTGAACCTGATCTGTTTCAGTGCTGGCTGGTTCAGAATCTATGGTGGAACCTGTGCATTGTTGTGGAGCTGAAAATTTGGCCGCTGCACTGGTCTCCATAAAATCACTAACCCGGGTTGCCTCATGTACGCTCAGTTAGACTCTTTATTCTATTAAAAGTTCTTCCATTAAATATTTTTTACCCTTGAGTTTTTCTGCCCTTATAATCCTTGCCTTTCTGACAGGCTGGAATTCCCGCTATGGGCAGCAACCCAACACACACTTTGATGGTACAGGGTACAACCAGTGACGCTGGGAAAAGTGCCCTGGTCGCAGGACTTTGCCGGGTATTCCGGCGTCATGGTATTTCGGTAGCGCCTTTCAAGCCCCAGAATATGGCACTGAACAGTGCCGTCACCGGGGATGGTGGTGAGATTGGCCGGGCTCAGGCACTTCAGGCGGCTGCGGCAGGGCTTGAACCTCATACGGACATGAACCCGGTATTGCTGAAACCAAACAGTGATATCGGTGCCCAGGTGATCGTTAATGGCAAAGCCGTGGGGGAAATGAATGCGGCTGAGTATCATGCCTATAAACCGGAAGTCATGGCCGCTATTTTGCGTTCCTGGCATCGTTTGCAGAGCCAATATCAAACCGTGCTGGTGGAGGGCGCCGGTAGCCCGGCAGAGATTAATCTGCGCGAAGGCGATGTCGCCAATATGGGCTTTGCGGAACAAGCGGACTGTCCGGTGATTATCATTGCGGATATCGATAAGGGCGGGGTTTTCGCCCATCTGTACGGTACCCTGGCGCTGCTCTCGGAGTCCGAACAGGCGCGGGTAAAAGGATTTGTGATCAACCGTTTTCGGGGTGACGTAAAACTGCTTGAGTCAGGGCTCCGTTGGCTTGAAGAGAAGACCGGCAAACCAGTACTGGGCGTTTTACCTTACCTTCATGGGTTACATCTGGAAGCAGAAGATGCAGTGATTGCCCAGCAACACCTTGCAGACCGGAAAACCCTGTTGAAGGTAGCTGTGCCGATTCTGACCCGCACCAGCAATCACACCGACTTTGACCCTCTGCGCCTGCACCCTGAAGTGGACATTCACTTTGTTGGCAAAGGGCAGCCCATTCCGGCGTGTGATCTGGTGATTATTCCGGGGACCAAAAATACCCGAACCGATCTTGCGTTTCTCAAAGACAACGGCTGGGATCAGGATATCCTCAGGCACCTGCGCTACGGTGGCAAATTGATGGGGATCTGTGGCGGTTACCAGATGCTCGGTAAGACAGTGCATGATCCGGAGGGCATTGAAGGTGCCGCCGGCAGCTCACAAGCGTTGGGTCTTCTGGATCTGGAAACCACCATGGTTCGTCAGAAGACACTCACCCGGGTCAGTGGCACCATGCAGTTGCCGGGCCAGGAACCTGTGCCCGTCACCGGCTATGAAATTCATGCCGGGGTGACCACCGGCGCGGCCCTGGAAAAACCGTTAATTCAGCTGGATCAGCAGGTGGATGGGGTAATGTCGGACGATGGTCAGATATTTGCCACCTATCTCCATGGCGTGTTTGAACAGCCTGATGCCTGCACGGCCATTTTGACCTGGGCCGGTTTGCAGGAAGCTTCAAGGATTGATTATCACCTGTTAAGGGAAGAGGGCATTAACCGAATGGCGGATGCTATCGAAGAGCATCTTGATATGAGTAAAATCTTTGCACTGTGTGAGGTTGAACCACAAAGTCACAGAGGCACAAAGAAAGCGTAACAAGACTGTCCATGGCTATGGATGTTCCAATACATTCCTCCGTGTCTTTGTGCCTTTGTGGTTCAAGACCGGCTTTTCAGATAGGAGAATAACTCCAGAAATGAATGAACAAAAAGGCTACCGGCTAACCCGTATCTACACTCGAACTGGCGACCAGGGCATGACCCGCATTGGCGATGGTCAGCAGCTGCCAAAGTCACACCCCCGGCTCCACGCCATTGGTTCCGTGGATGAAGCCAACAGCTGGCTTGGCCTGTTGATCCACTCCCTGAAGCAGGGCAATGATGTCACTGAAAACCAGTTGCAACAGATTCAGGATATCCAGCACCGGATGTTTGATGTGGGGGGGGAGCTGGCCATGCCGGGCTATCAGCTGATTCAGGAAGCCCATACCAGGGCGATTGAGGCTCTGATTGACGAACTCAATGAACCATTGCCGCCTCTGACAAACTTCACCCTGCCCGGTGGTGGTCAGTCTGCCTGCCATTGCCATATGGCCCGAACCGTATCCCGCCGGGCGGAGCGGCATATTATCGAGTTAAACGAAGCGCTTCAGGAAAGTGGTGAAAAGATCAACGAACCATTACTGAAATTTGTGAATCGTTTGTCCGATCTTATGTACGTCCTTGGCCGTCATTGTGCCCGCCAGGATGAGGGAGAGGTCCTCTGGCAGGCATCCGAGAAAAGCAAAACATCCTCCTGATAGCAAGAATAACGGCAAAAAATCCACAAACCCCTAGTGATTTAAATCAAAGGTTTGGTTAGTATTGCGCAACTTTGTAAGGGTTTCGTCAGTGATTGGTATGAATCACGACGCTTTTAACCGCACATGTCGGCTGTTGCTGAACCGGTCAAAAGAGGGAACGGGGTGAAAAACCCCGACTGTACCCGCAACTGTAATGGAAGAGTTCTCCGCGATTTATGCCACTGGTTCAACCGGGAAGGCTGCCGGGAACGATGATGCCAGAGTCAGGAGACCTGTCTTTGCAAAGCCCAAGAAGTCTGCACATGCAGGCGCAAACCGGGCGGGTAACCTGGCGGCTGGGAACACACCTCCTTATACACTGGGCTTTTTTGATAAGCCCGGGGCCGCCTGTGCCGCCCTGAGTATTGATTGTGACTCAGGGAGACCATGAAAACACCTTTAGCACCCTACAAGACACTGAAGAACAGGCTGCCCCGGTTAATGCTGGTGCTGGCGATGGTATTGGCCAACGCCGTTGCGTTGGCTTGCAGTACTGCCCGGGCCAGCGAGTCTGACAGTCAGTATTGTGTGACCGATATGAGTGACCGCACTGTCTGTCTGGATACCCGTTCGCCCGGAATCATCAGTCTGTCTCCGGGTTCTACTGAATTGTTATTTGCTGCCGGTGCCGGTGATCGTGTTATTGCGGTTGATCAGCACAGCGACTTCCCTGAAGCGGTCAAACAACTGCCCAATGTGGGCGGCTACCCCAATGTGAGTGTTGAAGCCATTGTGGCCATGAAGCCCGATCTGGTGGTGGTCTGGACCACCGGTAATTCCCAAAAGGTGATTGAGCAGCTGGAGTCTCTGGGCATCAGAACCTTTCATATCGATGTGGTGGATTTTACCGGCATTAAGCGGGCCATCCGAAGTCTCGGGCAGGTGGCCGGGACCGAAAAAACAGCCGAACAGGTTGTTGGCGACTTTACCGCGCGTTTGCACACACTGCACAGTCAGTATGCCCGGCGTGAACCGGTATCGGTGTTCTTTGAAATCTGGCGATCCCCACTGATGACGGTGGGTAATGGCCTGGTGATTGATGATGTTATTTCGTTGTGCGGTGGCCGGAATATCTATGGTGATGTCTCCGAACGTATTCCCAAAATCGGTATCGAATCCCTGATTACCCGTGATCCACAGGTCATTATTGGTTCCGATCCGCAAGGCGATACCCCACAAACCCGCAAAGAGTTGCTGGGCTACTGGAGCCAGTGGCAAAACCTGCAGGCGGTACAGCACCAACAACTGTTTTCGGTACCCAGTGACCTGATTGCCAGACCAACGCCCAGGATTCTGGACGGGGCAGAGATGATCTGCCACCAGTTACAAGCGGTGCGCGCAAAGGCAAGCCACACAGAGCGTGTGGCTGCCCAGATACCAATTCATCAAGAGAGCCCGCTCTGAAAAGGCGGAGTTCTGTCCATTTTTAAGACAGTTCGCTTACTTTAAGGATGTAAACAAAATGTCGTTTAATCATCGTTCTGTTTTTGCACGAACCGGGCTTTCGGTTGCTGTGGCAATGTCTGTAATGAGTTCTGCTGCGGCTGCAGAAGAGGTTTATAAGCTTGGAGAGGTTGTTGTTACTGCGGCAAGGACCGCTCAAACAGTTGATGAGACGTTGGCTCCAGTGATGGTGATTAATCGGGAGCAGATTGAGCGTGCTCAGGCAACAACGGTTGTTGAGTTGCTCAATCAGTCGGCTCCTGGGGTTCAGATTGCCTCTAGTGGTGGCCCGGGAAGCGTATCTGGCGTGTATGTGCGGGGTACAAAAACTGCCCAGACATTGATTCTAATGAATGGACAGAAGATCAACACGGCAAGCTCTGGCTCAGCACCTCTGGAATACATCGACCCTGACCAGATTGAACGGATTGAGATTGTTCGTGGCCCTCGTTCCACACTGTACGGCGCAGATGCTGTAGGTGGTGTTATCAATATCATTACAAGAAAAGGTTCTGGCGATCCGAAACTGACAATTAAAGCCGGTGGTGGAAGTCATGGTGCTGGTGAATATGGCCTGAATTTTGGCGGGGAAACGGATGGAACCCGTTATAACTTGGGTGCTCGCCTTTATGAAACTCAAGGGTATGACCGGACCATCACAACATTTGGTCATGACGGTGACGATGATGCCTATCGTAACAAGTCATTCTCTGGAAATGTGTCCAGAGCATTTGATAATGGTATAGAAGCAGGTGTTAACTTTGCACACTCAGAGGGTAAGTCCGAGTATGACGTTAATTACGCTTACAGTCCTCAAGGCTATCCGATAAATTACTTTGAGGTATCAAATATCAATACCTATTTGTCGTTTGCATTAAGTGATATTTGGGATAGCAGACTGGAAGCGGGTTTTCAGAGGGATCATCGTAATGATGAAGGTCCGAGCACGAGCCATTCTACAAACAAGCGATACTCATTTAGCTGGATCAATGATTTAGGATGGGTGGATAATCAGCTATTAACAACCGGGGTCGACTACTCGAATGATACCTATGAAGGTACGAGTACCTATGTTGTTAATGAACGTTACAACACCGGTATCTTTGCCCAGAACCTGACCTCTTTTGAAAACAGTGATCTTCAACTGGGGGGGCGTTATGATGATAATGAGGCCTTTGGTGGCGAGTTTACCGGCAATGTATCCTGGGGCGTGAACCTGCCTAAACAAATGAGGGTTGTGGTTTCTTATGGCACAGCTTTCAGAGCGCCAACCTTTGCTGATATGTATGCTGACTCTGGCTTTTCGGCTCCTAATCCTGACCTGAAACCTGAGACAGCAAAAAATGCTGAGATAGAGTTGAGAGGCATGCTCGGTGAGCAGAGCCGCTGGTCTGTAAATATCTACCAGAATGATATGGAAGATATGCTCAACTCGATTTCTCAAGGTGGTAAGTATCAAACAGTTAACATTGACAAAGCTCGTATTCGAGGCATTGAGTTTGAAGTCGGTACCCATTATGTCGGCTGGGATATCAGCAGCAATTTGACCTATGTTGATCCTGAAAACCGTTCCGGTAAAGACAATGGTAAAAAACTCCACTACAGAGCGCAGCAAATGGCCGCACTGAATATGGATAAAGACTTTGGTCGCTGGTCGCTTGGAGGAACCTTCCGAGCTCAGGGCAAATCCTGGGTGAATACAACCAATACTGAACAGCTGCCTGGTTTTGGAACTGTTGATCTGCGGGCTTCGGTTGAGTTAATGCCTCAGCTGGAAACACAGTTTAAGGTGGTCAACCTGCTGGATAAGAACTATCAGCCGGTTGACGGATATCGGGGTGAGCCAAGAGGTGTATTTGCAACTCTTGTCTGGTCACCTGAGTTGTAATTATCAGCACTTACATTGTTCCACTTGATGGTAAGTGCTAATCGAACAGGCCGGTTTCTATAACGAAACCGGCCTTTTTGTTACTGAGACTATGAAAAAGAACAGGTTTTGCCATGACCCTAAAATACTCCGGCGATATCCGCGAACTCTGCTATCCATTTATCTACGAAGACTCCCCCCTATGTGATTATGAAATTATCACCGACGAACTGTGCGCAACCCTCGGCGGCGTTATCAGCGAGCTGGAAGGCGATCAGCGGTTTGTCGATATCTATGATTTCCTGGATCAACTGCAGCCCAGAATTTTCCATATGAATGGTTCAGCCCGTGGCAAGCAGGCAATTTTTGAACAGCAGTTACAGTGGCTGGCAGGTTACTTTGATCACTACCAGCAAGAGATTGAAGGCCAGCTGCACGGTTTTGTACTTCCCAGGGGCGGTCGCCCCGTGCAATTACTGCACAGCTGTCGTTCACTCTCCAAAAAGGCGGTCAGGGCGCTGGTCAAGGTAGACGCCCATGGCATTGAGGTGCCGGATGAGTTGCATCGGTTTGGCAATATGCTCTGTAATCTGTTCTTCCGTTTAACGGTGGTGATCAATCGCCGACTCGGCATTGTAGAACCTGAATACCAGAGTTTGAGCTATAACCTGAAGCCGCCAGCCAGAAAAGAACAGCAATAAAAAGTGGCATCAGTCGGCTTCTGTCAGAAGCCGACATCGCTATGGATCAGTAGGCAATATTCTGGTAATTGAACCCTTTAAAGCTGACCTTGTACAGCAGGGAATAGACCACCGGCAGCACGATCAGTGTCAGTACCGTAGCAAAGCCCAGGCCGAAGATAATGGTCACGGCCATGGATTTGAAAAAGGCATCAAACAACAGTGGAATCATGCCCAGCATGGTGGTCAGGGCGGCCATACAGACGGGCCGCAGGCGGCTGACCGAGGCGTGGAATATGGCCTCATGTTCTTCCCGGCCTTCTTCCAGCTCCAGTTTGATCTGTTCCACCAGAACGATACCGTTCTTGATGATCATGCCCGACAGACTCAGCAATCCCAGCAGTGCCATAAAACTGAACGGTGCATTCAGCGCCAGCAGCCCGGCCACAACACCAATCAGTGCCAGGGGAACCGTACACCAGATAGCTATAGGCTGTCGTATGGTGTTAAACAGGAATACGGTAATCAGAAACATCCCAAGATAGCCCAGCGGTATTGAGGCAAATACCGCACTCTGCGCATTAGAAGACAGTTCATGAGCGCCACCCCATTCCAGCTGGTAACCATCGGGTAGTGGAATGGCTTCGATGTTTGCACGCACCTTGCGCAACACGCTGTCGGCGGTTTCATTACCCAGCAACTGTGGGTCAGCCATCACGGACATCATGCGCTTACGGTCCCGGCGGATGATCAGCGGGTTTTCCCATTCGGTATCAAAACTGGAAATGGCCTGGGTGATGGGCACATAACTGTTATAGTCAGCACTCCAAACCTGCAGATCGGTAATGCTATCGGCATTCAGACGTTCGGATTCCGGAGAGCGGACAATCAACGGCATTAACTGGCTGCCTTCACGATAGACGCCAACCTGACGGCCGCTGAAGTTCACCAGCAGAGCGTCGTCCAACGCCTGTTTGGAGATACCGCTGCGGCGGGCACTGGCTTCATCCAGGTGAGGGCGAATCAGGCTGACCTGATTACGCCATCCGTGTCGTATATGCGTGGCCATCGGTTCATTCCGCAGTACATTGATGGCCTGTACCGCCAGAGAACGTAATACTTCCGGGTCCTCGCCATAGAAACGGGCTTCAATTTCTGCGGCGGGTGAAGGGCCATTCTGTAAGTATTTGATCCGATATTCCACATCACCGAAGTCTTCGGTCAGGCGGATTTCCAATGTCGGGATCAGCGGTGTGATGGCTTCCAGATTATCCATCTCGATAATCAGCTGGCCGAAACTGCTGTATTGCTTCTCCGGCATATAAGGAAGAATAAAACGCTGTGCGCCCTGGCCAATCACCGTTGTTACATTTTTTACGCCGGGGAGGGTCAGCAGTAGTTGCTCAAGCTCTGCCACCCTTGTTTCGGTAGCACGGATATCACTGCCCTCCGGCATCCAGAAATCCACAAAGAACATCGGCGTGTTGGATGGCGGGAAAAAGACATTTTTCACCGAACCAAACCCCATCATCGCCAGCACCAGCGCCAGAACTGTCAAGCTGATGGTGATGGGGCGGTGGACCAGAGAGAACCCAAGCAACTGTTTATACAGGGTGAACAGCGCTCCCTGGTAGGGATCTATGGATTCACCTGCCGCCTGTCGGGCAGCCAGCTCGTCCTTCTTGAACAGAATGTTGCAGAAGAAAGGGGTCAGGGTGATGGCTGTGATCCAGCTCAAGAACAGGGAGATCAACAGCACCTGGAACAACGACAGACAGAATTCACCGGTGGCATCATCAGAAAGGCCAATAGGTGCGAATGCCATAATGGCAATGACGGTGGCACCCAGCAATGGCCACTGGTTCTGGCTGACAACCTGTTTGGCGGCCTGCAACCGGGTGAGTCCCCGTTGAATACCGACCTGAATCCCTTCTGTGACGACAATGGCGTTATCCACCAGCATCCCCAGGGCAATGATCAGGGCACCCAGGGAAATCAGTTGGAGTTCAATGCCGATCACCTTCATAACAATGAACGTACCGAGAATGGTCAACAGCAGAACAGCGCCCATCAACAGGCCTGCACGTACGCCCATGGCCAGGAGCAGTACGACAATAACAATGGCAATGGATTCCAGCAGGTTGATCAGGAAACCATTGACGGATTCCGAAACTGTTGCCGGTTGGTCGTATACTTTGGTGAGCTCAATGCCAACCGGTTGCCCGGACTGAAGCTCATCAATGCGCTGACGAATAGCGTCGCCTATATCCACCACGTTAACACCGGAAGCGAAGGAAATACCCAGTGACAGAGCCTGACGGCCATTGGAGGAATAGAGTGTGTCCGGTGTTTCATCGAAGTCTCGACGAACGGTGGCGATATCGCCGAGTCGAACCAGCTGTGTGCTCCCCGGTGGGCTGATGATCAGCTGTTCCAGTTCATGAATGTCATTGAACTCACCGGTGGGATGAATGCGTATAGAGCGCCCCTCAACCAGCATGTTACCGGCATTGGAGACCACATTCTGATTCTGGATCAGGGCGAATATCCAGGCTGGATCGATACCCAGGTTAGCCAGTTTGGCCTGGGACATCTCAACCACCACCTGCTCCTGACGGGCACCGGCGATGGAGACTTTCTTGACCCCTTCAACCAGCACCAGCTCACGTTTCAGGTAATCGGCGTAGTTTTCCAGGTCCCTGGAGGTATAGCCTTCCCCGGTAATGTTGAACAGCATGCCATAGACATCGCTGTAGTCGTCCACCACAACCGAGGCGTAGACGCCGGGCGGCAGACTACTCTGGGTGTCATTGACCTTACGACGCATTTCATCCCAGATCTGGGGAAGTTGATCTTTGTCGTATTGTTCTTTCATCTCCACCATAATCTGGGAACGGCCATTGCTGCTGATGGAGTCGATGTGTTTGACATACTCCATCTGCTGAATGGCTTCTTCCAATGGCAGTGTCACTTCTTCTTCCACCTGTTCCGGGGAGGCTCCCGGATAGTGGGTAATGACCATGGCCTGTTTGATGGTGAACTCAGGGAACTCCAGCTGGCCCAGTCCAAAAAACGACATTGCGCCACCCACCAGCAGGATAACCACAAACATCCAGCTGATCACCCGGTGGGATATGGAATATTCGGCAATATTCATGGCTTATAGTCCCCGTTCCTTGTGCAGCGGTTTGACGGTCATGCCGTCGTATAGCTGACTGAGACCTGCGGTAACGATCTGGTCACCGGTATTGAGACCTGACAGAACCTGAATTCCCGCTTCGGTAATACGTCCTGTGGTCACTTCGACAGGGGTAACCTGACTGGTATCCTGATCAAAACGCCAGACCACCGTCTTATTGTCAGTGTCAGTTTTGGATACGGCTGAAATGGGGACCAGAACGTATCCTGGTTGCCCCCGGGTATCAATGACCTGGGCCAGGTCAATAATGACCGTGGCGGTCATACCGGGAAGAATGTTCATATTGGTGGGTGCCATCCGGGTGAAAATGACTTCATAGCTCTGGGTACCCGGAGTTACCCGTGTCGCATGTTCTTTATAGTTGACCGGAAACTCCTTGCCAGGAGCCCCCGGGAAGGTAGCGATGGGCTGATAGCCATTGTTGACCGCATTGGCGTTGACATGGGAAACGATACTTTCAGGGACCTGGATGCTGATATCGAGCCGGTCACTGCTTTGCAGGATAAGGACCGGCTGCTGGGCCTGAACCTGCTGGTGAGCTTCGGCCAGAGTCTGGGCAACCCGGCCACTGAAAGGTGCTGTCAGTGTCGTATACGCCAGTTTGTCCCGGCTTAATTTCAGCGCCGCTTCTGCAGATTTCAGTCTGGCACTGGCCGTATCGTAGTTCGATTGTGAAATCACACTCTTTTCTAACAGGGAGCTGGCGCGTTCAAACTCTGCCTTGGCAAGTTCATAATTCGCCTGACGATCCTGAAGCTCATTGCGGATATCCCGGTCATCCAGATAAGCCAGCACCTGTCCTTCAGTCACATCATCGCCCTGTTTGACCTCGATCTTGTCGATCTGTCCGGGTATACGGAAGGATATTTCGGCTTCTTCGGTGGCCGTTACCTTGCCTGGAAAATAACGTAACTGCTGCTGCTGGGGATCTTTTACCTTAAAGAGTTTTACTGGGCGTATGACTTCTTTATGACCGGTTTGCTCCTGATCGCAACCGGTCAGCAGGGTGAACGTCATTAACACCATCACGGCGATGGATGATCGGGATGAAGGGGTGAGATGCATTATGAGGTAGCTCCAAAACAGTTGGGTAGAAGTATCTGGTAGACATCCTTGATGTGTACCGCGTTCCTGGAATCGATAAATTCTGGCTGGTTAACTACTTATCCAGGTAGCAACAACCTGCTCAGCCTGAAGCTTGCAGTTGTCAATCATGGGTGGTGAAAACGGTGTTCTCCATCCCCAGCCCTGCAGGTATTTGGCCAGGTTGGAAGTGAGCAGGCTGAAGCCATTGTCTTTCTGCACGGAGGGTTGTTTGAGGCCAAACCCGGACATGCTGATCTGGAACAGACCTTCGCCCAGACTCCAGATGCCCATCAAAATATCAGCCAGTGCACCCTCGCGATTCTGGTCAGTGATTGCCGGGTTGTCCGCCATTAACTCAATAGTCAGTGCTTTAACCATCTGGCTCATCTTATGGTAGATGTCGTCCAGTGCCTGTGCCCGTCCTGTTGATGCCCGTTGCCAGATATCCGGGGTCATTGCCAGTTGTCGTAGAAAGTAGTGATGGGGCTGTCTGGCATAAGACAACCAGATGGCAATATTAAGCGTCAGCAGACGTTCCATAGCGGGTACCGGGCTGTTGAGCACTTTATGGAATACCGTCGCCATCGTGCTGGAGATAGTGATGGCGCAACCCAGCAACAGATCTTCCTTGCTGGAGAAGTGCGAATATACGGTTCCCATTGAGAACTGGGCTTGTTTGGCAACTTCAGACATTTTCAGTTCCATAAAGCCCTTTTCCTTAAGAATGGTCAGGGTGGACTGAATAATGGTCGTTTCTCTCTGTGCCCGTTTGTCGGATGCTGACATGGCAAATACACCGTGGTGGAGAGCAGGAGTTAAAGAGCAGGATTATTTGAATAAGAGTCGAATTATATTCGAATTTTGTTTTAAATAAAATAAGTACACCGTGATCCACATTCCTGGCAAATCAGGTGCTCTTTGCCCGGCACTTCAGTTGCCCTGAATAAGCATAGAGCTGACGTTAATAAAGAAGAAAAGTGGTCGAAAACAATACATTACAGGTTTTTTACTGGCTGGCGGGCTTGCTCAGCTACTGGTCCCCCACTTAAACTGCCTGCTGTCTAATTGCTGTTTTTCCGGAGGTATGGATGCTCCTGGTCGTTCTTTTTGCATGCCTGATTGTCGCTGTTACTGCTTTTCTATCCCTTCTTGAATCATCGTTGGTGGCGGTGGATGAGTTAAGGCTGGTCACGATCCTGTACAAAAGGCCCGACAATAAAAAGGCGATCCAGCAAGTCTTTCAGAAAAAGCGAGAGCACCTGTCGGCGATCGTTTTGTTAAGCACGCTGATCAGTATTTCTGGCAGTACTTTCCTTGGAGCGCTGGCTGCCAGGGAATTTAACGATCTCTGGATGGTTATTTTTACGGCACTGCTCGCTTATTTTATGCTGGTATTTGCCAAGGTTCTGCCCAAGCTACTGGCAGTGCAGATTGCTGATAGAGTCGTCGCCAGATATTCACCCTTTATCCATCTTATGTATTCAGTGACCAGGCCTGTCTTGCTGTTAGCCCTGGTCTGGACCCGTCTTTTACCCAAGCCCGTTGAAGAAGACAG
Organism: Endozoicomonas acroporae; assembly: GCF_002864045.1. GTDB lineage: Bacteria > Pseudomonadota > Gammaproteobacteria > Pseudomonadales > Endozoicomonadaceae > Endozoicomonas > Endozoicomonas acroporae. The sequence continues at coordinate 20,006 of NZ_PJPV01000040.1, forward strand.
AAGCAGTGATGAACTCCGGAGTATTATCAAGCATTACAATAAGCGTGGAGTGATTGGTAAACGTCAGCGAAAACTGGCCGATGCTGTACTGACTTCCCATCAGCGCCAGCTGACTGAGCTGGTTGAGTGCTCAATACCCGCTGTCTGTCTGTTATCCGAGGCAACCGTCGCTTCTGTCGAAACGACGATTCGCTCATATCCCTGTAAGCGTTATGTGGTTTTGACCGATGGCAAGCCGACAGGAATTGTTCTCTATCGGCATATCGCCCGTTGTCTGGTTAATGAAGAGGCGGATATCTCAGTGGGAGAGCTTATGAGAAAAACCATTAATCTGGCACCAGAAACCACATTGCATGAGGCAATGACAGCGCTTCAGGAGGCCAGGGCATCTATTATCCTGCTTTTGGGAGAGACGGTAGAACAGACCCGGATTGTCACCGCGAAAAAGTTGTACCAGGCTTTACTGCGCTGACTTCATATCAGGTGACAGATATTGTTAACTGGTCTGGTCTTTATCACCGTTGAGCATGGTCAGCAGGCAGGTTGGGGGCAGCCCTTTTTGGGTGGATTGCCAGAGCGCAAAACAGGCATCTTTACCGCCACTCCAGGAGGTGCAGAAATTGCTTTCTGAGATTACAGGCATAAGTAGTTAACCAAATGAAATCGTATTTTCTGACTAAGTGGGCAGTCACTCTGCGGCGTTACAACTACGGTCACATAGCTACGGCTATGCTCCCTGCGTTGTGCCTTGCATAGTAACTGCCCACTTAGCCAGAAATATACGATTCCATTTGGCCAACTACTTAGTATCAGGAGCCTCTTACGGTCTTACCACTTTGATATTCTTTCTTCGGGAGTATGCATCCTGATGCTGGAAATAATGAGGAAGTGTCATTTTTACCAGTTCAGAAAACCATTCAAACTCTACGCAGGGTGTGTTACAGGAGTCGATGTTGCCTATTTTATCCATAAAAAATGAGTAGTCATAGTCAGGGCAGCTTCTTTTGATGTTCAGGAAAATACCGTGGCGGGTCATCACTTCAAGCAATTCCCGGGCAAATATTTTTTCAAAATACCCATAGCGGTAAAAAGTCTTTGGGGTATGGCGCGTTCGATGGTTATCTGTGTGCCCATCGGCTCCTGGCAGTGTCCAGTTATCCTGGTAGCCATAGACAGTCATTTTTGCACGCCAACAACAAAATTCCGGGTCCCTGGTGGTGGGCTCTGATTTAAAAAAGACTTTCGTCAGGTTAAACAGTACTTTTTTGGCGATACCCTCCATTATGACGGCGGCATCAGGAATAAAGTTTGGTTCCCAGTACTGGGCATGATCACGGAGATGCTCCGGCAGCTGTTTTAGCTGAACGTCACTCAGGCGGCAGTTCACGCCGCCCATGTCACGGTAGATAAAATCAATAGCGGGTAAATCGTTGTGATCCATGGTCAGCTTCAACAATACGTTCTGGCCATGGAACTCAAGATAAAAGCGCTGCCTGTAAATGTGATCAACCATTTCTTGCGCAATGGGCCTGAGTAATGCATCGGTAATAAACTGGGTAGGTGTTGTTTGACTTTGTTCAATCAGGGCATTGAGCAAAGGCCAGTTGTTTACGCCAAACAGTGCATACAGTGGGATAATGTAGTGGCTTTGAGTCGTGAATAATTCCGGAACAGGTCTATGGATCATACCGGCACCGGATAGCTGTACGGCTTCTTCTTTCGGGTCAATCAGGTGGGCATCAGGAACGAAGGATAAATTTTCTTCCAGACACGTAAACTTCTCTGTTTGTTTATTTTTTAATACCGACGAATTCGCTACGCTGGCTGCACACTCTTTTTGATAAAGCAACCTGCGAACACCCCCTATTTCCTCATTCAGGCTGACTTTGACCATGGCAAATTCTGTTGTGCCGCCAGCGGGCAAGGCGATCAACAAGGTTCTGAATGAGCTCAATGCTAAAGCGGGAACATCAACCTGTGTATGCTGATATTTTGATATCAGGGGGGCAAACAGCGTTGTGGATTTTGGGTGCACCAGATACAGGATTTGATCCTGACCTTCAACCGTGCGCGTGATTGAGCAATGCCCTTTGCGGAGCTGAAACAGTTTTCCTTCAGAACAGGGAATCCAGTAGCCTTTCATCATAAACGGCTGGAAAGTGCCAGGATGATATTGATCATCGCTGGCTTCATACCCATGATGAAACCCGGCAACGATCTGTTGATTTTCATTAACAACGTACCGGCTCTCTTCTGCCATCGCCAACCGGGTTTTTTCGGCGTATATATACGCCAGGAAGGTATCTGGCAGTGCTTTGAAAGTATCCCAGAGTGGACTTCTATCCATTTTTTCCCTGCAGGATTGAATTTCAGTCTGAAAAAACTGATCAACAAGAGATAAGCAGTTCCGTTCGGATAACTGATTATTGCCGGGGAGTGAACGATTTTCCGCTTCTGTCAGCGCAGTGTAAGCGTGGGGGATACCTGTCGTGGCCGCTATCATCTTGCTACCCTATTACATGGTTTCAATGAGTTTGACGGGTTGGCGTGTCTCCGCACTCCGTTCGTCCTGAGCCTGTCGAAGGACCCATAGGGGCTAAAGGCGGAAACTCCGGACTCTGATAGATCGTGCCAAGCACCCTTCTTCCGTGCATCCTGAGCGGAGCCGAAGGACGCTCAGAGTGAACGGAGATTGTGCACGTCAAACTCATTGAAACCATGTGCTATGATGTTTCAACTCTGTATCCAGCCTGAGCCAGCCTGCTCTCTGGTTGAAAACCAAATCGACGCTCAGCTTCCAATTGACTGGTCTCCTGCATGCCGACGGTTGCAGTCGGGCGACGTGGCTGCATGATTTTATCACTGCCTTGTGAAGCTTCCCGATGGATATATAAGCCATCGTTCTCATTCGGACCTTTAGCATCGATGAATTGCTCTTTAACCAGATAGTCAACAAGGTGCTTGGGCAGATCCTGCTGAAAGAGTGCGTATTGCCAGCGATTGAGTGCATTACCCCTAACCCGGTATTGTCGATCAATCTGTTCTCGATATGTCTCATTATCAGCACCTGGTGATTGATCAGCCCCAAAACCGAGCAAGTGCATCAGTTGATAAATGTCATCATCATTTCTCTCGTGATTAAGACGCCAGAACTCATCGGATACAAAACGATAAACATGTTGATAAAGCGAAACGGGGGTGTAGTGGGAGTGCAAAAGATGGCTAATGGTTTGCTGACTTTCAGGCGTGAGGTTCTCATAGGCATCAGCTTGAGCCCGGCCGGAGGCGATGGACAGCCCTGTAAAGTGATTAACTTGCTCCTGACAGCGAGCTGCCATGGAGGATTCACTACTGTATCCAATGGCACTGGCAAGAGATGCTGTAACGCTGTCTTGCAAAAATTGCTGAATAGAATCCTTTATGTGGCTGTTACTGCCAGAAATCAACGGAAGTAACAGCGATTGTATTCGGCCTGAAAAACCTTCGTTGCAGCCTTCTAAATCATTGCCAACTATAGCGACAAGATTATTTAGCGCATGGCTGATTGAGTTGTCTGTCAGGTTGTAAATTTCTGCATAGAATAACTGGCTGACAAACATTTCAAAATACTCAACAGACTCGTCAACCATCCTGCGACCGCTGTAGCCATGATCCCTCATGCCTGAATAGCGATTAAGCCGCTGGATAAAGTTTCTTTCCAATGCGGCCAACGCTCCATCAACCCCTGGGTTGCTGGCTTTGTATTGCTGATACGCATGGCAATCCCGGAGTGTCTGGCACAGAGCCTTGATATTCCTGTGCAGCTGTCTCCCCGCGTACATGACATCCCTCTCGTTATTGCCGTAGATCGCGTAGAGTTGCTCCTCGTCAATGACCGGTTGATCTGCCGGTTTCCTGAAATAGCATACTGCGTGATGCCGTAAAAGGTCATGGCAAAGTTTCAGCGATTTCTCCTCAATCCCTGAAATGTGTTGGATGTTCGTCAAGTGGTTTTGAATGGAAAGTAATGCCGGAGGGCTATTGGTACCTTTTATTTGTTGGTAAATCTCATAGAGTAAAGCTGATTTATAAAGTTTTATGGAGTCCAGTTCGCTTATTCCCATTTCCTTCAATGAGTCAATGGCAGTGCGCAGGCTTCTGGTACTTGTCACCTCTTTCAGCAATTGTTGAAGCTTTAATAATTTATTGAGGTGCGGACAAATGAGACGTAACTGTGCAACATTCAGATTGGTGCTGTAGGTTCCGCGCAGAAACCGCTTGGGTTCTCCGTTAGCACCATACATCGCAAGTTCTGCGTAAATTGATTCAAACTTGTCCTTCAGGAAGTCCCTGTCATCATGATTCTCAAGATTTATGGAAAGGGTATTGAACAGCAGACAGGGTTGTGCCTGCGGTAAAGGGCTAATCAAGCGTTGACACGCTGTTGTCATACGTATTGGATTTCTGAGAATTTCGGCTATTGATTTTTTTCCGATGCTGACAAAATGATCTGCGCTATCCTCTGAAATACTGTCATCCACCCCTAGCAGGTCACCCACTATACATAAAAAGTCGTCATACCATTTGTTTAATTCTTCCAGATGCTCACTTAGTTTGATCATTTGATCTTTAGTTAATGAAAATCCGGTTTCTCCATCATAATTTGCTTCCACATCATGCAGTAAGTTCTGGCTGAAGAGCAGGTCGAAAAAGCTATAGCCAAGCGCATGATTGCCATCGGGAATTTTGATCAGGAAACGCCCCTCGGTTTCATAGGGAGTCTGTTGGTAGCCAATGTCTACCGTATACATCTCTCTGAACTCAGATTGTACTTCAGCAAGTTCTATTAAATGAGAGAGCCTGGCCCTGACGCTATCGCCCAGGTGCTTATCACTTTTGCACTCCCGATAGGTGTCTGTCAGAGTGCTTGCGGCTAACTGATCGACTTCGTGTTGGTCCCAATGAAGCCAGTGACTGATCAGCTTTCGTTTCTCAATGGCAGCTTTTTTCTCCGCCTGTTGATCAGCATGGTTGGCAATGGCTGTTTCAATAGTATTGGCATCCCCGCCATGTTCATGGAAAAAATTCCGAAGGTGCTCCAGATGCCCGGCAATTTGCTGTCGCAATGGTGGAAGCTGCCTGAATGCTGCTGCGTCTTCAAGAAGGGTAATGACTTTGGCCTGGATCTTTAAATCAAAACATTGAGTGAGATGTTCAATGCTTTGATGTGACCAGGTTCCTGACAGGTTTGATGTGCTGATAATTTGCTGAATAATATGACCATAATCAATATCAGGGATTGTCTCATGGGGGGGCTGTGGTATACCCATGGCTACTGCCGATGGTTGATCAGTTTGGGAGGATGATACGGATTGTTGCGCCCCTGCTGCGGACGTAATTTGAGGGTGTGGGGCGATAAAGAGCGTTGAATGAATAGGGGGCATGGATACATCCTGATAAACGTAGAAACTAAATCTATTGACCCTGGAATTAATAGAAAGTTCTTGAGTACGAATCCGTTCATCAGTGACTGGTCATGAATCAGAACGTTCGATCACGGTATTTTTCTGCCTGACTATTCATACTGTGAGCTATGTTATAATGTCGTCCGTTTCAGGTCATCTCAGATAGTTGAACTCTCTTATGTCTCAAACTGTTGAAGCCGATGTGGTGGTGATTGGCGGTGGTATTGCCGGTCTCTGGTTATTTCGCACCCTGAATACTCTGGGCTATCGAACCCTGTTGCTGGAGCAGAATGCTCTGGGCGGTGGTCAGACCATAAAATCCCAGGGCATTGTTCATGGCGGTACAAAATACACGTTAACAGGTCAGTTAACCAATGCTTCCCAGGCCATTGCCGGTATGCCGGAGCGCTGGCGTAATGCCCTGGCTGGCAAGGGTGGGGAGGTGGATCCGGATCTCCGTTCGGCCCGTATTCTGTCTGAATACCACTATCTCTGGTCGCCAGGTGATATTGGCTCACGACTGACCTCTTTCTTTGCCAGCAAAGCGCTTCGTGGACGGGTTGATGCATTAACCAGTGAGCAGTTTCCAGCCATTTTCAAACATGATGGTTTCCGCGGAAAGGTATATCAGCTCAATGAAATTGTTCTGGATATTGCCACCGTTACCCAGGCGCTGGTCAGTGGCCTGGAAGATAAAACGCTGAAAGTAGACTGGAGTGAGCAGGGTAATGCCCGGTTGTTAACCAATGCCAACGGTGAGATTGACGCTGTTGCCCTGGCGGATAGCAATGGTCAGACCACCCTGTTACAAGCCAAACGGTTTGTGCTGGCTGCGGGTGAAGGCGCTGAGGCGCTATTGAATACCTGGGGTGTCAGTCATCCAAAAATGCAGGTACGTCCCCTGCAGATGGTCATGGTTCGTCATTCCCATCCTGAACCTATCTACGCCCATTGTCTTGGCACAACACCACTGCCGAGAATGACCATTACCAGCCATCCGGATGCCGATGGCAAGTGGGTCTGGTATCTCGGCGGAGGCATTGCGGAAGATGGTGTCAAACAGTCTGCTGAAGAATTGATTGCCACGGCAAAAAAAGAGCTGAAAGCGCTGTTGCCCTGGGTAGACCTGAGCCAGGCTGAGTGGGACACCTTGCGGGTCAATCGTGCTGAGCCCAAACAGAGCCGCCTGCTTCGTCCGGATGCGGCATTTTGTCAGCCGGTGGCTAATGGTATTGTCACCTGGCCGACTAAGCTGGCACTGGCTCCTAACCTCTCTGATGAAGTGGTTCGTTTGCTGCAGGAGGATAATATTCGTCCAGCGACTGATAACAATTGCGATATGCCTGAAGGATTTTCCCGGCCTGATATCTGTCCAAACTTCTGGCAGGGACATTTTGCACAAGGGAAGACATCATGAGTCAGTGTCTTGTTAAAAAGCAGATAGCCGGTACTGATCTTGAAGTGTCACCGCTGGGTTTCGGCACCGTTAAGTTTGGCCGGGATCAGGGCGTAAAGTACCCGGAACATTTTACGATTCCTGATGACCGTGAAATGCTGGATCTGCTTACCCTGGCCCATACCCTGGGCATGAACCTGCTGGATACGGCTCCGGCCTACGGCACCAGCGAGGAACGCCTTGGTCAGTTGTTTGCCAAACATAAAGGGCTGCGTGAACAGTGGGTCATCTGCAGCAAGGTTGGTGAGGAGTTTGTCACTGTTGAAAATGGTCAGGGGGAGTCTTATTTTGATTTTTCTGAGCAGCATATCCGCTTCAGTGTCGAGCGGAGCCTGAAGCGCCTGAATACCGATGTGATTGAATTGCTGCTGGTGCATTCCAATGGTGATGATGTCAATATCATTGAGCAGACAGGTTGCCTGGAAGTGCTGGCTGATCTGAAAAAGGAGGGGAAAATCCTCGCTTCGGGTATGTCCTCCAAAACGGTTGCCGGTGGCATCCTGGCGCTGGAACATTCCGACGTTGCCATGGTGACCTATAACCTGAACGAACAGGGCGAAAAGCCGGTATTGGACTATGCGCTGGAACATGGCAAAGGCATCTTTATCAAGAAGGCCCTGGCCAGTGGTCATGCCTGCCTGTCAGGACAGGACCCCGTTCTGGAAAGTATGAAACTGGTGTTTTCACACTCGGCGGTTTCTTCAGCTATTGTTGGCACCATCAATCCTGCCCATATGCGACAGAATGTGGAGGCGTACCTGAAAGCCAGTGGGATTTAAGCTGGTTCGGGGGCTTCTAACTATTTATAGGAGAGGCTCCCATGAATAAAGGATATGGTTTAAATAATTTTCTTTTATGATTTTTTGAAATAAAAAACAAACAAAAATTTGACGAACTCACTTTTTGGTTATTTACTGAAATAATAAGAAGTAATTTAATTTCGAAAATTTGTATCTACGCTGTAAAAAATTAATCGGATGACAAGGATCGTCGTCTTATGGAAACAGCTGAGCAGGTACTCATCATTGAAGACGCGGAGCAGCGTCGGCATGACTTCAGCACTATTTTGCAGTTTATGGGCTATCACACCGTGGCTATCAGTGCAGCCTACTGGGAAGATGCCGTTAGTGCTTATCCCCCGGAAACCTTCAGTGCCTTATTTCTAGGTGATTTTTTACAGGCAGAAAGCTCCCTGCAGGGAATGCTTTCCAGAGTCCAGGGCTGGTGTGGTGGCGTTCCGGTTATCCGGATTGCGGAGTCACTGCCAGACAATCTGTCGTTAGCACTGGCCAGGCAAATCATTGCACGGGTTGACTGGCCATGCAGCAAGCCGCAACTTTTATCCAGTTTGCATTATGGTCAGGTCTACCGTGAGCAGTGGCGTCAGGCACACCAGACTGGCTACAACCAGCAGGTACAATTGTTCCGTGGACTGGTTGGCAAGAGTGAGCGTATCCGGAAAGTTCGGGCCGCCATGGCCCAGGTGGCGGATCGGGACGTCAATGTTTTGATCACCGGTGAGTCCGGCACCGGCAAAGAAGTGGTTGCCCGCAATCTTCATGAGCATTCCTATCGCAGAAGTGCGCCATTTGTTCCGGTCAATTGCGGTGCTATCCCCACTGATCTGTTAGAAAGTGAGCTCTTTGGCCATGAAAAGGGGGCTTTCACCGGTGCTGTGACCAGTCGCAAGGGACGGTTCGAGCTGGCCCAGGGTGGCACACTGTTTCTTGACGAAATAGGTGATATGCCTCTGCACATGCAGGTCAAGTTGCTCAGGGTTCTGCAGGAGAGAACCTTCGAACGGGTTGGTGGAACAGAGCCTATTGAGGTGGATGTTCGAATTATTGCTGCAACCCATAAGAATCTTGAAAGTATGATCACTGAGGGAAGCTTCAGAGAAGATCTTTATTACCGTTTGAATGTATTTCCCATTGAGATGCCTTCGTTGAAAGAGCGGCCTGAAGATATTCCGCTGATGATTAATGAGCTGACCCATAATATGGAAAAGCAGGCCAGGGGATCAATCCGACTCAGTTCCGCGGCAATATTATCGCTTTGTCGGCATGACTGGCCGGGTAACGTCCGGGAAATGGCCAATCTTCTGGAGCGCCTGGCGATTATGTATCCCTATGGGGTTATTGGTGTTCAGGATCTGCCAGAAAGTTTTTGTCATCTCGATTTGATCAGCCAGGAAGATGATGGTGTGGCTGATTTATTTCCAGACAGTATCCAGCCAGCCGGTGCTGCTACTTCGGAAGACCTTGCGGTACTGCCGGTAGGAGGGTTGAACCTTAAGGAATATCTGACCCGACTGGAAAAGAGTTTGATTCAGCAGGCACTGAGTGACTGTAATAGTGTTGTTGCCAGGGCAGCAGACAAGTTGCAGATTCGGCGAACGACCCTGGTGGAAAAAATGCGCAAGTATGGTCTGCAGAGATATGAGGATTCTGTGAAAACCTGATATTCAGTGGTGCAGAAAAAATGGCTACATATTTTGTAGCCATTTTTTTTGCTAACAGATTCATTCTCGGATTTACTGAATTGCTGCTTTACGGTTTTTGTTTCTGAATTGTTCTGTTGTACTTCGACTCCCTTCTTCTTCTTGCTGCTCCACTGTTCGATAATTGTTGCTGATTGGTTTGCAGGTAATCCTTTATTTGCATATTTAATGAATGCGCTAATCGACATTATGTCACGATCTGGTTTTTTTCTTCCCTGTTTTGTCGGTCAAATGCTGCCATTTTTGCGTCACTATAAAGTGACACTGTCAAATAACTATCTTTTTAGAAAGTTCAAAAAAGTGTTCAAGATATTTTCTAAGCAACCGAAAATTAATCTATGTCAAAAAAATAGCGAAATGAAATCGGTGTTGTTTTAGAAAGTTGTTAAAAAACAGGTGGTTGTGTTTTTTTATTTTTCTTTATGTATTTTTTTGGGGTTTGGTAGCTGTTTTTATTTTTCAAATCAAAGTTGGCATGTTCATTGATATGTATATTTTGTCGTTTTTCTATATGCATTTTCTGAGCAATTGAAAAATTAAAGTGAGAACGATGGCGCAAGCAAAGAAAAGAGTGATTGCGGTTTCAGGATGTAAAGGAGGTGTCGGTAAAACCGTAGTTGCAGTAAACCTTGCCCTGGCGATGGCAAAGCTGGGTCAGCGTGTCGTTTTGATGGATGGTAATCTTTCTGTACCAGATGTTGAGTTCACCCTCGGGATGAATGAAGAAGGTTTAAAAGAACAATTGTCGTCTGATTTTATTTTTTCATCTCCTGCTGAAGATGAGCTCGCGACTGAGAGCTCGGGCGATCAGCAGAAAGGACTGTTGGATGGTCCGTCGGGTGTAAGGGTATTTACACCGACTGCTCAGGGAGACTGGAAAGACAGTATTCAAATTATTCAGGCAGTAGAATTGATTCAGGACATGGATGATCTTGCGTCAGATCTGGATACTTTGATTATTGATACGGCTCCGGGCCTGGCCCCGGATAATGTAACTCTCATTCAGGCGGCAACAGAGGTGGTCGTTGTCGTCAGTCAGGAAGACGTGTCTGTTATTGATGCTGTTCGACAGATAAGGCTTCTGTATCGGGTTTTCAATGTTCACCAGTTTTATATTGTTGTTAATCTGGTGAGCAGCAGAAGAGGCGGTGCTAAACAGTTTGAGAAATTACAGGAGTATCTGAAAGACGACAAACAGATAGTTTTAAGCTATCTGGGGGCAATTCCACATGATAAGGCTGTAAGTGAAGCGGTATTACAGCAGTCGGCACTGTTGACTGTCAGTAACGATTGTCGGGCTGCAAGAGCGTTTCACAGAATTGGACATCAGCTAGCAAAATTACCGGTGCCTGAGCCAAAAGGTCGTATAGAATTCTTTTTGCCTGGTAGGATCAAGGAGAGGATCTAATCATGACAGAGACAGCACAGGACGTGCAAACCAAGTCGGCACAAAAAACGACACTGAACATGGAAGAGATGGTGATAAAACATCGCTCATTGGTAAAAAGAATTGCCAATCATCTCGCCGCAAGAATGCCCGCCAGTGTTCAGATTGATGATCTGGTCCAGTCAGGAATGATTGGGTTGCTTGAAGCAGCTTCAAAATATGATGCATCCAAAGGTGCCAGTTTTGAAACGTTTGCCGGTATTCGAATTCGTGGCGCAATGCTGGATGAAATTCGAAAAGGGGACTGGGGGCCAAGATCAGTATATCGCAACAGTCGTCGTATTACTGAAGCGGTCCAGGTTGTTGAAGCGAAACTGGGAAGAGATGCCCGGGATTCTGAAGTCGCCAAAGAGCTTGATGTGAAAATTGATGAGTATTACACCATTCTGAGTGATTTAAGAGGGTGTCGTCTTTTTAGTTATGAAGAGTTGTTTGACAGTGAAGAATCAAGAATGCAGGCTCGCTCAGGAGACAGGGGGCCCTCAGCAGATATTCAGGAAGAAAAATTTAAAACAGCACTGATTGAAGCCATTGATAAACTGCCTGAAAGAGAAAAGCTGGTATTGATGCTTTATTATGATGAAGAGATGAATCTGAAAGAGATTGGTAAAGTGTTAGGGGTCAGTGAATCAAGAGTCAGCCAAATTCATTCTCAGGCTGCACTGCGTTTAAGGTCACGGTTGCAAAACTGGCTGAGTTAACGTCTCAGCCACACCGTTTTAACAGGGCAGTGACGAAATATGGTCAAGCGTCGGGAAAAGGGGCGTTTTCTTTTTTGATTTTGACAGCGTTCAGTTGAGTTGATCTATTTTCAGAAATATATGCCGGTTATATGCTGCATAGCTTTGAACATTTTATTTTTAGTTTCTTATTGTTCCAAGTGAGTGGGTCTTAGCTCCATATACTTCTTTTATTAAGTTGTTTAATAACGGACCTGCATAATATGAAATGGACTTCTATCTCGGCCGCCATTCTGTTGTCGGCACTCTCCTTTATTCTTCCGGCTCAGGAAGAAGCACCAGAAGAAATTAATGGTGTGATTACCATCAATACCCACCAGGCAAAACGCCTTCATGATATTGGCGCGCTCTTTATCGATGTGCGTCCCTATCAACAGTGGCAATATGGACACGTAGACGGATCTCACAGCCTTGATCTAAGGGGTGGGTTTCGTCAGCTGCTGGTTCCGGGGGTTCTGGAAAAAGAGACCCCTATCGTGATCTACGGTAACAGTACATACCATATGAGAGGGGCCATTGGCAGTTATCTGGCCGCATTATGGGGTTATGAACGGGTGTTTTTTCTCAGGGACGGTTATTACTCCTGGTTAGCCCTGGATTATCCGGTGACATTGAAGTCTGATGTTGTGGGTGAGTCCTACACCACAGGGGTTATGGCGCAGTAACAACGCCTTGATCCTTGCAAATACTTTCCTTCTGTACCCGTTTTCAAATGCCCTCTATCTTTACTTTCTCTAATGGGAGTGAAGATCGGTATGCTCTGAGACCTTTCCGGGCTTCTTCAATACTTGTAATGAACACTATTTACCCCCGCAGTCAGTAAAATTTCCTGATATAATCGCCAACCAACGCTATATAGGGACATCTTGGAAAGCAGGGCTTTTCATTGCTCATGGCTGTGCTGCTTTGCGAATCAGGGTCTCGGCGATACACGCTTTTGGATTCAGGAGTTCGCTTTGCTTAATGTGGTTCAGTTGAGCTGTGAGCGGGACGACAGGCTGCTGTTCAGTAACCTGTCCTTTCAGCTTGGTAGTGGAGAAATACTCCAGATTGAGGGGCGCAACGGTGCTGGTAAAACATCGCTGCTTCGCATCATTGCTGGCTTTTCATCCAGTTTGAGTGGCGATATTTTCTGGAACGACCAGCCTTTATCGGCAGTGTATGCTGACTTTCGTCTTGACTGTTTTTTTCTTGGCCATAAACCAGGGCTGAAACTGGATCTGACGCCTCTTGAAAATCTTGTCTGGCGAGCCAGACTGGCCAATACCATCATCAATCGGGAAGTATTGCTCGCTGCCCTTGATCGGGTCCAGCTTGCCGGTTATGAAGATATTCCCTGTAGCCATCTATCCGCCGGGCAGTTAAGGCGGGTGGCGTTTGCCGGGTTGATTGCCAGCCCGGCACGGCTCTGGATTCTCGATGAACCATTCACTGCGATTGATATTGAAGGTGTCTCCTGGCTGGAGAGACTTTTTGATGAGCACACCCATCAGGGAGGTATGGTGCTGGTTACCAGCCATCAACCCTTGAATGATCGTCAGGGAAAACTGCGTAAGTTGAATGTGGAGCACTTTGGCGAAGAAAGGAGTGTTGATGGTGAGAGGGGGCAAGATGTCCAGGGTTGACCAGCCATCCATGCGCGGTTTCTCAGCCTGCCTGGCCCTGATTCGCCGGGACCTGACGCTCACGTTCCGGTCACCCGGTCAGGCCATTAATCCCATGGCGTTCTTTCTGATGGTGGCTACTTTATTTCCCCTTGGGATTGCGCCGGATCGGGAGGTGTTGTCAGAACTGGCAGCAGGCATTATCTGGATTGGTGCTCTACTGGCTGTTTTGCTGTCGCTGGACTCATTGTTTAAAAGCGACCAGGACGACGGGGCGTTGGACCAATTACTGATGTCGCCACATCCGCTGCCCTTACTGGTATTGGCCAAGGTGTTCAGTCACTGGTTAACCAGCGGTTTTTGTTTAACACTAATGGCACCATTGCTGGCCATTATGTTGCATCTGCCATCTGAAGCTTTTTCTCCTCTTATGATGACGCTGTTATTGGGAACACCAGTACTCAGTCTGGCAGGAGCCATCGGTGCTGCCTTAACGGTAAAAGTCCAACGTGGCGGCGTGTTGCTGACCCTGCTTTCGTTACCGCTTTACATACCGGTGCTGATTTTTGCCACAGGGGCCGTTAGTGCTGCAATGCAAAACATGCCGTATACAGGTCATATTCTCTGGTTGTCTGTGTTCCTGATACTTGGGATATGTCTGGCACCACTGGCGATTGCCGGGGCATTAAGGGTAATTAATGAGTAATGAATATGTTTCAGTATACGGTAAAGAGACGTGTCTTTATTCAGGCAATTTCTTGAAAAGTGGAGAGATTTCCAGCACTCTCTGCCTGCAGAGAATCCCTGCAAAATCAGGTCGCATTGGTGGCGGCCTCAGTAAGTAGAACAAGAGTATGAACTGGACGTTTTTTCATAAGTTGGGTTCTCCCAAGTGGTTTTATGATATCAGCGGTAAGTGGTTGCCCTGGCTTCAGGTGTCCTCCCTGGTGCTGATATTGGTGGCGCTTGCCTGGGGGCTGGCGTTTACCCCTCCGGATTACCTGCAGGGCAACAGTTACCGCATCATCTTTATTCATGTGCCTGCTTCGTTCCTTGCCCAGTCGATCTATATGATGATGGCAACAGCCGCTGCTGTAACCCTGATCTGGCGAATCAAACTGGCGGATATGGCGCTGAAAGTCATGGCACCTGTCGGGGCTTCTTTCTGCATACTCTCTCTGGTTACCGGAGCCATCTGGGGGCAACCGACCTGGGGGACCTGGTGGGTATGGGATGCCCGCCTGACCTCCATGCTGATTCTGCTCTTTCTCTATATCGGTATTATTGCCCTGCGCGGTGCCATCCACACCACAGAGGCCGCCGCAAAAGCCTGCGCCATTCTCAGCCTGGTGGGGGTGGTCAACATCCCGATCATCAAGTTTTCGGTGGATTGGTGGAATACCCTTCATCAGGGCGCCACATTGAAACTGACTGAAAAACCTTCCATGGCCCCGGAAATGCTGTGGCCCCTGTTATTGGCCATTCTCGGATTTTATCTGTTTTTTACTATGGTCATGGTGCTTCGTCTACGTATAGAAATTATCAGTCGTGAAAGAAAGACCCGCTGGGTAAAAGAGCTGGTGAGTTGATGTCTATGTATTTTGACAGTTGGAGCGGTTTTCTGGTCATGGAGGGGCACGGCCTCTATGTCTGGAGTGCCTACACGATGGCTTTGGCCGTGATTGCTTACAATCTGATTGCACCGTTTATGGCAAGGCGGCGGATACTCGCACAGTTAGCTGCACAAGTGAGAAGACAAGAGCGATTGGTGCAAAGAAAAGTGATCGTGAATGAGGTCACTACAAGCAGAGGTGATAACAATGAGAATCGCTCTGCCAACCCTGAAAACACACAACTAAAACATCGCCCCGGGCGACAGGAAGAAGGCTCTGAGTCTGTAGAGAGGAGTGCTCAATGAATGCAGTTCGCAAACAGAGATTAATACTCGTATTACTGCTGCTGGCAGGCGTTGGGGTGGCAGTGGCTCTGATGTTGTTTGCGCTGCGCGAGAACATTAATCACTACTTTTCACCCGCTCAGATGGCTGCCGGTGAAGCTCCGGCAGGTCAGCGGATGCGTGGTGGTGGCCTGGTTGTTCCGGGTTCCGTTGAGCGTGATACCAAAAGCCTAAAGGTCAGTTTTCGCATCACGGATGGAGCCGGAGAGGTGACGGTGCACTATGAAGGTATTCTGCCTGACCTGTTTGTTGAAGGCTCTGGTGTAGTTGCCCTCGGAACGCTTGGTGATGACGGTGTTTTCGCGGCGACGGAAGTCCTGGCCAAGCATGATGAAAACTATATGCCGCCGGAAGTTCAGAAAGCCATTGATGAGGCACATCCCGGTTACACCAGGCCGGCGGTACAAACCACTGCTCAAAGTGAGCTGAGGAGCTTGCAAGATGGTAGCTGAAGCTGGTCTGCTGGCTCTGATTATTGCTTTGTGCCTGAGTCTGTTACTCAGCATTTTTCCGCTGGTGGGCAGTTACACCGGTAATCTCCGGTTGATGAATCAGGCCCGCTCCCTGTCTTGGGGACTGTTTGCCTTTGTGGGCTTTTCGTTCTTGTGTCTGGTCTGGGCATTTATTACCGACGACTTTTCGGTGGATTACGTCGCCAGGCATTCAAACAGCCTGTTGCCGGTACAGTATAAAGTCAGTGCCACCTGGGGAGGGCACGAAGGGTCGCTGCTGATGTGGGTGCTGATTCTGGTTGGCTGGATGGCGATGGTGGCTGTTAAGAGCGACCGCCTGCCCCCTGAGTTGGTCGCCCGAGTGCTCTCGGTCATGGGGATGATTACCGTTGGCTTTTTGCTGTTTACCTTGCTGACGTCCAACCCGTTTAACCGGATTCTGCCTTTCCCACCGGAGGATGGGGCCGACCTTAACCCTCTTTTGCAGGACTTTGGCCTTATCGTCCACCCTCCCATGCTGTACATGGGGTACGTGGGGTTTGCCGTTGCCTTTGCCTTTGCCATTGCTGCTCTGCTGGGTGGCCAGCTGGATACCGCCTGGGCCCGATGGGCAAGGCCATGGACGACAGTGGCCTGGGTGTTCCTGACCCTGGGGATTTCCCTGGGAAGCTGGTGGGCCTATTACGAGCTTGGCTGGGGTGGCTGGTGGTTCTGGGATCCGGTGGAAAATGCTTCTCTGATGCCCTGGCTGGTGGGAACAGCGCTGATGCACTCCCTGGCAGTGACAGAAAAACGCGGTCTGTTTAAGAGCTGGACGTTACTGCTGGCCATTTTTACCTTCTCATTAAGTCTGCTGGGCACGTTCCTGGTTCGCTCCGGTGTGCTCACCTCGGTCCACGCCTTTGCCAATGATCCGGAACGAGGTGTTTTTATTCTCTTTTATCTGATGATTGTCGTAGGTGCATCACTGACGCTGTTTGCTCTCAGGGCCCCTGAGGTACGCAGTCGTATCAGCTTTTCCATGGCCTCCAGGGAAACGCTGCTGCTGGTCAATAATATTTTGCTGACCGCCAGTGCTGCTACCGTGCTGCTTGGAACATTATTCCCGCTGCTGCTGGAATCCCTCGATATGGGCATGATTTCGGTAGGGCCTCCTTACTTCAATTTTGTCTTTGTGCCAATGGCCATGTTGCTGGCGTTTGCCCTGGGGTTTGGGGTTCTGCTCAACTGGAAGAATGGTTCCGTGAAATGGCTGATCAGCCAGACCCGATGGACTTTTCTGGTATCCATTCTGGGTGGTTTAGGGTTCAGCCTGTTCTACGGTGACGCTTTGGCCAAAAATTTCCTGATCAGTGAAGTGCTGGCCATGGCCCTGGTGCTGTGGATCGTGCTGACCATGGTCCGGGATATTCTGAATAAAACCCGAAACACCCGGGCAAAAGCCGGGCTGGTTGATGCGTTAAAACGGTTGAAACCAGCGTATTACGGAATGCATCTGGCGCATCTGGGGCTGGCAGTCACCATTGTTGGTGTGGCCATCACCAGTGGCTACAGCAGCCAGCGTGATTTGCGCATGGCTCCGGATGACCGGGTAACGCTTGGTGAGTATCAGTTCCGTTTTGATGGTGTCAGTTTACAGCCCGGCCCTAATTACACATCCAACTATGGGTCTGTCACTGTCTACAAAAATGGTCGTCAAATAGCGGTGTTACATCCTGAGAAGCGAGTCTATACCGCACAGCAAATGCCTATGAGCGAGGCTTCTATCGACCCCGGATTAACCCGCGATATTTACGTTGCCCTGGGTGAACCATTGGGTGATGACGGCAGCTGGGCATTGCGACTTCATATCAAGCCCTTTGTCCGCTGGATCTGGCTGGGTTCCCTGTTTATGGGTCTGGGTGGTGTGCTGGCGATCTCAGACCGGCGCTACAGAATGAAAGTTCGTCAGAAAGTGAATGCATTGAGACCACTGGGTAATGAGGGAGTAGCCAGCGCATGAAGCGACGATTGCAACTGTTTTTACCACTGGCGATTTTTCTCGGGCTTTGCCTGATGTTTTATGTGGCGCTGTTCCGGGAGAACCCGGGCGAGCTGCCCTCTGCCCTGCTGGATCAGCCTTTGCCAACATTCGAGCTGCCAACGGTGAAAAATCCAGACAGAGCAGTGACCAGAGAGAGCCTGCTGGGTGAAGTCGCCCTGATCAATGTCTGGGCTACCTGGTGTCCTGCCTGTCGTGTCGAGCACCCCTATCTGGTGGATCTGGCCAATAAAGGCGTACCCATTTACGGTGTGAACTACAAAGATGATCAGCCTGAAGCCAGAAAATGGTTGAAGACGCTGCACGACCCTTATCGTTTCAGTATCAATGATAAGAGTGGTTCACTGGGCATTGATCTGGGTGTTTACGGGGCACCGGAAACCTATTTGATCGATCATCAGGGCGTCATCCGTTATAAACATGTCGGCATTGTTGATGCCAATGTCTGGAAGAATGACCTTGAGCCCAGGTTCAGGCACTTGCAAAAACAAGTGCTCAAGGCACAGGCAAATAACCGTGAAGGGGGGGGCAGATGATACAGCGCATAACCTCCCGATTGATCGTTGTGCTGTTGACCGTACTGTTTATGGGAACAGCTTATGGTGTGATCGACTCCTATGAGTTTTCGACACCGGAACAGGAACAGCGCTTTTTCGAGCTGACCAATGAACTGCGTTGTCCAAAGTGTCAAAACCAGTCCATAGCCGATTCTAATGCGCCCATTGCCCAGGATCTTCGGCGGGAAGTGCACCGCCTGTTGAATGAAGGCGCAGACAACCAGACAGTCATCGATTTTATGCTTTCCCGCTACGGTGAGTTTGTGCTTTACAAACCCCGTATTTCCGGGGTGAATCTGGTACTCTGGCTTGGGCCTTTGCTTCTGCTGTTGGCTGGTTTGGCAGTACTTGTTGTTGTGGTTCACAAGCATAATGGAGCGGTTTCGGAATCGGCAGAAGCGGCTCCCGATGGACATAACGCAGAAGAAGAGTTACTGGATAAAAAGCTGAATAGATTTCTGACAGGCCATTTGAGCACACACTCATCAAAAGACAATAAAACGGATGGTAAAGAGTAATGATGGAGTTCTGGTTAATAGCCGCATTGCTGATTGCCATTGCTGTGCTGATTTCGGTCTGGCCATTGATAAAGCCAGCCGTGTCAGCACTGGATGATACTGAGTCTGAAGAGTCGGTAAATGTTGCCAGTTTCCGAGACCAGATGGCAGATCTGGACTGGCAGCTGGCACAGGGTCTGGTGTCGTCAGACGAAGTGGAAAAGCTGAAACTGGAGTTAAAGCAGAAACTGGCTGATGAGTTAGGTGATGAGCAGCAAGCAAGTGCATACTCCCTGTTGAAAAAGCCCGGGTTTGCTCTGCTGATTGCACTGATTGTGCCGGTGTCCGCTGTATTCCTTTATTTCAAGCTGGGTGCCACCACTGAGATTGCTGTGGTTAACGCCCTGAACAATGGCAACCTCAATGGTGAGCAGGTGGAAACGGTACTTAAAGAGTGGGTGGCCAAGCGGCCGGAGAATAATCAGGCGCTGTTCATGCTGGGCAGCCATTACCTGAGAACAGGCAAGCTGGAGGAAGCAGTTAAAACCTACCGGCACCTTGCCAGAATCAGTAATGGCCATCCCCAGGTCACTGCGGAACTGGCGCAGGTACTATTTTTAAGCAGTAATAATGTGGTTACACCTGAAATTCGTGAGCTCTATCAGCAGACACTGCTGAAAGATAGCCAGAATACCACGGCATTGGGATTGAAGGGGATTGATGCCTTTACCAGGGGTAACTATCAGGAAGCAATTACCGCCTGGCAGCTGGCGTTGACCCATGAAGTGGATCCCGCAGCCCGGCAGTCATTGAGTGCGGGTATTAATCAGGCGCGTTCAATGCTCGGTGATACCGTGGTTGCCCTTCGGGTCATGATCGATCTGGCCCCTGAGCTGGGTGAGTTGCCAGATGATGCGCGGGTGGTGGTCTTTGCCCGGCCAGCCGGTGATGCCAAACAGCCTCCGCTGGTGGCTGTGCCTCTGAGTGTTGGAGATCTCCCCAGGGAAGTCTTGCTTGATGATAACAGCGCCATGATGATGGGCGGACAGCTGCTGTCATCCATCGAGAGTCTTGATATCACCGCACGGATCAGCCTCACTGGCAATGTAATGTCCCCTGATTATCAGGTGCAGGCAAAAGGGGTGAAAACCACGGCAACTGAGCCTGTCAGGCTGACATTTACGCCAGCGGGTTAAGCATTTGAACTAAAGAACCACAAAACAGTCTGAAACTATCAGAAATACTGGAAGTCGTCTTTTTCATTTCGGAAAGGGCGACTTTTCTATTGACTGTGTTAATGTGTAAGATCTGGATTGAAAGAAGTATCAACTCTTTCAAACAAACGATTCGCTATGACAAGGAACCGGAGCCCAAAGCAACATGCTATGAATGGTGGTTTTGCCGGAGCATAAAGCCCCATAGCGTGAACTATTGGTCAGTATTCAGGCTCAAATATCGTAAGTAGTTAACCAAATGAAATCGTATTTTCTGACTAAGTTGTCAGTTACTCTGCGGCGTTACAACTCCGGTCACATAGCTA
>NZ_PJPV01000041.1 GCF_002864045.1 Endozoicomonas acroporae
GCTGATGAAGTCTGGTTGAATCCCGACAGGCCTGCTGATGATCAACTAAGCAAAGCCGCTTAAGTTGAGGCGACAACTATGTTGACAAACACCGTATATAGCTTTGTCATTGCCGGATCGCCAGCCTTTGCAGCACTGGTTATTTGTTGAATGACAGCTTGGCTGTCTTCTGTGGTGGTAACTTTCCTCAGTGCCCCAATATCCTTGTTACCGCTACCTTTTGGTCTGCCGTTAGGGTTGCCTGTTTCACCTTTCTTGTATGCCATTGACTGTTAATTTACTGATAAATACAGGCAATCAGTTTAGTTGTTTTTGTTATAGGCCGACAAAACCGGCAGTACAGCATGCGTCTTCTGGCAGGGCGGTTGCAGCTGATGTACGATAGTTTATATTTTTGTTCTACTCATGATTGCCAGCGTTGTCGACCATACATTCCCAGACAATTCAGATCACAATTCAGGCCGAATTCTGAAAAAAGAAGCCAAAGCTTGGATAATTTGCACAAAAATCTACAGGCCTTTTACAAAGCTTGTACCATTTACTCATGGCATCGCTGGTTATCAAGGCTCCTTCGAGAAAAAGCACATCGAGAACTTCGGGGATAGCAGTAATCTCATTGGACTTTAGTATCAACGGGGGGTAAATCCTAATATAAGCTTAAGCTCTGAGCTGTATGCACTGACCATATGAATCAGCTTCTTGCCTTTAGCTGGGCGAGAGCCACGTAGTGCCTTGCCATCAATAGCTATAACATTGTCGTTTTTTTCTGGATGAGGCCCCATTTTACGAGCATTTATCACCGATAATGTGTCGCTTACCCAATCGACAAATAACTGCGTAAAAGCTTCTGGATCAAGCAGTTTGCACACTGTTGCAATAGTGTAATGGGAAGGAAAACCAAATTGATAAGGAAAAAACATACGAAACCAGCGATGGTTATACTTGGCGAATCGCTCCATGCCTTGCCATGTCGTATAACCACTCAAAATACTGACATAAACGATAAATATGACTTCCGGAAGTGGATACGTAACGTGATCTTCGCTAAGAGGCTCAGTCAGTGATATCAAGGCATTCATCCAGCAAGGTGCGAGCCATTGCCCTGAATCCATGAGGTGTCATCATGGTGTTGTCTAGCCCATTGTCCTCAATGCTGTCCTAACTGCGTTCTCTGACGTTGGCCGGCTATTGCCCCGCTGGGAAGGAAACACATATTGACCACTGCCAGTCCGTCTTTATAACTGGCGCAAGATATCGAGAGCCTGTGTACTCAATGGGACGATATGAGGCTGACGCATTTTCATTTTCAGGGCCGGGATCTCAACCCGCTTCAGTGACCAGTCAATTTCACTCCACTCCATGTGGCGGATTTCACCGGGTCGAAGAAACAGCAAGGCTGAGAGTTTTAAACCAGCCCTAACAACGGCTGTACCCATAAATGCATCTATGGCCAGCATCAGTCTGCCAGTTTCAATAGGTGTGGTAATTGCTGCATAGTGGGTTTTATTCTTTGGCCTGAGCGCCCCAGTTAGGTCATTGGCCGGATTTCGCTCTGCTCTCCCGGTTACAATGGCATACTGAAAAACCTGTCCTGCCGTTTGCTTGGCTCTGTGTGCCGTATCCACTACTCCCCGGTTCTCGATCTTTCGCAATAAGCTCAGCAACTCTGGTGCTGAAACTTCTGCAACAGAACGATTGCCAAGAGTAGGGAACAGTGCTTTCTCCAGCATCCTGAGCGAGCGACTCTTATGACTGTCACTGGCATTGGACAACTTCACCTGAAACCACTCTCTGCCCACCACTTCAAAGCTATTGGCAACAGACTCAATCACTGCAAACTTTTCAATCTGTTTCTGGGCTGAAGGGTCGATGTTTCGCTTCAGAAGATTCCTGGCTTCATCCCTGCCTTCTCTGGCATCTTTCAAACTGATTTCGGGATAGACACCCAGTGACAACTTTTTCTCTTTACCGGCAAACCGATATTTCACTTTCCAGTATTTACGACCACTACTGCGAACCAGAAGGTACAAGCCTTTTTCGTCTGACAGTTTGTAGTCTTTCTCTTTAGCCTGAGCTGTTTTTACTTGAGTTGCTGTTAACGCCACTTTTATAGCCCCTCCATTGGCTCTGGGGGCCTCGTTTTGGGGGCTCAATTTGGACAGTTATCCAATAAGCCCCCATAACAGCCCCCAGAAAACGCCGGATTTTAATAAATCAATATGGAACTCTGAGGACTCAGTATAAACGAAAAGCTAGGGAAATAAGGGGGTTAGAAAGGATTTTGGAATTTACTGGAACACTATTTGGTCGGAGCGAGAGGATTTGAACCTCCGACCCCCACAACCCCATTGTGGTGCGCTACCAGGCTGCGCTACGCTCCGACACAAGAAGGGTAAAAATGTATTTTTTTTGCCCCTTCAGGCGCTGGGTATATTACCCTAAAAAACACTATTTGCAAGCCCTCGCGCATTCCTTTTGCTTTTTTCTCTATCGAAAATACTATGATGCAAAACAGGCTTTTTTTCTTCCTTCAGAGCCTTTACTGTCTATCCGTTTGTATTGCATAAAGTGGTTTTAACTTTTTCTGCTTTGGAGAGAATAAATGCGTTTGATGCGAAACTGGCTGCTGGGAAGCACCATGCTTTTTTTGACTACCCTGGCGTATGGTGCTGCGACAGAGTCAGCTGAAGCCGCAGAGAAGAAGGTCGAAGCGTTTCAGGTGGTTCTGGAAACCAGCAAAGGAGATATTGTTTTGATGTTGGCACCCGAAGAGGCTCCCGTCACCGTCAACAACTTTATCGAGTATGTTGAAAGTGGCTTCTACAACGGCCTGGTATTCCACCGGGTGATTAATAACTTCATGATTCAGGGGGGAGGCTTTGCCGAGGATATGAGCCAGCGGGCCACCCGCGCGCCGATCAAAAATGAGTCGCTGCTGAATCAGCGTCTGGAGAACAGTCGAGGCTCTATTGCCATGGCCAGAACCCAGATCGCTGATAGTGCAACCTCCCAGTTTTTCATTAATCTCAAAGACAATGAATTTCTCAATGGTAAGCCTTATAAGCCGGGTTATGCCGTTTTTGGCCATGTTATCAAAGGCATGGATGTGGTAGACAGTATTGCCAGAGTGAAGACGGGTTATCGTGGCCCACACGGTGATGTACCCGTTGACTCCGTTATTATCAACAAAGCGTATGTTGTGAAAGAGGGCGGCAGGTCGGTGAAAACCGAGCCTGAGGCTTCCTGATATCCATGAGTAAACAGGCCATTTCTACAGTAAGTGAACTTGTTCTATCCCTGAAATCAGCCGCCAGTTTGTCTGGGCACCGGCGTTTGCTGGTATGTGCAGGCGATGCGGACTGGTGTAAGGCTCAAGTGGTGGAAATGGTACCAGCCCTGACAGGGGAGTCCGTTCTTCTGATTGGCGAAGATTTCCCAGAGCTTGCTGGCTCAAATTCAGAAGTTATTGCGGCAAAACAGTGTCTATCCAGGTTAGGCAGGGAGCATCAGAACATTATCTTTAATGCCCATGCAGGCTTTGATGTCGATGCGTTTGGTGCCATTAGTGGAACCTTAAGTGCCGGTGGCATTCTGGTACTGTTAATACCGCCATTGGACCAATGGCAATTTTTCCACGACCCTGAACATCGCCGGATGCAGGTTTACCCTCAACAATTTGAGGATATCTCCGGACGATATTTGCAGCGCTTGTCGCAAATGATTAAAGGCTCCAATCAGTTATCTCTCTTGACTCAGGGAGGGGGATTACGGATTCAGGAGGCTGAAAATAATCCTGATAAAAAAACACCGGGTGACAAGGACGAGACGGTCATCGCCCCCTGCAAAACCCGTTCACAAATGCGGGCAGTCCGGGGAATACACAAGGTGTTTCGTGGGCACCGTCGTCGCCCGCTGGTTCTGACGGCCGATCGGGGCAGAGGAAAAAGTGCATCTCTGGGCATCGCAGCAGCACAGTTGTTGCTGGAAGGTGTTGAGCAGATAATCATAACCGCACCCTCAAGAAGTACCGCAGAGGTGTTCTTTCACCATGCCGGGAAAGTGCTGGGCGAGGATCATGCCGGTCTTTCAGGCAGGCTTCAGTTTATCCCTCCGGACGATCTGGTTCAGACACTGTCCGCAACCCAGTTATTGCTGGTTGATGAGGCTGCTGCCATTCCCACACCCTTGCTGGAAAAAATGCTGACTCACTACAGTCGGATTGTCTATGCTACAACCATTCACGGCTACGAAGGAACCGGCCGGGGGTTTGCCATCCGCTTCAGAAAGGTTCTGGATAGCAAAACACCTCAGTGGCATGAGCTGAGAATGGCCGAGCCGATTCGCTGGCAGCCGGATGATCCCCTGGAAGACTTTGTCTTCAGGGCGCTGCTGCTCAATGCAGTGCCCGCTGCCATTGATAAGCTGGAAAGTATCCATTCGCAGCAGTGCACTTTCAGGCAGATATCATCTGAAGAATTACTGCTCAATGAAGACTTGTTAACCCAGCTGTTTGGTTTGCTGGTTCTTGCTCATTATCAGACCCGGCCATTTGACCTTCGCCATCTGCTGGATGGTGGGAACATGGAGGTCTACGGTCTTTTTGATCGACAGCAACAGTTGATCGCCGTGCTTCTGGCAGCCAGAGAGGGTGGCATTGATCCGATCCTGGCCGAGGATATCTGGCTGGGCAGGCGCAGGGTTCGCGGTCATCTGCTGCCGCAGTCGCTGAGTAATCACCTGGGCCTACCGGAAGCTATCTTCCTGAAGGGACTTCGGGTCATCAGAATAGCGGTTCACCCTGATTGCCAGAGAAGAAGGCTGGGCAAAATGCTGCTGGATAAACTCCAACAGGATGCCGCAAATAAGCATATTGATTACCTGGGCACATTGTTTGGTGCCACTGATGACCTTCTGAAGTTCTGGGGTGATTCTTGCTATGTGCCCGTGCGGGTTGGTTTGTCCAGAGACGCCGCCAGTGGTACCCATTCTGCCATGATGCTCAAGCCATTATCGCGCACAGCAAAACGCCTGGTTGATCAGGCCCATAAGAAATGCCTGGCTCAGCTGCGGTGGTTATTGATGGATGAACTTAAAGGGCTTGATTTTGAGGTGGTTGCCACCATCTTTGTCATGATGGCACCGATAATCAGGGGCAGTGATGATTATGCTTTGTCCGGCGATAATCAGCGTGAGCTGGTTTCCTTTACAGAGGGGCAGAGGCAATATGAGAATTGCATTGATGTCATCAAAAGAGTGACCTTTCGAATACTTGGTACGGGTGATATAGATGCTGCGGATGCAAGGCTGCTGGTCACCCGAGTGATCCAGAATCACCCTTGGCATCAGGTGGTTGCAGCCTGCAGTTTTTCCGGAGAAAAGCAGGCCCGGCAACGTTTGAGAGAGGTGATTTCTGTGCACAGCAGGCTGCATTTATCAGCCGAATAGCATTTATAGTGCCTGCTTCAATACTTATCTGCACCAACTGGGTGCTTTCCTATGAACCTGATGGAGCATAAATAATGGATCGGTTTACTGTGTTTGGTCGTCCTGGCTGTGGATTCTGTGTACGTGCCAAGCAGTTGCTGGAGATGAAAGGTTTGCCTTTCAAATACGTTGATATCTACGAAGAGGGGATCAGTAAGGCTGACCTGTCCAAGACCGTCGGCAAGGAAGTGGAAACGGTTCCCCAGATTTTTCATGGTCAGCAGTACGTTGGTGGTTATACGGACCTGGAAGCTTATCTCAGGGAACAAGATGGCTAGGCATAACGGTAAATTCTTGAATGAGGATTGTCGTTAATTTTAACCAGACGGGCATCACTGCGCTGCAGTCTTTCCTGTCTGGCAGACGGGTCATAGGGGCGAATCCGGTTAAACTCCGGTAACGGCTCTCCCGGCTTCAGCTGAATGAACAGGGGGAGGGGCGAGTTAATCTGTGCCGGATACTGTTTTTTCAGTGCCGGATCCGCCTGCCTGAGCGCCTGAATATCCTTTGGCCAGGTAATATTGGCCCTCAGGTGGGGAGCCAGTATACGCTTGATCACCACCACTTCTTTGGCGGGCATTTTTTCCAGCAGGCCAATGTCTTCATTAACGGCGACGGAGGCTATGTATTTCTTTCTGAAATGGACAATCGCTTCTTCGGCGGTCAGCCTGACCGTGCCACTGTGACTTGCAGCCCAACTGAAACCAACCCGTCTCGGGGGCTCTGGAAAGAGCTTGAGTTGCCGGTAACATTGCACAAAGTGCAGATGTCTGACCTGCAGCCCTCCCAGTAAACCATCCCGCAAATCATCGGATGCCTGTTCAATGGCCTCGATGCTGTCGCCAAACAGCTTGCGAAAGTCGGCCATCGCCGTTTTAAACTGATCACGGCAGAGGTTCAGTTCCTCGCCCAGCTGTAAGGTCTGCTCAGAAACGCCGACCAATCCGGTTAAGCGGGCGGTCTCTTGCTTGTTCTGCTCTTCGATATAGGTCAGTCGGGTGGCAATACCCGCTGCCAGAGCGCGCTGGTTTGTGGATTCGGACTCCGTCTCCATGGTCCAGATGGGTAAGCCATGGTCCGATTCAATGGCTTCCCGAAATAAGCGATTCAGTTCGACCAGTTGAATAAGCGCATCCCTTACGGCGATTCGTGCAGCGGTTTCTTTACTCATAACGTGCCCATAAAATACTGACGGGGTTTCAGGGAGAAAGGCGGTCGACTTGCCAGTCACAGCCCTTCTCTGCGGACAACCGGGTGTATTGAAAGCGATCGTGCAGGCGGTTTGGGCGACCTTGCCAGAATTCCATGTTCTCAGGCACGACGCGATAGCCACCCCAGAAATCGGGCAGAGGCACTTTTCCTTCCCTGAATTTGCGCTTCATCTCTTCCAGTTTCAATTCCAGAACCTTGCGTCCGGTAATGACCGAGCTTTGCTGTGATACCCAGGCACCGAGCTGACTGCCATGAGGGCGGCTGGTAAAGTAACGCAGTGATTCAGCCGTGGAAATTTTTTCTGCCTTGCCCTGGATGACCACCTGTCGTTCAAGGGCTACCCAGGGAAACATAATGGCAACGTGGGGATTGCTGGTGATATCCCTGGCTTTATTACTGCTGTAGTTGGTGAAAAAGACAAACCCGGACTGGTCGAAATACTTAAGGAGTACCGTTCTCAGGGATGGCATACCTGATGCCGAAACGGTGGCAAGGCTCATGGCATTGGGTTCGGCCAGCTGGGCGTGCTGGGCCTGTTTGAACCAGAGTTCAAACTGGTCAAAGGGGCTGGTTTTCAGGTTGTCCCGACTGAGGCCTGCCTGAGTGTACTCTTCTCTTAAATGGCTGATATCCATGGCGGCACTTTACTGTTAAATGATTTTTTATTTTAACCGCGTCACAGCATTCTTTACAGTGTTCCTGGATTCTCTGCTACTCCCCGGGGTTTATATTGAAATGTCGGTCACTGGCTTTTATGAATTCAAGTAACTGTTGCTCAAACCCGTCACTATAGTTGCTAATCGTCAGGGAGTTCAGTGGATAGCCACACACGGTGGATGATATTCGGGTGTTTTCTGAAAAACAAAAGCACTTTTTACCCAGTGTCAGAGCGGTTGCCAGTTCGAAGCCCGCACCTGTGGAGGGGTAAGTCAAATCCCAGAGGCAGAATCGGGCGTTTCTCAAACTGTCCAGTCCCCAGTAGTAGCAGGCCAGCTCTTTATGCAGCTCATTGGGATCAGACGCACGAAAAGGGTATAGCTTATTGACCTGTTCTTCGGTACTGAGCTTGAGAAACTTTTCAGGGATATTGGTTATGGACGCTGCTGATCGACTATGCAGCTTGTCATCCAGAACAACATCTGCATGGCATTGATAACCATAGTTTCTGAGCAACTCACAGATACGTATCGCACGGTCAATAATTTCCCGGGCCTGAGTTTTTGACCGACTAGTTACACTGGCACCATAAAAGACGACACAATCCTTCATTGCGGTTTCTCTGGCATAGGGTGATCGAACAACTATAGCAGCTGACAGTTGACAGCCGGGTAGAATAACGATGCCGTTGGATTTGGCATCGTTAAAAAGGGAGGATATGGACGTTTATTGATCCCAGTAACTGTCCTCCAGGCTCATCTCCCGTTCCGGCAATGCCCTGGACAGGCGGGGAGAGCTTTGTGCCAGCACTTCAAAACTGACCCGGTTGGCGTACTTGCAAACCTGGGCAAAGGATGAGTAAGTAACCCACGGTTTATTGTGTTTGCTTGAGGTTGGTAATACCTGACGGTGATAGTAGTTGGCAGCCATATCGTGAATAAGTGCTGCCAATGCACCGTCGCCTGCACCGTTGGTGTTTTTTATGTTTTTGGGGCCGCCAAGATAGGGGCTGATGTGTGAGTATACTTTCAGTGGTTCTTCACAGTGAGCGCGCAGCAGAGGGCGGCTGAACTCATACCTGTTGAAATCACTGATCGCACCGGAACGGATAGGATTGTCAGTTTCCCTGGCCAGCGCTTTTTCAGTATAACCACTTAAATAAAGACCTTCAGCGCCAGCCGTCAGTAACACCATATCAACCCATTGCAGCATATGCTCAGAAGATGACAGCGGGTCCGGCTCTCCTGTCAATGCCTCGGCTTCTTCTTCGTTCATGGCGGCAATGGTGACATATTCGTTAAGAAACTCGATCAGTGGTTGCTTGATGGCATTGACCAGTCCACGGGTGCCCAGTGTCAAAATGACCGGAATGTCATGTTTTTTTGCCAGCTGTGCTGCTTTTATCATGGCGTGATAAATTGGCAGGTCAGGATTCGCCAGCGTATAAGCACTTAGCGCCAGGCCTGAGGATTCGGCGATGATTGTTTCATCGATAAACTCGGGGCTGAGCTGGTTCATAAAACCGGGACTGATACCGAAGGTACGCTCACCATCTGCCGTAATCAGCGCAAAGCAGCGGCCAATAGGGCCATCAACCGGCTGAAGCCAGGTAAGATCGACTTTACTGCTGGTATTACAGAGGTAGCGATACGCGTAGTCACCCACCTGGATGTTCTTGCTCATAACGCCAAATTGAATGGAACGATCATCTGCCAGCACGGAATAATTATGAAGCGTGTTGCCAATGGTGCCACCGGCAAACTGGTCTTCAATAAGCTGCTGCTCGTTAAGAAAACAGTACAGGCGATTGGCCTGGTCGTTATCTATCCATTGAGAGGCACCTTTATCGAGGCCAAAATCCCATAGTACTGAGTCATCGACTCGGGCAGTAATATCCACCAGGTTCTGATCAATACCACAGATATAGGTGTTGGCCTGGCCAAACACTGAGCTTTCCATATCAAAGCGATTGTGGGTATTGACCGGGAAGTAATGCTTGATCTTTCGTCGGCCGGGGAATTTCATGAAAGCAAAAAAAATGAAATATCAGGAAGGGATGCAGATTATTCATGAAAAACCGATGGAAAACCAGTGCATTGCTGTTGTAGTCCGCACGAAGATGCGCCATGCTGACATTCAGTGCATTGATTTAGTGATGTGAAATTGCGGATAGTTGGTGATTTGCCACCAAGCCGAATTAAAACAGGATAGATCAAAAGATTGTATGGTGTTCCGGACAGTGAAAGCTGATATGTTAAAAAAACTGGTGTCAATGGTTGCTGGAGTATTAACCATGGTTTCAATAGCAGGTTGTTCAATGACGACGGAGAGAGAAGCCCTTGTGACCCCGGGAGACGTAATAAAAAGCCCTGCTGATGACCGGCATTATCGCTATATCACTTTGGATAATGGCCTCAAGGTGCTACTGATCTCGGACCCGGATACCGACAAGTCGGCAGCTGCGGTGGATGTGAATGTTGGTAGTTACCAGGACCCTGATGACCGTCTTGGCCTTGCCCACTTTCTTGAACATATGCTGTTTATGGGGACGGAAAAGTACCCGGACGTAGACAGTTATTCTGAATTTATCCGTGCCAATGGTGGCAGCAGTAATGCCTATACGACGGATGTACGAACCAATTACTACTTTGATATTAACAGCGACCAGCTGCAGCCAGCGCTGGACCGCCTTGCCCAGTTTTTTATCGCGCCCAGGCTGGACCCGAACTACGTAGAGCGGGAAAAAAATGCGGTCGATGCAGAGTATCGCCTGCACGCCAGAGAGGATGGCTGGCGTCTCTTTATGGCGCTCAATGCCACGTCAAACCCGGAGCACCCGAAGAGCCGGTTTAATATCGGCAGCCTGGAGACGCTGCATGATCGTGACGGGCAGCTCTGGCAGTCGTTAAAGGATTTTCATGACAGGTACTATGTTGCTGCCAATATGGGCGTGGTTGTTTATGGCAAAGAGCCACTGGACAGGCTTGAACAGTGGGTGAATACCTCTTTTTCGATGGTTCCCCCGGGCGCAAAACCCGATTTGATTATTGGTAAACAGCCGTATACCCGGAATGAATTGCAGGCCCGTATCAATATTGTGCCATTAAAAGATACACGGGTTCTGTCACTGGGTTTTCCCATGCCCAGTGCACAGCCTTTTTACCATATCAAGCCACTGGGCTATCTTGCCCGAATCATTGGCTACGAAGGCAAAGGCAGTTTGCACAGTTTGTTGAAAGAGCGAGGCCTGATTGATTCACTGGCAGCCTACAACAGTGACCTGCCCAATGAGTACAGTGAGTTTACCGTTCGCATGGAGTTGACGCCTGAAGGGTTGGCCCGGGTGGATGAGATCACGGCCATGGTATTTGACTATCTTGATCTGATTCGCAGGGAAGGTCTTGAGCCATGGCTCTATGAGGAGAGCAAACAAATTGCGGAACTGGCCTTTCGCTATCAGGAAGACCGTAACCCGCAACAGACTGCCTCAGGGCTGGCGGCCAGAATGCACTATCTGCCACCGGAGCATTTGCTGGAAGCAAATTACCTTTATGACTCCTACGACCCTGAGCTGATCTCAGGTTATCTGGCCAGAATGATCCCGGAAAATCTACGTCAGGTGGTCATTGCCCAGAACCTGTCTACGGATCAGGTTGAGCCGTATTTTGAAACGCAATACAGCATTCAGCCCCTTGCCGATGAGCTGGTCACACGGCTGAAGACGCCCATTGTCCGACAGTCATTGACTATTCCTGAACCGAACCCGTTTATCGCCAGTAACCTTGAACTGTATGACAGCGGCCAGGTCACTGAGCCATCGGTTATTCTTGAACAGCCGGGATTGCGGGTATGGAGCCTGACCGATACCAGCTTCAATATGCCCCGTGGCAATGTACGGGTGATGATCTCTACACCGGCTGCTTCAGCGACACCTGACGATAATGTATTGATTCAGATATACAAGTCGCTGCTGTCAAGAAGTCTCAATGAGTATGGCTATCCGGCCAGGGAGGCGGGTCTTAATTACAGCATCACGGCCGGACGACGTGGGCTGTTAATCAGCCTTGCCGGATATCAGGACAAACAGGCCGTACTGCTGGAAGACATTCTCAAGGCAGTCACAACCTTTAAGCCTGAGAAGAGCGCGTTTGAACAGGAACAGGCAGTGCTGGTCAGAGGGCTGAAAAACAAGAAGTTCCATGCCCCTTACCGACTGGGAATGGATGCGCTTAGCCAGGCAACCTATCCTTCCTATCCGGAGGATGATGTTCTGTTGAATGCTGCTGAAAAGGTCACTTATGAGCAATTGATTAATTATGCCCATGACTTCTACCGGCAGATTCATATAGAAATGCTGGTTTATGGTAACCACAGTCAGCAGGAAGCACTAACACTGTCGTCAATGGTTGAGTCGGCATTACTGAATGACCATAACCGTCGGGACCGTTTTGATCTGCCCTTCCACCTTCTGGGCGACACCAACCGTGTTCTGAATATGGCTATTGAGCATGATGACTCGATGTTGATCAGTTATTACCAGATTCCCGAGACGGATAACCGGGAACGGGCTCAATACGCATTGCTTGGTCGTCTGCTGGCAAATCCGTTTTTTAACAGCCTGCGGACGGAGCAGCAGCTGGGGTACGTGGTGTTTGCCGGACCTCGTCCCTTTGAGAAACACCCCGGTGTTATTTTTGTAGTGCAATCGCCCAAGCTGGACCCTATTGGCCTGGAAGGTCGTGTAGATCAGTTTTTGAACGATCAGAAAGCGGTGCTGGCAGGACTGACAGACCAGGAGCTGGAACAGTATCGCCAGGGGTTGATCGGTGACTTGCTGAAGAAAGACGACAATATGGATGAACGTAATGGTCGTTTCTGGCAGGGAATTGCCAGTGGCGAGCTGGATTTTGACAATCGAGTGAAAATTGCGGAGGAAATTGGCAAACTCAAGCCCTCGGATATGCAGTTTGCCCTGGCCAGGCTGGTGCAAAACAGGGGTAAGCTTGTTATTCGCTCGTTTGGTGAGCCTCACAAGAAGGCGTACCAAAAAGAGACTGACAGAATCGAATGCAACACCATTGACTGTCTGAAGGATCTGCCGGTCAGTAAATAGCTTTTATCAGGGGCAGTTATCGCTGCCCCGATCTTCAATACCCTGTTTTGGTATTTTCATTGATAATCAAGACTCAGTTACCTATGCTTTTGCCAACGGATATGGAGAGGTACGAATATGGCCGCTGATGTTCTGTTTTCCGAACTAAATGCCCGGGATAATAAAAAAATTGGTCTGATCACGCTGAATGCTGAAAAAGCATTGAACGCATTGAATCAATCCATGATTGACCTGCTGCTTCAGCAATTTTCTGACTGGCGTGACAATGATGATGTTGTGGCCGTGTTTATGCAGGGCAGCGGTGAAAAGGCCTTTTGTGCTGGTGGTGATGTACGGGCGCTGAGGCAGGCGGTTATTGATGGCAAGCCTGAGGTGCCCGGTCATTTTTTTGCCACAGAATACCGTGTTGATTACCTGATTCACACCTATCCCAAGCCGGTAATCTGCTGGGGTAATGGCATTGTGATGGGCGGCGGTATTGGTCTGATGGCGGGGGCTGATTTCAGAATAGTGACGGATACCTCCATGCTGGCCATGCCGGAAATCAGTATTGGCCTCTATCCGGACGTTGCCGGCAGCTGGATCCTGAGCCATCTGCCTGCCAGGCTTGGCCTGTTTATGGCGCTGACCGGCTGTCGGCTTAATGCGGCTGATGCGATCTATGTTGGCCTGGCTAACCGTTTTATTGATCATGCATTTTGTGACAATGTTCTGGAGTCTTTGCAGCAAGCAGACTGGAACGCTTCAGAAGCCCACGCTGTCGTTTATTCTGTCCTGCAGAAATACCGGGAAAAAAGTGCCGGGTGGCTGCCCTATTCAAAGGTGCGTGAGCACAGGGATTTAATTGCCGGGCTGATGGATCAACCATCACTGGCCAATGTGATGTCCGCCATTGATAGCCTTGAGACCGATGATGACTGGCTGCTGGCCGCCAGAAAAACCGCACTTCATGGTTCGCCACTGTCGGCAGCCATTGGCTATCGACAGTTACAGCGAGCCCGGCACATGTCCCTTAAAGAGGCGCTTCAGAGTGAGTTGGCTCTGTCTGTCAATACGGTACTTAAGGGCGATTTCTGCGAAGGTGTCCGCTCCCGACTGGTTGACAAGGATAAAAATCCCCAATGGAAATTTAACACCGTTGATCAGGTCGATGAACAATTGTTGAATGATCTGTTCAGTTCACCCTGGCCTGAGAATCCACTCCATGACCTCTAACTGATAGACACTGTCACCTGACACTCCCCGCCTGGGCGAAGGCTCTTAGATCGCTCCAGGAACGTTTCTGTTCCACCATTCATTGCTCAGTGAACAGGTGGAGCCGCCCGGGCTTGGTTATCGCATAAAGTTCCACATTGCGGAACATTCCATGCCTGCGCTGCCCGGCTTCCTGTCTTATATCTCCGCCCGATTTCTCGATGCGTTACGACGGGTTTGGTAAGTGTCTGTTTTTTATGCCCTTTTGGAGAGCATGGACTTAATTTTTTACTGTGAACTTTATAACAATATCTTTGTCCAATTTAGGGGCATATACAGTTTCTTGGCTATACCATCATTCAAAAACTAAAACACTGGTCATAATTTCATGGATATTTATGTTAGAGGGATTCTAAATGTTTCATGTTAAAGCTCATTATTTGGGTTATCAAAACCCGGCAACGAATCCAAATATTGATACCAGGTCCCTCAATTTATCCGACGGGGGCAGCAGACCAGCCAGAAGGTATATTAACGATTATGATCCCCGTGGCAATCCTGCCGTCAACAATCCATTAGCCAAGCGTCTGTGCAGTTCACATGTGTCATCACCATTCCATCAGGCTAACCATTCCCCGCCAAACCGGGAACAACTTGGGGGAAAGGGAATGTTTTTGCGACGCATGCAGGAAATAGGATTGTCTGTCCCACCATTCCAATGTGTTACCGCTGAGGTAATGAATGCTCTTGAGCAACACCCTCTGGATACCCGTCTTTTAGCTCCCTATCTCTCTGGCATTACCAGTGAACCTTGGGTAGAGACCAGTCTGATGAACATCAGGAAATATCTCAATGCCTTGCCACCTTCAGAGCAAACCAAAAGGAATGACTGGCTGGCAGGTCTGGCAATATTTGTGGCCAGTAATGACTTTTACCAACAGGTTAAAGATTCTGAAGCGGCCAAACACATCAGGGCTCTGCGTGACCAAATATCCAGATCACAGCCGGTTATTGTCCGCAGTTCTGGCATCAACGAAGATAACTACGGCGATGCCCAGGCGGGCAAATACCTCTCTGAAGTTCAGGGAGAAGATGATGTTTTGCGCACCTGCCTTAAAGTCATGGCCTCAGGTTACCGGCCTGAATTATGTTCCGGGGGTATACCACAACCCATGGCACTGATTATCCAAAAGTGCATTAACTGCAAATATGGTGGGGTAGCCATGAGCTTTCAATCACTTCAGGGTGATAATACCGTCAGGGTTGAGTACACATCCGGTCAGCCCAGAGGCATAGTAGGAGGGCAGTCCGGTAACACGCCCCACCGCATCGACATTGTGCGCAAGGATTGCAAAGAAGGTGCTTACAACGCCCAATACATTCGCGGGACCATCTCAAGTCACTTCATCCTGGACAAAAACACAGAAAATAACGGCTATTCGGAAACAGCGATTGATACTGATGCACAATCAGACGGTGATGGATATCGACTCAGTGATGACCAGATTGAACAACTCATGCAAGCGGTGACCAAGCTGGAAGACCTGTTGCTCTGCCCCGTGGATGTGGAGTTTGCCATCGATCATCAGGGTCGCCTGTTCCTGTTGCAGGTGCGCCCTGTTACCCGGCTTCCCGGGGGTATGGAGTTTGCCATGCCCATACCCAAAGAGACCCTGGCCAGTGGTGAGGGCGTCAGTGAAGGCTATTGCACCGGATCACTCTGGTTGGCCAATAAACAAGCCACAGACACTATGCCAGAGGGAGCCATTGTCGTGGCCCAACACGCTGAAGAGTGGATGCTTGAGCCTGAATTTCTGAAACGGGTAGGGGGTTTTGCCGTTGCCGCGGGAGGACGGAATGACCATGTGGGGATCTTCCTGAGACAGAAAAAAATACCCTTAATGGTGGCTGGTGGCCAGTACCCGGCAGTGGTCGCTCAGGTTGGCCAACAGGCCACGCTGGCCTGCGCCCGCTTTAACGGTAAGCCCGGTGCCTTTATTGTTACCGGTGACCTCAGCAGAAAACTGGTCAGTTACGGGAGTCTGTCCTCTGCTTTTTCTGATGTGCCGTTAGCAAGAGACATCCCGTCATGGGAAGATTTGTCCCTCCCACAAGGCACATTCTGTCAGGTCGCCAGCGGTTTTCACTGGCTCTCGGATCAAAATGCCCGCCTGCTGGCACTGTTTGCCCCTGGCGGTGGACTGGATTGTTTGGCACACCCGATAAAACTGAGTATGTCGCCACAACGAGCACATTTAGTGGCAGAGACCAGGGACAGTGTAAACCGGCTGATTCATGGAGCTGAAGCACTGTTGGACGGTTACCGCGCATTCTTGCTGCTGGCGGGTGACAGCAGTTCAGACCGGGTCAAGTCATTGCTGGCAGAATCACTGCTGCTGATCACCCGGTTCGAAACGCTGAAACAGACCATCACCTCAACGGTAAACACCATCATTCATCCAC
Organism: Endozoicomonas acroporae; assembly: GCF_002864045.1. GTDB lineage: Bacteria > Pseudomonadota > Gammaproteobacteria > Pseudomonadales > Endozoicomonadaceae > Endozoicomonas > Endozoicomonas acroporae. The sequence goes on from NZ_PJPV01000041.1 coordinate 16,124, forward strand.
TGCATGCCGTTGAAACATCTCGGCCACCCGTGGGAAGGTTTCGTCAGTGGGTGTCAGCCTGTCATCAGCTACAATCCAGCCTTGAAGCACTCAATCCTTCGGAGGCTGAGCAGGTCCGGAGTGTCCATGAGTTAATTTTTGCCCTCCATAAACGCTTTGTTGAGGCGTTGGGACCGGTCACTATGGATTCTGGTCAGGGCAGGCTTTCTAATGAACGGTGCATCACCTATGTTGATTGCACGGCTCCGGGTGGCTCGGCTGTAAAGACACCGCTATTAAATCCGTCCTGCAAACAGCTCCTCAATGATATAGGAAAATCAGGGACTGTCGTCAGTATGGATGATGCCTTGATTGTTAATCTGGTGTTAGGAAGTCATGTGTGCGTTATCGAGCTACTTGAACACGCAGAGGGGGGGAAAGGACGCATCTTGCGGCTGAAAGTTTCTGACAGTTTTAAGAAACCTGATGGCAGTGATAAACCTGGCAAGTTGAAACGCATGTGGTTTTTGGCGCAGTTACTGAAAGCGGTCGAACTGGATAAGGATGCTGATGGCATCAAGCTGAGTTGCAATGCCGTAGCAGGAGAAATTATCGTCGAATGCCACCGAATGAAATTAAGGTCAACCATGCAGGAGGCCTTTGAAAAACTGCTGTCTGTGTTATGTGGTATGAGTAATCTGGATCTTCACCTCAAAGACAGACCCATTGTTGAAGGAGATCAGTGGAACTTTAACTTTCTTGCACAACGCCTTAACAATGATTTTTCAGAAGAAGCCAATAGATTCGCCTTCAACCATTGTCTTTTCTTATTGGTCTATAGTTTTGCGGGCATAATTTCCAGCTACTCTTCGTTATTAAGCAAATACCACCAACAATTTATTGATCATGTCCAAGAGTTAAAATGGTTGGTGATTAAATCGGATGACCAACTTCAGAAAATGTTTGCGAGTGATAAGATTGATCTGGACACCCGCAGGAAACTCTTACATCATCTTTTATTATTGTCAAATGGCAAAAACGCTACCCAATTGGTTGATCTTGTGTATGACGACTTGAAAGATCAATACTATATTATCGAACCATCTTGTTGGAGTTACCGCCTGGCGTTTAAGGTTCCACCGGGTCAGCCACTTCCGGGTCATAAAGAAAAGATCAGGAATGTCCTGCTGGAGCAAGGGCTGCAGTATGCCAGCCGACGGGTTCGAAATGATAAAGACCTTGTATTACCAACCATTGCAAAGCACCCAAATGACTTGCAATATGTTAGCCAAGGACTGAAGAATGACAGAGATGTCGTCATGGCCGCAGTCACTCAACAAGGCAAACAGCTGAAATATGCAAGCCCGGATTTTCAGGATAATGTTGATGTTGTAAGGGCCGCTGTCGCACAGTGTTCGGATGCTCTGCGTCATGCAAGTGAAAGAATCCGAAGCGATAAAAGCATTATTGAAACCTTAATTGCTGATGATGCTGATGATATTGGTCTCTTGGTTCATGTTAAGCAAGAACTATTGAAGGATCGCGATTATTTGCTGGGCCTAATCGGACATAATCCTTTAGCTTTCAGGTATGCTAATACTTGGCTTCGAGATGATCCTGACTTTATCGTTTCAGCAATCGACGCAAATCCCGGAGTCTGGGAATACATACCCTCACCCTTGAAAACAGAACTTGAATCTGCAAGATCACAACACAAAAGTCAGACTGAAAGTCTTCAGACTAAGGCTGCTGGTGTAAGATCCTCTGATCCTGATGTTTGTAGCTCTGTTAAGTCAAGAGCGTTCACCAATACTGGCTGCTTTCCGGTTGTCAATCTTTTCAATCCTTTAATCATGACAGTCGCGCACTCTGTTCGTCCCCATGTTCTGAATGCTTCTCGCACAGATGATGGTTTTGTGCATCACAGACGGCAGGCTTCAGCGTGCCCGGTTGAATCGTTTCCAGCAGTTGTTTTGCCAGATGTTTTTCACAGCCAAAATCATCCCAGTTCACAGTTATTAATGGTGTCCCCATTGAGCGGCAGATCTGTGGCAGGATGGCCTCATGATAGTTATGGATATCGCAGAGGTACGTCAGTGGGGTTCCATCCTCGGCACTTCTTGCCCGCTCAATCAGACGACTATGGGCAATGTTCGGAGCGGTTCTGAGATAAATGACCGCGCTGATCACCGGATAATCCTCCAGTCTGCGCTGGATTTCACAATAATGCAGCATATAGCGTTCATCCGGTTTGACCATCCCCAGAAAGTTCGCCTGGGTAAAAATCAAATCAGAGTAAAGGGAACGCTCAATCAGATAGTTGCGGTCAGTGGGCAACTGCTCAACAATGCTGGCCCGGCGATTGGTAATGTACTCCTGAAACTGAATACGCTTAACTGCATCGTTTGGGTGGTCTGTGAACTCCTGAAGCAGTCGTGTAAATTCCGGGTCATTCACAGGCTCCTGAATGGCGTCCCAGCCCAGCTCTGCTGCCAGTTTGGGAAGAAGAGTTGACTTGCCCGCAGCAATGTTGGCTTCTACAGCGACAAAGTGATTGGTTTGCTTCATTAAGGACCCCGGTGACTGATGATACAACTCATGATGCTTCCGTGCTGGTCATGAGAAGGGGAGGCACTTTATGAGGTTAGACGTCCATGATCAATAAGTAATAGGCGGAAAGGGGGTAGGCTTGGCCGTGATATGGCTTAATTGGCCCTGGCAGACTAAGTGGGTTGGATTGAGTCTTGTTGATATTTTGGGTGTGTTGTCAATGTCTAAAGACCCGAAAAGCGATGTAACTGTTCCATAAGAGCAACTAAAAAAAACAATAATCCTTGTTATTTAACTATTTTCTTATGAAACATTTGCAAGATGTTGAGCTGGGTCAACTTTTTGTAAGTTTGCAGTGGATACAATGCGCGCAGTTTTTGGATGGAAGATTTTGATCAAGTCTGAAAGATTCTGGCTGCTGCATGTGAACGGTACAGTCAACATACTGAACACCTTGTCAACCAGGCAGCTTTCCCAAAATCCAATATTTCCCCTCATCTTGTCGTAAGACAACAGGAATACAGCTGTGAAAAAGACACTGCTTGCTACTGCAATTCTTCTCGCTACATCTGCGGCTAACGCGGCCTGGACTTCTCCGGATGGTTCTTTGACCATTGGTGGTGATGCTGAGATTAACTTTGATGTGTTTAAAAACGAGAACGGCATTAATGCCGACTATGTAAACCAAGGTAACATTGATAACGATAAGAAAGGCGAAACTATTACTCAACTCAATGATGACTCCCGCATCAAACTGATGGTTGAATGGAAAACCGCCCGTGAAGACGGCGCTTATCTCTCTGCAAAGATTGAACCTCTGGTTCGTACCGATGGTACTGTCAGAGTAGACGACGCTTATTTCATGTTTGGCCGTGAAGACAGCTGGGCATTCCAGATTGGTCGTTACGAAGCTATGAACCTGTTTCCACTGGGTAAAGACGTTGCACTGTTCTACGCTGATGGTGGTGATGGCATTGGCAAGGGCATTTACTACTATATGGCGAAAGAAGCCCGTGGTCGCCGTGATGCCGCTGGTCAGGCTCGTATTATGAGTGAAATGGGCAACTGGACAGCCGAAGTTTCCACAGTTTACGGCAATACAGCAGATTTGCTCGGTGCTTCCAGAGAATACGTTGATGGGGATAACGATACTTTAGATTCTGACAACAACAGTTTCATGGTTCGTCCAGCTGTTAACTACTTGAGCGATGATGGTGCCTTCAGTGTCAGCTTCGGTGGTGAATATGAAGTGAGTGGCGACTCTGTCACAGTTGATGGTAAAGGAATTAATACTGGTGAAGTTCTGGAGCTTGCGAACCGTTACGGTCTGGCTGCTACCACTACCATGACGTTTGGTGATCTTGTTTGGAACACCAGCATCGCAATGCAAGATGCTAAAGACGCTTGGGAAGCGCACACCTTTAACACCAACATCGTTTATAAGAACGCTTTTGGTCTGGGTACTTCCTACGCTGTTAACAAGTTCACCAATAAGGCTGATGCCGCAGACGCTAAATCTTACGCAGTTTACACTGCTTACACCATGCCGATCATGGACTTCAACAACGCTACTGTAACGTTTGCACTTTCTTATTCTGATACTGAAAATGCATATGGTATAAAAGATACGGACGAACAAACCACCGCCTTCCGTAGCCGCTTCAACTACTACTTCTGAGCACCAACACGCTTAAAGTTAACCCAAAGGCTCCTTGCTCCGGCAAAGAGCCTTTTTTTACGACCGGACTTGTTCCCGCAATCCCTGGACTGTAGCGATGCCCGAAAGCAAGCCTCTCGCAGGTCTGCCTCCTGGTAAATTATTTCGATGAGTTTGATGTGTACAATCTCCGCTCACCCTGAGCGGAGTCGAAGGGTGATTGGCACAGTTTTCAGGGGATGGAGTTTACGCCTTTCGACTCCGCTCAAGACGAACGGGGTTTGGAGGTCAATAAAGGAACCCATCAATCACATTGAAACCATGTACTAGCTTTCAGCAGCTCCGGTTGCAGACGGACCTGATACCGGAGCCGGGTGATTTCTCTCTACTCCCCGCAAAATACAAACATCTTCTTGCAGTCGGATCTTATCCTGTCCAAGGCGCTCCCGGTATTGGCAGTACCTGGTCTTGAGCAGGTCCTGGTAGAGTTCACTGACCGGGCGAGTCTGGCGCTTGTCCAGACCTTCCGTAATGATGCGGTTAAAGATAAACATCCGTCTGGCAAGATCTTCCTGGTCTTTTTCCGGGACAGGAAACTTCGTCATCAATCGTTTGAAATCCGGAAGTTCTGTTGCAGCTTCCGGGGAGTCGATATCCCCCATACTGGCAATAACGTTGCTAATATCCTCCTTCTTCACGCCATATTCACCTTCTAACACAGTGCTGAACTCATTCATGCTGTTATTAAAGTTACTCTGGTGATAGGAGGTGTGAATACCTGCCCATAATAGCCAGAGTGACTTCCAGGAATCCTGGTATCTATTGGTCATATATTGGATAACCAAAAAGTCATCGCTGCTGTATTCATGGTCAGGCTGATCCAGCGGATGATTGAGCAGATAGGCTTCATCTTCCATGGCCTGCTCCAGTTCCTGGCTGGCATGCTCCAGTGGTGTCATGGGCCTGGCATTGGCGATGGCTCTCAATACGTTCAGTGTTGCACCCGCTGCTCCCGCTATGGCCACCGGTTTCCATGAGAACTCTCCAGTGGCTCTGGTAAGACCAACAAAGGTAACGCCAGCAATACCACCCAAAGCACCTGAAATACCACCCTTAGCGGCCATGCCTGCAAGATAGCTTGTTGATATATTGAGTTTTTTGACAGTATGCCGACCTAATGCCGCCTGTTTGTCATCTGCGGTATATACATGCCCGTCCGGGCTCTCTATGCCAAATGCGGCATTTGATGCGCGAATTAAAGATCCGCCCATTTGCTGTTGCAAAGCTGCTGGTTCCATAAATTTTACCTTTACTGCTGAATAGTTATTTGAATTATCCAATATATTGCAACCGCCGCCGGACAGGTATAACAACCGGGTCAGTACCGATTGCAAGCACGTCATGAAATACTCACAGAGTCCTTCTATTTCTCTTTCAGCTGATTCTAGAGAATGATTTTCATTTTGTAATGTCGGAGAACTTAATTGAATACGGGGAGTCTAAAAGTGTATTGAAACAATCAATATTAAATATTCGGCTGGATTAACTCTGAATTTCCGGCTCAATTAGAGGTCTCGGCTAAATTTAATGCCCTTTCTCTGGCAAGCCAATTACAACCCTACTCGTTTCTGTTCGTCAGTAAAGGTGAAAATGCGTGAATATGGACTCAGCAATTGTCTGCTTTCACCTGTCAGGTGTTTCGCTAGTAAAACCCTATCCTATACCTAATGTAGGAGCTGATGTTAATAGCCCCTCTCCTGTAGTCTTTACGAGTTACTGTTCAGGGGGTGTTCAAGCCGCTCCCAATAAAGTCAGGGCTGAGATGAGGGCCGCTCAAGACAGTCTGAAAACACAAGCGGGTTTCTGCTGCAGTTGGTTGGAAAGGGAAAAAAGGGAAATATGTGACTATAAAATTGCCCTGGAGGCGTTTATGGCCTTTGGGATGCCAGTTACAAAAGCGTCCCCTGACTGTATTGATGATCCCATTTTTCTCAATCATCTCAGCGCTACAGGCAGGATAAAGGTTCCTCACACAGACTACCCGGAACGTTTCAGCCATGGGCCCCTGGCTGAGCAATTCGCCAACAGCATTATCCACTGGCTCCAGCTCATTAACACACCCTACGCTGAACGAGACTCATATTCAGTGACGGAAGATGATGCTTCAAAGCAACGGCTGAAACCACAAAAAAAATCTCTGGGAATCTTTTATCCTGAGGATTATCAGGTTCATGAACTTCCCAAACTGTCTAAAAGCAAGCTCTACGGGATGCACTCTCTACCGGAATATTTTGACCCGGAATTCAAAGCCAGCTTTGTCGCAAAGGGTAACAAACATACCCCAAGTGAGTCTCTTGAGGCTTTTTTTCATGGTCCTACCATAGCGGACTGTGCCACAGCCATGCTGGCCTGTCAGTATCGAGCCATTGAAACCATCATTGGCACCAGCAAGTTCAACAGGATCTTTGGTTCACCGGTCTCAAAATTCAGAATTGCCCGCTGGCTTTATGCTGGCAGCAACAATACTGATCCGATCGATGTTAACAACCCTCTTTACCGTCTGTTTGACGATCTTCTGTATGTGAAACAACCTTCCCTGGATCCAGTGATGAAGCTGTCTGAGTCGGATATCAATAAGGGTGATATCCTCTATATCCTGGGCGTTGACAGCTACCGCGCAAAGCACAAAACCGGTGATTATATGGGGTATAATCTGATATGCACCGGGCAAAACAGCAGTGGCCGCAATCTCTATCTGGGGTTTGGTCCGGATAGTTTCGTTGAGCCGAAAACCTATGACCAGATAAAACGTATGTTGATTGAAGGTTATAACAAACCACCGAGTACTGAGACACTCCGTGCTATCAAGCGGGGGGAAACAGATTATGCTCAGTGGGTCGACCACATCGTGCCTGATGACCATTCTATTGGTGGTATCAAGTGTGCGCTTCGCTTCAGTCTTTTTCGTTGGGAATGCTTTACGGCACATTACGATCAAGCCTGGCATCAGCAACCACTGTTGCCTTTACCATCGGCCAGGGAACCAAAGCCGGTGGATCATGGTTCACCATTCCCCAGTGAAAATCTTGTTGATGATTTCGAACATTTTGAATCCGCCTCATCACAGCAGGACCTGATGAAGCAGACTGCCCTGAAGTTCACTCACTCCGTGATTAATAATCTGAATGGGACACCGGACAAGAAAAAGCCCATGGGACTATTCCTGACCGGACAGCCGGGAATAGGAAAAACCCATCTTTGTGTGGCGGTTGCCAGAAAGGCAGCCGAATATGGTGTCAACACCCTGTATATAAACGAAGCAAAAGCAGGTAGCCTCTTGCAGGATTTTGGCGGTGATCTAAAACGATGGTATAAAAATGTTGACGAAATCCTTGCCGGTAAGGATTTGGTGGTATTCGATGATGCCAACCGTGAGTCCGGGTGTACCCAACTATTTCTGGCGAAAATAATGGAACATGTGATGACGGGTAACAACGCCATCATGGTCAGCTCAAATCACCTTATTCCTGTCAAAAATGCAACGCCTGGCTTTGTTGACCCTTTAACTGAAACTGCCCATAACTTTTTTTACCTGAGTGAATTGCAGGGACGCAGTTACCGTTCCCAATGGTGGCACAATCCTGAAGTGAACTCAGCTGACGCATTATCGCGACTGGGTCAGTATCAAGGTTGCAAAGCGGCGGCCGTGCTTACAGAGCAATCGGTATCAATGGACGATGTCGCTAAAAAACTCAGTATTCCGGTGTGCCAGATCCGTCGTGTGGGTCGCTATCATTTGTCTGGAAGCCGTTGTTTCAGCCCCGATTACTATTTCAGCGATTTATCCAAGGCACGGCATCAGGCTGTTTTTATGGAGTGTAGTATCAAGGGTGATGAATCTCACTATTGCAGAAATAAAATCGAGCAGTTCTTACATGTTGTTCAGAGAGTACATAACGAAGGCTTGAAGCTGGTTGTCAAAACCGATAAACGCCTACTGTTTTTAAAAGATGTGCAGAAATTTCTGGATGAAAATATTTGGGGGCAAGAGAACACCCCGGGAATTATTGACCGGCTAAAGCATATGTTTCCAGACTTCATTACGACGCGCTCAATATAGACCAACCTGTCAGAAAAAAGTTGGAACGCCGATTACTGACGATAACTATCAAACCCATCTGCTTTTGTGGCGTTTTCATTAATTGTTTTATTAAGATCCTCTGGAATCTCCTTCAGTGGTGCTTCGGATGGTGTGAATTCATACAATGTGAATAATGCATCCAGAGTATCTCGGAAAACTTTTACGTCCCGGGTAAACAGGAGAACAGAAGAGCAGAAGTTAGCTACCGTATTGGACGAAGATTCCGGATAATACCCTTTCTCCAGCTCCTTTTTTACATATTTAATATCTCTCTGGTCGGCATAGTTCTTACGTCCATATTCAATATCTTTCTGGTGGGCATAGTTTTCATGAGCTGTTGCTTTGAGTAGCTTGTCACAAAATTCAGTGAGTGCCTTTTTTTGATGATCAGTCGGCCACTCGGTTTTGCTGCACTGACGAGTACTCTCGAACAATCGATAGATGGCTTTGGAACATCGGCTGAAATCAGAGGGGGTCATCGTAACAAGCTTGAAAAGATCCAGTGTGGATTGTACGAAATTAGGTCTGTAATCATAAGGGTGAAAGAATCTTTTATTGAGCTGAGTGGCTATTCTGGTCAGGCCGTGAGCCTTGGCAGTAATTTCCTTTTTATTTTTACTATCGATTATTTTTTCAAATTCAGATACTTCTTCGTTAAATCCCTCTACCAGTATGTTTAAACCTTTTAACAATTCAGTATTTCCATCTGCTTGCATCAGTTGTCTGATTGGGGATAATCTTGTTGGGACACTCACACTACGTTCAGATAAACGCGGGCCAGAATCAGCTCCTCCAACTAATTCACTAATACTAATCTGATACTTATCTAGCAGGTGATTAATAATTTCCTTCGCTTCTACAAGGGCTATATCCCGGGGAAGAAAGTCTAAGGCGTTCAAAAAACCTTCCCTTGCAGCTCTTTGATATGGGGGTGGTGCTTCAGTGGGTGGTTCTTTAAATGTGGGTGGTGTGTTACTGCCAGATCTGATATCCAATTTTTAATCCTCGTCAATTATTCTTTACCGTAAGCTTGAAGCTGTTCCAGCCTCAGCAGGCAATTCATTCGACGCGATCATTGTAGACGTATCTGTCAGAAAAAAAGTTGGAACTTTTTAACCAATTGCTGATCCAAGTTAAATGCAGGCTCGTTTATTAGAGTCATTCTGTTAATTATGATTTGTGCAGGAATAATAATTAATACTGTAGTGATTGTTGCACTTTGTCTATTAACTATCTGAATTTAAATGTCAATTTTTAGCGGATTAATATAAATTACAAAGGTTAATTAAGTATGGATACTACACCCACCACCTATCAACCATGCGTTCGTCCTGAATCCAAACATCAAGAATTCGGGGCTAGTGCAACGGCTGCTCAAAATAGCAACCCTTCGACTTTTTGTGGTCATTCCTTAAGTGGTAATCACCCCCTGACTCAAAAAAAGCTGTGCCATAACCAAGGTGCTGATGAAGGCCTGAAAAAAATTCCTGATTCTGGTGGGCAAAGACCCGTGGCAAGCAGTAAGGAGGTTAGTGAATTCAGAATTACCAAAGGCAATCCAGCCGCCTGTTTACCGGGTACCAAAGAATCCTTTCGCAAAGATAATAGTCTTATAAATATTCATTTCCAGGCTATAGGTAGAATTACTCCTCCTCAGGAATATTTTCCGAAAAGTAACAGCAATGCGCCCCTGAATGAGCAATTAGCCGATAAAACGATCCACTGGCTCCAGCACAGCAATACACCATACGATGAACGGGGTTCAGTCAAGACAAAGCATTACCTGCCGGTGAAGGCAATCGGTAACAATAGACTTAGACCGATACCAAGAAGACTTAGGCCGCCACCATTGGAGGAAAACAAAAACCTTGGGGTCTTTTACCCTGAGGACTATCAAGTCCGTGATCTTCCAGATCTGATCAACGTTTCGTCCCTTGGTTTTCACTCACTACCGAAGTATTTTGACGCGAGATGCAAGTCCAGCTTTGTAGCAACCAGTAACGGACAAACACCCAGTGAGTGTCTGAGTGCTTTTTTTCATGGCCCTACCACTGCGGGCTGTGCCACGACCATGCTGGCCTGCCAGTATCGAGCCATTGAAACCATTCTTGGCACTGATGAATTCAACCGCCTGTTTGGTTCACCGGTTTCAACGTTCAGAATTGCCTGTTCGATTTTCTGCAACAGTGAAACAATGGCTCAAGATGCGTGTGAAGATTTGTCACTTCCCTCTGGCGTTTTAAAACCGTTCGATATGATCAACCCTCTCTATGGCAGCTTGTTTGGCTTTTTTTCGTTCGGGGAACCTATCTCGAATCCAACGGGCATTGAAGCGGGAGACCTGGATATTAAAAAGGGGGATATTGTCTATATCCAGGGCGTTAAGAGCTACAGTGCGAAACACAAAACCGGCAGTGCCATTGGTTTTAATCTGATATGCACCGGACAAAACAGCAGCGAACAAAATCTCTATCTGGGATTTGGTCCAGATGATTTTGCTGAACCGAAAACGTTCGAGCAAGTCAAGAACCTCCTGATCGACGGCTATAATCAACCACAGAGTACGGATACAATTGCGGCTATCAAAAAGGGGGAAACGGGTTATGCAGATTGGACCGATCATACCCTGAGCTACACCTCCCCCATTGTTGGTCTTACCTGTGGAATACGCTTCAGTCCTGAGCGCTGGGCACATGTTTTTTCAAATGATAAAGCCTGGCATCAGCAACTGCCGTTGCCTGTCACACCGGTTCTGGAACCCAAACCGGTGGATCATATTGAACCGTTCCCCATTGAAAACCTTGTTGCCGACTTCGAGAATTTTGAAACCGGCTCATCACAGCAGGACCAGATGAAACAGACTGCCCTGAAGTTTACACACGCTGTGATTAATAACCTGGATGAAACTCTGCCCAAACAACCTATGGGACTATTTCTGACCGGATCAGCAGGAATAGGAAAAACGCATCTTTGTGTAGCCGTTGCCAAAAAAGCAGCCCACTATGGTGTCAACACCCTCTATATAAGTGATGAAAGAGCAGGTAGCCTGTATCTGGACTTCGGCGGTGATGATAAACAATGGCATAGAAAGGTTGACGAAATGCTTGCCGGTAAGGATTTGGTGATAGTGGATGATGTTACCGAATGTCAGTCCGGCATCACCAAAATGTTTCTGGCGAAAACCATGAAACATGTGATGGCTGAAAACAAAGCCATCATGGTCAGTTCAAATTATCCTGTCCATATCGATAAAAAATATTTCGGCATTATTGATCCCTTGACCGAAACTGCCCATAACTTTTGTTACCTGAACGATTTACGGGGAGACAGTCGACGTTCCCGATGGTGGGACAGCCTTGAAGTCCAGACTGATGATGCATTATTGCGACTGGGTCATTATCAAGGGGACAAAGCTGCAGGCGTGATTACTGAGCAGGTGGAATCAATCGATGAGATTGCCATAAAACTCCGTATTCCGGTGGGCCAGATCCGTCAGGTGGGGCCCAGCTTTTTACCCGGAGGCCAAAAGCTAATGCCCGATCACCATTTAAGTGATTTATCCAAATCAGAGCATCAGGTGGTTTTTCTGGAGTGCGATATGACCGGCAGTAAAGCTAACCGCAAGTGTAAAATCGAGCAGTTCCTCAACGTTATTCAAAGAGTTCACGATGAAGGCTTGAAGCTGGTTGTGAAAACCAATGATCGCTTATTATTTATAGAAAAGGTAATGAATCATTATGAAGACGACTTTCTTGCTGAGCAACAGAAAAAGATTCGTACTACTGACCGGCTGAAGAATATGTTCCCAGATTTTTCGTAATGATTTTACTGTTCAGGGCATTCCTCATTTGGCAGTGAACTAAATCTTTTCCCTATGGTCAAAATTCCACGTTGGATGTGTCAGAAAATTATAATTGGCACATCCTCTTGAGATCATGTGAAATACTGTCATGAAGAATTGACCATGTTAACCACTACTGCCAGTCCCGCCATTTCCCAACCAGAAATCGCAACCTCCGCCAACTCATCACAAGTACCCGTTTCCCCTGCACATTGGCTGAGCCCAGCGCTGGATTGCGCATATGGGACTGTTAGTGCGCTTCACAGGATTACCCGCAAGATTGTATCTTCTCCTGCTCAGACGTTTATTTTTCTGGCCCTGGCGAACAGATGTATAACACCGGTGAATGCCTCCCCCCATTCTTCGTCCTCGGTCACTCCTACTACAATGGGGTCGGGGCCGTCGGTTAATGTACCCTCTGCACCCCCTTATTTACCGCCACCACCTGAACCCGGGTGGATGGCTACGCTGACAAGTGGCCATCCCGCTTACCGGGACCACGAACGCCCCCACACTGCAAACCGCGGCTCATCGGCAAGAAACGGCCAACCCGATATGGGCCGGGTAACTCCGCCCCGTCCTGAGAACCGGTGTATTGAAAAGAACCTGCTCCCCTTCTATTCAGGACCACGGATCAGCCTTGCCTGTCCCGGAAAGGTTTTGCCATTGGATCAAAGCCGCAATGTACAACATGAGTACCTGCAGTGTGGCAGGGCCGGTTACTCCTGGACTCGCTATCCGGATCCGTTGGATGAAGCTGCCTGGCATGCATTGAAAGAAACAGACCCTGATCAGGCCGTCCAATGGTTGCGCGACCTTCCGGCTCCGAGGTATGAGGGCATTTTGTATTACCCGGTTAACCTTCACTGGAGGTGGGAAAAGTGCCAACTGATTGAGGATCGGGATATCTGTGGGACTGTTCGGGTATGTGATCAACAAACGCCTACCGAACAAAATCGTCGTCAGTCCGATACCAGGAATTGCAGAGACATTGCCCGAAGTTGCTACGCCGATATTGCCCAACAGGGACACAGCTTCTGTAGTATGGGCAAATTGGTCTATAGTGTGGAGTTTGTCAAAAAAGACACGCCTGACTTGCATCCTGGCCAACCCGGGGATATCCGGCGACTGGCCAATGGTTATGACCTGTTACCTGGTGAAAAAGAGCGGCTGTCGGTCAGCAATGCTCGCTCGCCATCGGGTCAGCTGAATCCATCGCTGAATATTGATGACCCAAAGAATGCCTACCAAATTCACAGACGCATTAATAATCTGTGGATGCCTGGCTCCCTGCAATGTCGCCTGAACGGTTTTGACAATGTCAGTTTTGAGGTGCTCACCGATCGGCGAATTCTATCCAGTCCACCCAATACTCTCTGCTTCCCTGACGGTGATATGTCGTCAGCCATTGTGTGGGGAGGCGCATTTGATCTGAACGGGGGCTATCAATCCAGGGGCTATCCTTGTGGATTAATCGTCGAAGACACGGCAAGTTACATCTTCAAAGATCTGTCGTTATCAACCATGTCTGCCGAAACATCACCACTGATCAGAGTGCAGCTTTACCAATCCACCTGGCTGGGAGAGCGGCTGAAATCTACCGCCTATTTTGATGACCATATCCAGCTGCTGGTGGACCCCGTGCCAGATAACGGTGCCAGTGATACCCTCAAAGCTTCGACACGCTACCAGCTCAGTTTCGATTATGGAACTGGCGCAGCAATTTACCGGACTTATTTACCCGGGCTCATCTATTATCCGGGGCGACTGTTATTCTCCCCTGAAGCGTTGAGCTTCGAAGATTATCTGGCTCCTGATAGCAGATACACGTTCAAAGTAACCATGAATCTGAAAAATATGCCGTTCTACTTCCAGCCCTGCGCATCAGAGCCTGCGGCTCCGGATTGCCAATGGTATGCATTATGGGGTTTGTTCAGCCCGGGGCGATATGAATCACGCAGTTTCTCCCTTAAAAGCCTGGATATTACCGTCACAACTCCACCGCAAGTTGAACTGAGAAGCTGGCAGCCGACATTCTGGGAGTTTGTACGGTACGCTCAGTTTATCGCTCCACTTTATGGAGCCTGCAAAGTGGTAATGGCGGGAAATTAATGCTGATACCCACTAGGAGGCTGTCCGAGAATAGACCGCCCTACTGCGGTGGCAGCAAATTGGTCTAAAAATTCCGTTTTGTTCGGCAAATAGCCCCGCTATTCACCTCACAAAACGAAATTTTTATCCTCAATTTTCTGCCATCCTCGCTACGGGCGCTATTCTCGGACAGTCTCCTAGGCGGAGTGCTGACTACAGCAAAATAAATGCCCGTCGATGGAACCTTTTGTTGGACGGACTGTCCAACTCATTATTAACCTTAATATCCGTTTCATGGAGGAAATATGACCATATTCTCTTTAGTTCTCACATCGATATTTGCCTTCTTCAGTGGTCAGCTCCAGGCTTGGGATACAACCGCTGAAAAGGACTACACCGTTGTCGTTATTGGTGGTGGACTGATGGGTAGCGCCGCTGCCTGGCAGCTGGCCCGGGACGGCAAAGAGGTTATCCTGCTGGAAAAACAGGATCGTGAATACAGTCAGGGTTCCAGCAAAGGGCTGACACGTATTGCCAGAAGCAACAACCTGGGCAGGGATCTTTGGTCTTACCTCCACAACCGTTCGGTTCATGAAACAGCAACGCTGGTCAACTATCTCGGTAATCAGGGCTACGATGCCTCGATGTCTGCTGTCTACCAAACAACACCCGTCAATTATATGAGGCCGCTGAAAGCGGCTGATGCCATTATTGCTTCCTCTGAACGACAAAAGGTGGACTACAAATTAGCTCTAACGCCGGAGGAGGGAATGGAAATGTTTGGTGTCCAGCTGCCGGAGGGGGTTTTTCTGCATCGTGAA
Source organism: Endozoicomonas acroporae (assembly GCF_002864045.1). GTDB lineage: Bacteria > Pseudomonadota > Gammaproteobacteria > Pseudomonadales > Endozoicomonadaceae > Endozoicomonas > Endozoicomonas acroporae. Next base: position 31,204 of record NZ_PJPV01000041.1, read on the forward strand.
TTCAATGAACACTCTGGCACCCTTAATCCTGAAGCATTGATTTCACTGTTGCACAAGGCCATTAAACTGAAAGGGGGCACAATTGTTTACAATGCTTCCGTTAGCGATATCCAACGGCAGGGTAACCACTATCTTATTGCCACCAAAGATTCGCAAGGTTCTGAAAGGACATTGACAGCCAGTCAGATCGTCAGCGCTGCGGGCCCTTACACCGGCCCATTGCTATCTGAGTTGGCACCCTACATGGATAAACTGATCACGCCAAAGCGGGTATTTCTTGCGTTCCTGCAGATCAGTCCGGCGAAGTATCATCAACTTGATGATCACGCCCGCAGTCAACTGAGACGGGCCTATCCGGTGATTAACAGCTCCGCTGGTACCCGGGAGGGTAGTTTTTATTCCATGTTTGAATCTTCAGATGCTAATGGAAATCCGGTCATCAAGATTGGTGGCCATTTCCAGCGCAGTGACATCAACAACCTGGACGATGTCTGGCACCAGGCGTTGTCCGAAGAGGAGATGCGCTGGAGCATTGAGAACACCGGTCGGTATTTACGCATGCATGGGGTGCCGGTGAACGATGAGGATCTGCAACTGGTTGGCGATGTTTCCTGTGTCTACAGCCTGACCAGTACCGAAGTACCCATTGTTTCCCAGCTGGTCGCGCCATCCGGTGAAATGGACAGCAACTTCGTGGTGATGGCCGGAATGTCCGGAGTCGGTGCCAAAGGTGCCATGACCTACGGAAGAATTGCTGCCAACCTGCTCCAGGGCAAGAGCGAAAGTGATCCTGGTTATCTGGAGGCTGTGGAAGCCGTTGGCTTTACAAGACTCAAGGAGGATGTTGATCAACTGGTAAGCCTGGAAAAATAATGTATTGAGAACCGACCGTGTTCTGTTGAGCAGTGGCTGGTGTCACTGTCATCAATCACTAGGACTATGTCGCGGTTTGGTTTCCATCTGCCCATATTCCAGATGTGAGTATTTCTTCTATTTCCCGGCAGAATGGCTTCTTTGACGGTCAGAAGCAGTTGGTAGGACGGGGCAGTCCGGCAATTCGGGCAGCAACTCTGGCCGGGCTTTCAGGAAAAAGCGTCATTAGATAGAGGCTGTTCCCTTTGTCTTTGCCAAGGGTATTGGCAATATGCTTAACAAAAGGCCGCTGGTTGGGGGCCAGTTCATATTGTTGATAGAACGCCCGCAGCGCATAAATCACTTCCCAGTGCGCTTCAGTGAGCACTATACCCTCAAGCGCCGCCAGCTCTGTGGCAGCTTCTGTATTCCATTCGTCAAGGTTGGCCAGGTAGCCATCGTTGTCGAGATTCAGGGGCATTGCTGATTCCACTACAAAAATTGAACAGGGCGGGGAGTTTACACCGGAGCCCTGCACATAGACAGGGGCTTCAGCTGACGATTTAAATGGGTTGCAATATACCGGATGGGGTATTGCGATTACGGCTTTTCCAGCGACAGTTTTTGGAAAACTGGGTTCTGAGATAGTCCGCCTGATCCGGCAGGATTCGCTGGCTGTTGACCAGGGCAAGATATTCGGCAGCATTGGGGCGATAGGGCAGGGCGATCAGTGACATCCCGGAGTTTTCCAGCAGTTTGTCACCTTTAAACTGGTTGCAGCGTCGGCAAGCAGCAACAACGTTCATCCAGTCGTCAACGCCTCCTTTGGATTTTGGCAAAATATGATCCCGGGTAAGCTCTCTTGCTTTGAAGAAACGGCCACAATACAGGCATTGATGATTGTCTCTTTCAAACAGCGAGTAATTGCTAAGGGCTGGATTGTTTCGGCAGGGAAAAAGCCGTTTACCGCCACAGGCAACGATACTGGGGAGTTCGATAATCGTTCGATCTCCATGCCATCGGTTATAGCCGCCATGGATCCGGTAAATAATATCTCCCAGACTCCAGTGAACCAACTCTCTTGAGTAGAGGCATACTGTTTCCTGCCAGGTAAGCCACTCAACAGGCTGGCCAGCAGTATTCAACCGCAGAATATACACGACAGAGGCTCCCGTTTATCAGTCCCTGATAAAGGTCAACCTGACGGGCCATTCACACTCACGATCAACGCATTCGCTGAGCAGAGTTCTCTGTAACCGGGCAGGCTGCTAAGACCATAAAGGTCGTTTGGTTAATCATTTTATCGGCTCTATTATTCTGATTCGTATCCGTTTCAGGCTAACACATTCATTCAGCATTAATAAACCCGAAGCAATGATATGACCTGATCCAGTCAATCTGACCATTCGTACAGATAAGGCATATCTGTGCTTCACTGGCAAATAAGCCCTATACCTGTGAGATTGAATGTTTAGACATCACTGTGAGACCAAACTGTGAGACCAAAGGAGAACCCGGTGGATCGCTTTCAACGACTCATGTACTGGCTCGCCTGGCTTGGGATAATGCCTTTTATTATTACGTTGTCTCTATCCATCAGGGGTCAGTCTCTGCTTGATAACACAGGGGAGCAACTGTTCATTATTTATTCCGTCGTTATCAGCGGCTTTATGGCCGGTTCTTTATGGGGGCAGGCAGTCTACAGTGAGAATCAATCCAGAAACATTGTTAAAGTACTGGGCAGTAATTTCATTGCACTCTCGGTATTCGGAGGGCTTCTGGCAGGACTGGCGAATCATCAGATGCTGGTGCTACTTGCCATCAGCTATCTGGCAACACTGATTATTGAGTGCGTTTATACAGGACTTTTGGCCGATGGACGGGTAAAGTCTTACCTGTCCATGAGAGCAACTGTCACCCTTGTGGTGTTTATATTGCACTGTTTTCTCTATGCCTCCCTGAAAATGACGTAAGCGGGGGGGCCTTGCTTTTCTGAAGGAGTCTGTCAGTGGATCAACATATCGATATTCAAAAGTGTCTTTTGGCATTTGCCCGAATTCTGGACAAGGGTGAACAGGTGGCCGGGGGCTACTTCCTGGAAGGTGTTACCGCAAAGTCAATGGATGATGGTTATACCGTTATGCTGGGCAATAGGGATTGTCAGCTGTCCATCTATTTTCATAATAAATTCGGGATTGAGTCCCCCAGCCAGAAAAGTACAGACGCCTTTATCAAGCTGCTTTATCGCATTGCCGAGCAATAGTTTGCTGTTCACCAGGACCAGTCAGCAGTGTTGATTTGATTATTCTCCTGATTGTGTTTTTCTATTACTGTAATATGCATTAACCCTTAAAAATACCGGGGAGTCGGTCAATGAAAAAAATTAAACTGGGATGCAGTGAACTGCAGGTGACAGAAGTTTGCCTGGGATCCATGACCTGGGGAAAGCAGAACTCTCTGAATGAGGCGTTAGAGCAGATTGACTTCGCGCTGGACCAGGGAATTAACTTTATCGATACGGCCGAGATGTATCCGGTTCCGCCTGACGCACAGACCAGTGGTGAAACTGAGCGCTGCATTGGTGAATGGATCCGGGCCAATCCGGGCAAGCGTGATGAGGTTGTCATTGCCACGAAAATTGTCGGTGCGGGACTGCCGTGGATACGCAATGGCAGCCCAATCAGTGGTCAGAGTATTAAAGAAGCGGTGGAAGGTTCTCTGAAACGCCTGAATACAGACTGTATTGATCTTTACCAGCTGCACTGGCCAAACCGGGTCTCTCCCCATTTTGCCAGACACTGGCCGGGGATGGTTCCCCATACCCAGGTGGATCGAGCGCGACAGGAAGCGGAAATGGTGGATATTCTTCAAGGGCTGGATGATTGCATTAAAGCAGGGAAGATCCGTTATTGCGGCCTTTCCGATGATACGCCCTGGGGCATTGGTGAGTATGTGCGGTTGAGCGAGAAGTATAATCTGCCCAGGATGGTATCTATCCAGAACGAGTTCAGCTTAATACATGCCAAGGACTCACCCTATGTATTGGAGTCCTGTGTATTAAATGATGTCGCTTATCTGCCCTGGTCGCCACTTGGCGGCGGCGTGCTCTCTGGCAAGTACCGAAATGGACAGATTCCGTCGGGTTCTCGCTGGTCTTTCCAGCAGAGAAATGGTCTCTTCCGCAATACCCCTATGACTCACAAGGCGATTGAAGACTATCATGGGGTAGCAGAACGCCATGGGTTGTCTCTGGCGCAGATGGCACTGGCCTGGGTATATCAAACAGAGGGTGTAACATCGACGATTATCGGAGCCAGTTCACTGGCGCAGCTTAAGGAAAATATTGATGCTTACCAGCTGAAATTATCAAAAGAGGTGCTGGGCGAGATCAATGCTGTATTCCGTCAATACCCGGTGCCTTTTTAAAGCAATCGATCGCTGAGGGTGTTTCTCCCAGCCAACAATGTTCAGATAGCGATGGCTATTACCGGGGGCAGTTGGAGCAGTTTACTCCTTTCCTATTATCTCCATCTGCCGGGAAAGGGTCTCAACCTGATAAAGCTCCTCTGAAGACAATGGGCGATATAAACGTGGATACTCCCAGCCAAATCCCCAGCGGAACGGTGTGGGCCATAATGGACTGCCGCCAAACCGAACTCCGGCATACATTACAGCGCCAATCCGGGGATGGCCCGATTCTCTGAGACACTGTCGCAATGCCTGGTCTGAATGTAATCGGCCTTCTTCGGTGCCGCCCTGCCAATAAGTAAAATCATGACTAACACAGCAGTGCAACCATTGATCAGGCTGGGACAATGTGCCATTCGGAAACAGGCTGCAGCCATCACTGACAAAGGGTTTTAACTCACTGGCTGTTGCAGAAGAGAAAACCAGCAGTAATGTCGGTAATAGCAACTTTTCATGCATCATTCTATTGCTCAGTGAGAAAATCGTTTTATACCTTTCGGGCCTGTTGGCGTTTCGTTACCGCATTTACTCCAGTAACCACTCGGCACTCTCTTGCCATGCCTGTCGGTTCATGCTTTTTTTGAAAAATCCGAAGTGGTCAATGGATTTCATTCGGTAATCCCCGGGCTTCAGAATTCTGACATGACTGTCTGCGTTACTGAATAGCTTCTCAAGCTGATAAACCGTTGTCGGTGGTGCAAAACGTCGATCAGTACTGCATCCATATCCCGTTGCCCCCAGTGGAGCATGCTGGGAGCCGGGGCATCGCTGTGAATCGGCTGGCTCTCACCAATCCCCCGAAACTCATAGCTCAGCACTGTAAAGCCCTGTTGGCATAAGAACTCGGCATAATCCTGGTAATACCTGCGCAAAACACCGGTGGCACCATTGATAATTACACCAATCCCATTGGTTTGTTCAGGCAGAAACTCGGTACCGGCAAGGTGATAGCCATCCGGGGTTTTGATAATGATTGTTGTTATTTTCATAAATACGTCGTAACTATTCAGCACCCCTAACATAAATCTGGAATTT
>NZ_PJPV01000042.1 GCF_002864045.1 Endozoicomonas acroporae
ACTGGAAGGGCTGGTGCAGGGTTTGCCCAAGATACCTGACGGATTGCCCAAGTGGCTGGCGGGTCACTTCCACCAACTGGCCACAGCACTGCATCAGCAGAACCGCCCGGTGCAACTGGCACTGGACGACCTGTTCAGTAGCGCCCGACAGCTGGCCAGTCAGCGGCCTGAACATTGGCATCAGGCCTTGCGAAAACACTTGTCACTGCCCTTTCGTGCCTTGCAGACAACGCTGCCTCCGCTGAAGGAGGATATCGTACGTCTGGAACGCATCCAGCAGGAAGAACGACGGCGCCGGGACCTTGAGGCCAGCGCCAATAGCATACCCGGACTGTTGATGCCCATCACGGTAACATTCGGGCCTGTACCCCGTTGTGATGATCGGGTAATCACGGTGACACCGGAGGCAACAGATCAGGACGTCATGACCATTGCACAAGCCATGCAGCAAGATATGGAGATCAGCCGCAATAGCGGGTCAACGGTAAACCCGCAACAAACCGGTCATTCGGCTTATCCTTGTAAATTTGGCGATATTTTGGTGCCCCCCTACTACAAGGTCACCAGGTACTTCCCCGAACACCCTCTCGATGCCCGCCAATATCGTCTCTTTTTTCTGGAGACCCATCTGGATGAAGACGGCCGGTTGCGCGACTACCCCATCGACTGGACAAATGGCACGACAACACCTTTGGCAGGATGGCCTGATGATACCGCCTGGCGGACCGACCTTGGCGCAGATGAACTGCCCGGCAAGTTTACGCTGCTCCTGAATAACCAGTGGCAGCCCCTGCCTGCCCTGACACCCAAAGACCAGCTCCGGGCACTGCGCTGCACCCCGGACACCCCCATTGAGCTGGCCCGAAGCGAGCTGACAGGGCAACTGTTAATCAAAAGTAAGGCATCCTCAGCATTACCGGTAACGGTGGACTTTATCATTGCTCCCGAGCAAGCCTATTTTACCCCACTGAAACCGGGCGAGTGGCTGACATTACCAGAGGGATTGTGCAGTCAACGGCTTGCAGATCTGTTGGAAGTGCAGATTTTTTACCCCAAAACGAACACCTGCGAAGCCTATGCAGAGCTGCGTAACATCCATGGGATCAGGGATATCCCGCAACGACTCAGGGCGTTGATGGGTTGGCTGGATACATTTTCCGATAGCAAAAATGTGACCGGGCAGGATGAACAGCTGTTGCTGAATATGCTCAGGGAGAAACAAGGGGTTTGCCGACACAAGGCGATGATCTTCCAGGTACTCTGCGACTATTGGGGAATTCCTGCCCGGCAAGTAGAGAATGCTTCGCACCGTTTTGTTGAGATCAGCCCCGATGGCGGCCACACCTGGCGACAGTACCAACTCGGTGGTGGCGGGCAGGCCACTGCAGATATCACCGAACCCGACTGGGGGGATTATCATCGTCCAGACAATTCTAAGCTGAGGCTAACCGCTAAAAGGCGGGATGCCTATTCCGACCAAACTCTTGATTCACCGGGATTTTCTTTGGGTCGTAAGATTAGCTGTTGTCTTGAAATTATTAAAAATGACTTACAGTCAAATACAAACAGATCAGCTTCGACTGAGTTTATGCACAGATTTAAAGATTTCTATTCTGCATTCAACAGAGGACCGGTAAAAACCAGCAAATTTCCGGATTATTGGGAGATACTATTATCACCACAAATGTTTTACCGGTTTGGTGAAAACATAAAAGATTGGAAAAGCATCATAGAAGAAAGTGCTTGGCATATAGTGGATAAGCATATGGCGGATAATATGTTCAATCTCAGTGTGAAAGATTCTTTCCTTAATTCGCATCTGAAGATATTATGCTCCCTGATACATGCACAAGAGCCTGATGTGCACTATTTGAACTGGCTATGTGATCTTTACCGATCAGTGCCTGAATTTCTGAAATATGTATTATTGGCCATCTTACAGACGTTCTCCGGGTCCTGTGATTCCTGTCAGTTAAAAGACCGGGTAAAACGAATGCTTATGTCTTATTCTCTAAGATCTATAAAAACTGACATTCTTTATCCAGTAACAGATCGTGGTAAACGAATTTCACAGCGCTACATAAACCTTGTCAAAACGATGACTATGAGCCGCTCACTTTTGGAGCGACTTTCGCAGCATCGCATCCATCAACAACTCCACCACCAGCCTGTGGGCAATTGCATTATCGTCCCTGAAAAGCTTGTGTCCGGAGAGGCTGCTTTCCTGAACGTATCAAAATCTACAATCTACAAACCCATTATCTTCGATTGTACTTCTTTGCCAAAACAAGAGGTAACCGACAAGATTTCTGGAAGAATAAAATCCGGAATAAGGGCAGAAATTAGAGAAATACATGAGAGTGAAAAGAGTATAGAGTTACTCTCGATGATAAAAAAAATATTCTTTTATTGGCTGGCAGTACACCACATTGATGATGCCACTTCTCCCATTTGGTTGAATTGCCTTTATGATGGTTATTCTGACACAGTGCAGCCTTTCAACGATTTTAACCTTACAGCCAGCAAGTGGGAATATGATCCCATCTCCCCATTAAAATTACCCCCGGAAAGTATAAAAGGCTATTTTAACCAACCTTCCGCTGTCGTTCTTCAAAAGAACGATTTGCTTGCCCTTTTAGATGAGTTTCTTGCACTGATCGCAGATTAGGAAGATAGATACCTTATACTGAGGAAGTGCGGAAAGTTGTAAGCGAGTACCTGAATACTCAAGCCTCGCTTGGTCACGTAATGCAGTAGGAATTTTGAGAAGTTGTGCTGGAGTAATACAATAAGTGCAACAGGCTGAAACTT
>NZ_PJPV01000043.1 GCF_002864045.1 Endozoicomonas acroporae
AAGTTTCAGCCTGTTGCACTTATTGTATTACTCCAGCACCAATAACCTGTAACCACAGTACATTCTCAGGGCTCATCAATAGATAGCTAATAAGGGATTGTGAGAACAGCAGAGTGAACAGCAGTACAGCAAAAGGCAGTAATAACAGGGACCACTGCTGCTTCGTCTGATTAAAGCTTGCCTGAATAGCCTCCACTGGAGGCTCCCCCTTAAGGGCAACCCGAAACTCCACAAACATTAGTTTGTACAGCAGATAAAATCCCGGTATCAGGTAGAGGCTAAACCCAAGCATGACTAATACAAACACGACCAGGTAGCTGGTCGCCAACGGAAAATAGATACCCGCCGACTTTATTAAACTGTCATAAAGGCTTAGCTTCTTACCCTGATCGCGACTCTCAATAAAGAAAATCGCCGCCCCCGTGGCCAGCGGCTCTATCAACACTGATGCAAACAGATCTGCAAACCCGACACTTACCTCGCTATTGCCAGCAAAAGACTGTTGGAGGTAAAAGCCTGTGATTTCAGAGGGGATAGCAGACAATAGAAATAAAACCGTCAGGCTCAAGCCATAACGGGCAAAAAAGTGTAGCGATTGAACAATAGATTGCATGCAAATTTCACCGGTTAATCAACTTACCAGGGAATCACTGATCCATCATAATTGATGAACTGGCCACTGTTTTTCAAAGAAAGTTGATCAATAACCTTGCGAACGCCCCTGATGGATGTTTCCGTATCAATCGGAGCATTAACGCCCCCCATATCCGTCTGAACCCAGCCAGGATGCAATACACCAACACTGATACCCTTCCCGGCAAGGTCAATAGCCAGACTTTTAGCCACCGCATTCAATGCGGCTTTGGCAGAGCGATAGATATAACTCCCGCCTTTCTGATTGTCCCCCATACTGCCCATTTTACTGGACATCATGATGATTTTTTTCTCATGACTCTGGGCTACTTTTTCCACCAGTGCCTGCGTAACCATCATCGGGGCCACCGAATTAACCCGCAAAACTTCCATCCATGGATCAACAGTCACCTCATCATAAGACAGACCGAAAGGGCCATAAATTCCGGCATTATTGATCAGGATATCAACGGGCTCTTCAATCACATACTGCAGGTTATGGATCATTCCGGGCTGGGTAATATCCAGGGGAACCAGCTCAAACTGGTAGCCAGCACTGCGTTTCAGCTCCAGCAGTTTCTGCGACTGTTCCGGAGAACGGCAACAACCGTAAACCTTGGCACCCTGTGCAAGATATTGACGGCACAGTTCCAGACCCAGCCCCCGGCTAACGCCGGTCACCACCACTATTTTCTGCATGCAGACTCTCCCGGATAAACTGGCAGCTTCCGTTAGAAATAAAGCTGAAGCCGCCGATAAATTATCTTACTCGTAAACAAGGCAAAAAACTTACAAAACATTCTATGATGGCAAACCGGGGATGGAAAAGATGCCTCCAAAAATAACTGGCGACAACCAGACGTCTTATATACCTGTACAAGAGGGTCCCTCCCCTGCTAATAACAAAGCCAGTCATAGAGGACGCGAGGTCAGTGAAACCAGGGCGACTCCCCAATCGGACAGAACTGCTAATGCAACCAGCAATCTGGCCGTTGGCCAACGTCAGGTTGAGTCTTTATCACCTGATCATCTGGAAATGATCAAAGCACTGACAGAACAAGGCCAATGGGGTGGTGTTCTGCCCGCAATTCTTGCTTGTAAAACAACGGATCAACTGGAAAAAGTTCTGGCCGAAATAAAAAAAGTCAGTGCTCTGCCCGAAAAGATTCATCAGGAAATAGGCATTCACTTTGCGGGCCTCTATGCAAATAGAGCCGCTGGTGCCCTGACCGGAGGACTCAGACCATGACACTCGAAAACCTGGGCAGTCTCGATCTTATTCTGCAAAAGTCCGATGAACATGACAGCCCGCTGGGGTCCATGATCAGAATGGCGGTGGACAGCTTTATTCAGACACACTCGCTAACCGCGGCGAATCGTAATCAAATGGTCAATAGCATCACCCAGAAAATTCACGAGCAGATCAATCAAGTGATGTTCGAGCAGGAAGAGCTACTGACAAAAGACCCAACATTAGCGGAAAAAATCACTCAGGCACGCAATCAAAGGCGAATCGAGCAAAATTATCTTCAGGAAAAAAGCCAACGCTCTGAACAAACTTCCTAGTTTTTTATGCCAAAAAAAGGGGCTTACTCAGCCCCTTGATACAACCTGATCAGACCAGCAATAAAGCAATGGTTGCCAGGCTGAGAATCAACGTACCACCATAACAGGCCATTTTTACCCCACCCCCCGGGTGGAAACCCAGATCGTGAGCACCGTGGTAAATACGGTGAATACAGGCCCAGTAAGAAGGCACCAAAGCCACCATCAGCGCCAGCTTGCCAATCCAGCTCTCCAGAAAGAACGCAGACATTCGCTCATAAGAGAGCGCTTCTGCCGGAATAATTTCCAGCGGTACGCCCAGACCAACCACAAAAATAATGGCCGGAAAGAAAAAGGCGATAGTGGTGCCACCAGCCCCAAACAGACTCCACAACAGAGGTTCAATATGGCGTTTATTACTCATGTTTCCTCTCCTATCCCCGTCAAAGTCCCATGGTGGCCGCAGCCAGAATGATGGCAGAAACCACTGCCAGGCCAACGTACATCAATTTGTTAACCACACTGTCTTTTACCATTTTACGAATCTGCTGTGGCAGAACGCGAGGCGTCATATCGAAATAGGTGACGGCATGGTAAATAGTCAGACCCAGGGTAACCACGGTAAACAGAATCATTAACGGGTTGGCCTGGAAGGCAAGCCAGCTATTCCAGGCGGCCTCACCCTTGACCAGCTGCATCAGACCGACAAACAGGTTGATGGCATAGAGGCCATCAAATACACAGGAGGATTCCCGGATCATGTACTGGCGGTAGAAGGGATGATCCATATACCAGGTGCGCTTCATGGGACGCACATAGGGGCGACGACTCATCACTTGTCTCCTTTACGTGGCATCAGGAAAGAGAGCGCCCAATCCTGAGAACCCTGCAGTTTGTTCTGGTTGATGGCAGCGGCCGGGTCAACATTCTTTGGACAAACCTCAGAACAGTAACCCACAAAGGTACAGGACCAGACACCATTCTTGCCCTGAATCACTTCGGTACGCTGTTCATAGCCATCATCACGGCTGTCCAGGTTATAACGGTGGCCCAGGGCAATCACCGCAGGCCCGGTAAACAGTGGGTTCAAGCCCATCTGTGGACACGCGGAGTAGCAGAGCATGCAGTTAATGCACATGGAGAACTGCTTATAAAGGCCCAGCTGCTGAGGCGTCTGCTTATTCACCCCTTCCTCAACCGGCTTCTCCATCGCATTGATGATGTAGGGTTTCACTGACTCCAGTTTCTTGATGAAGTCTTCTGAGTCAATCACCAGATCCTTTTCAATCGGGAAGTTAGCCAGTGGCTCAACCCGAATGGGGTTCGGATAGTAATCCCGCAGGAAGGTTTCGCAGCCGAGCTTTGGTGTACCGTTGATCACCATGCCACAGCTGCCACACACCGCCATACGGCAGGACCAGCGGTAAGCCAGGCTGGAATCCAGTTCATCCTTGATATGCTCAAGGGCATCCAGCATGGACCAGGCTTCCACATAAGGAATAGTGAAAGTGCCAAATGTCGGCTTGTCATCGGTTTCCGGGTTATAACGCAGAATCTCGATGGTTAAGGTTTTATCACTCATGGGGCCTCCTTACTTCCCTTCGCCGTTTTTCTCAGCCGCCGCGCCATAGACGCGCTCTTCTGGCTGGAAGCGGGTTACATTCACGTCTTCATATTCCAGACGAGGCTTGGCATCACCGTTATAGAAGGTGACGGAGTGTTTCAGGAAGTTGACATCATCACGGGCTTCGAAGCCATCAATACGCTGGTGCGCACCACGGGACTCCTTACGTTCAACACCGCCAAGGGCCATACACTCAGCAACCATCAGGGAGCTTTGCAGTTCAAAGGCCTGCAGCAGTTCGGTATTGAAGACCTTGCTCTTGTCTTCCACCTTGACGTTTTTGAAGCGCTCACGCAGTTCGGAGATCTTGTCCAAACCGGCCTGCATCTCTTCACCCACCCGGTAAATACCAAAGCTGTCTTCCATGGTTTTCACCATTTCGTGACGCAGGTGCGATGCTTTCTCAGTACCATTGGCATTGCGCAGGCTTTCGATAGCTGCCAGGTGCGCTTTTGCCTGATCCAGCAATTTGCGTTCATCAGACATCACGTTCTGGCTGGCAAAATCCGCCGCACTTTCACCGGCAACCTTACCGAAGACCACCGTCTCTGCCAGAGAATTGGAACCGAGACGGTTGGCCCCGTGCATACCGACGCTGGCACATTCACCGGCAGCGAACAGACCGGCCAGATCGGTGGCACAGTTGATGTCCGCTCTGACACCACCCATGGTGTAATGAACCGCAGGACGAACCGGAATTGGCTGATGAACCGGATCAACCCCCAGGTAGTTTTTCGCCAGGGAACAGATCAGTGGCAGACGCTCCATCAGCTTCTGTTCGCCCAGGTGACGCAGGTCCAGGTGCACCACATCGCCCAGTGGCGTTTCAATGGTGCGGCCCTTGCGCTGCTCCTGCCAGAAGGCCTGGGACAGCTTGTCACGCGGGCCCAGTTCCATGTATTTGTTCTTTGGTTGACCAACCGGAGTCTCTGGCCCCAGGCCATAATCCTGCAGGTAACGGTAACCATCCTTGTTCAACAGGATACCGCCTTCACCACGACAACCTTCCGTCATCAACACACCAGAACCTGGCAGACCGGTTGGGTGGTACTGCACAAACTCCATATCACGCAGCGGTGCGCCAGCACGCAGGGCCATGGCATGGCCGTCACCGGTCACAATGGCACCATTGGTGTTAAAACGGAAAATACGACCAGAGCCGCCTGTTGCCAGCACCACTGACTTCGCCAGGAATACTTTTGGTTCGCCGGTTTTCACTTCGATGGCAACAACGCCCTGGGCACGGCCATCTTCCATGATCAGGTCAGTGGCAAAATACTCATCGAAACGTTCAATGGATGGATACTTGGTGGACGTCTGGAACAATGTGTGAAGCATGTGGAAGCCAGATTTGTCCGCAGCAAACCAAGTGCGCTCAATCTTCATACCACCAAAAGCACGAACGTTTACGTCACCGTCGTCCTTACGGTTCCAGGGGCAGCCCCAGTGCTCCAGGCGGATCATCTCTTCAGTGGCGTGGGACACAAAGTAATCCACCACATCCTGATCGCAGAGCCAGTCACCACCGGCCACCGTGTCAACAAAGTGGTTTTCCAGAGAGTCATGATCCTGAATGACACCGGCTGAACCGCCTTCTGCAGCCACCGTATGACTCCGCATAGGGTAGACTTTGGAAATCAATGCCACTTTAAGCTCAGGATTTTTTTCGGCAACGGCAATCGCAGCCCGAAGACCGGCACCTCCGGCACCGACAATGGCTACATCAGCCTTTATGACCTGCATACGCAAACCTCTACCGCCGTTCACCACCATCTCCGGGAAGAGTCCCAAATAGAGACAGCCAGCGAACTGGCCAAAATGAATAATAAGAGAAGGGTTAAAAATCTAGAACTGAAGTTTATATAAACCTGAAATTAAAGCCATTGATATAAAACAAAAATAAATCAACATTTCGGAAAAACCGTAATTTCAATATAAATCAATAGGATCAACCACTATAAGCAACCGCTTAAACTTTAGGGTATGCAGATTTATTGTTTAATTAACAAAGGTTCACTTTTAATTATCAACTTACGCAAAAAGCCTATAGCCTCGAAATAAATTGAGACACAATGATGACACAGCCAAATACAAAACAGGTTGACATCAAAACCGTTCCCCCGGGTGCCCGAAACCGGTTTTCATAGGCCGGTTGCTTTCTTAGTACATAGACCATTGCCGTAGGCAAAAGGATAGCCAGAATAGCCAGAGCAACTGCTGCATAACCCAGGGCGGCGACAAAACCATCCGGAAACATAATGGCAATAATAACCGGTGGGATAAAGGTCACCAGGGCGGTCTGCAGCCGATGGATGCGGGTATCCGCCCTTTGTAATAAGTTGGCAAGATAATCAAACAGCCCAAGGGCAACGCCCAACACGGATGTCAATAAGGCCAGATCAGAAAACAGGTACAGAATAGTGTGTACATCTTTATCACTGCTTAATGCTGAAATTAAATGAGCCGTTGCCCCGGTTGACTGACTGATTTGCAGTAATAAGCCTTCGGGCAATACCCCCATCACCGCCACCAGCCACAAGATATAAACCACCAGCGGGATCAGGGTCGCTAACAGAAAAATAAGGGGAATATGCTGCAGCTGCTTCTTTTGATAAATGATAATGCTGGGAATGCCACCATGATAACCGAACGAAGTAAATATCACCGGCAGTGCCGCCAGAACCGATAAATACTCAACCCTCGCCGTATGTATCATGCTCTCATAACGCACCAAAGGTGCCAGTGACATCAGGGCAAGAATAAAAGTAACGATCATCAGGGTGAAAAAGATACGGTTAACAAGATCCACTGCCCGGGTGCTGTAATAAACAAAGGCACCGGCAATCAGGGCAAAAAACATCACGCACAGCTGAGAGGAAGCTCCGGGAACCACTGATTGAGCGTACTGCGCCAGTAACGATCCGCCCCCGGCAAAGTAGGCGGACATCAATGCGTAAAAAAGCCCGAGAGGGGCAATGGCAGAGAGCACCTTCCCCATCCGCCCTAATGTTCTGCTGGCCATGGTATACAAATTACAGCCAGGCTTGATAGCGACATTGGCCTCAAAGGCATAAAGGGCAGAGATAACCGCAAAGAATGCCGTCACCGCAAAAATAATCATAACCGGCATCAACCCGGTACTGGCTGATACCAGCGGCAAAGCAAGCATGCCCGCACCGATGGCCGTTCCTGACAAAATTAACGCACTGCCAATTACGGTGGAACGACTGGATTCAGACATAAGCAAGTACCTTTACTGAATATAAATTTCAGTGATAAAGATAGGGGAATTTAATGGAGATACCTGCCTGATTATGTCCTGCTGGACAAGGTAAGCCTCAAACGGAGGTAAATACTGCTTATCTCAGCGGCTTCTTCCAACAACAGCTGCCTGGGTACTCTGAAAATCTGCAGAGCACTCGCTATTCAGCCTTGTCAGCTATGTCGGCCTCACGACTGCGCGCAGCTAATGATTGGAGACTGTCAAACCGCTTCTGTAATGCCCGTAACTGAACATCAACACTGGCATCAACAACGCCGATTTCACTCTCCATAATACAATCACCGGATGAGAGCCGGGGATCAGCCACAAGATCAATAAAACCAACGCCTTTATACTCTGCCAGAATGGTATTCAGGCGCGACTGAACAGCACTGTACTGAGCGGATGGCACACGGATGGTGACATGTTTCTCATTTCTGACATGTTGCAGGGCATTTTTAACCAGGCTTATGGCCAACTCTTCCTGATCGAATTCACCGATGATTTTTTTCACACCGGAAAGCAGGATATTCGCAAGGGTATTTTCAATATCTGAAAGATAATTGATCGTCCTGCTGACCACTTTCAACATGTGATCTGTCTGCTCAGCCTTACTTTCCGCCAAACCTTCCTGATACCCGCGTTTTTTTTCCTGCTCATAGGCCTGGCGGGCTTCCTCAGTAATACCGGCAGCCTGCTCCCGGGCTGCCTTAATAATTTCCTGGGCTTCAAGATAAACAACATAGTCATCTGCCTTGAGCACTTTGCAGGTTGGATCCAGCTCCAGCTGGACATTATTCAGGATAACAGGTGCCGCCACTGTCGATTCACCTCTTTATGAGTTTTTACCAGTAACTTCACACACTGGGCTTTGTCCAGTCCCCCGGCACCTGGTGAACTCAAGGTCTTTTTCCAGCTGCTGGGCATTTTTAATATCAACCGTTGCCGAAAGGCTCCGGGCAAATCAGAAAACGCTGTGGCAATAACCTGTCGGCCATTGAGTTCCAGAAATGCTTTAAATCGATCCAGGTGTTTCCAGTCAATGAGTACACCGGGGCCATTTTTTTCTGAAGCACGGCTGATAAACTGCGCTTTTTTCACGGTAAAGCGGTAGGCCTCTTCGCCCAGGCATTTCTCCAGCGCCTTACGCTCATCACGACGAATCACTGACCGAACAGTGGCTTCGTTGAGAATCAGCCCGATGTACAAAGCCAACTGTTCAATTTCTTCGGCACTGGCAAATACTATCCTTTTATCCGGGCGATCAAAGTCATAATCAAACTGCTTGGCGATGCCAAACTTGCTCAGAAGGTAGTTTGACAGACTAAATTGTGCAGGCTCACTGGTCTGAAGCGATTTCAGTAACTTGAAATGTTTATCCGATTTAAGCCAGCTAGCATGCACATAACGAACAGGAAAGAAGTTAAACTCAACCATATGATTGAACAGGCTTGTTCCATTATATTCCTGAAAAACATTGTTACTGTTCATTGGTCATTTCACTCCAACCCCATACACTCCAATGAGTCACCATTGAACGGTGCATGCACTGTCCGACAAATAATTGTAGTCTTGAGCAAATCATCCGCTATTTACGATCACCCTTTTTTTTCTTCGACTTTTTCTTCTGTTCCATCATCCAGAAGAAATAGCCACCGGCTCCCAAGGCCAATAACAGCAAGAGAATCAAAGCGTAGACAACGATGCGAATAACCCCAGCAGAACCGGGAGTAACATCGACAAACAGCACCGTCTCTGTTGATGGACTGTCAAAATTGCCAGAGTTCAGGCGGGTTGCCGGGAACAGGGAAACAGCGATCTTCTCCAGGGAAAGCCCCTCTATACTGTTTGCCACCAGAGTTTTTACTTTCGGCACCAGACCCGCCAGTTCCAGCTCAGGGGTATACTTGATAAACACTGAAGCTGATGAGGGGTAGTTGACATCCGTCAGGCTATCCTGCTCCTGGGGCAATACCACATGAACACGGGCAGTCACGACACCATCAATCATCGACAGTGTGGACGAAAGCTCCTGTGACATGGAATAGGTATAACGGGCCCGCTCTTCTGTCGGGGAAGAAATCAGACCATCTTTAGGAAAAATATCACCGATCGACGAGTATTTTTCTTTCGGAAAACCAAGACTGCTCAAAATCTTGATAGATCTTGCAACATTACCGCTTTCCACCATGATGGTGACAATTTTGTCTTTATCCACCAGCTTCTCAGTGGGAATGTCATTATCAAGAAGGATGGCAAGCATTTCATTACCTTCTTTTTCATCAAGCCCGGAATAAAGCTCGACTTTACACCCCAGCAATAAAACACCGATGAGACACAGTAATGTAACCTTAAAGCTCTGGACAAACCCCTGTTTCATGACGAGCCAACCTTATGCACGTTAAAATATAATTACTCATACATTTAACGGCCAGTTGCGAAGAAAAATTATGATTTACCGAGTATAGTTTTAAAAGAGAGGGGCAATGATGATAGCTGAAGAAAAATCACCTTATTTTCCTTCAGCTTACAGATAAGAAAAAATTACTGGTTGCGTAACAGCGTATCGAATGTCTGAGTACTTTTACTGACAATCTTCCCGATATAGTCTTCGGTAATCATCAGATTGGTCATAGCCATTTGAGTTTTGAACATATCCTTCATCCCCATCGCCTCACCGGGTGCCAGGTGCTGCTTGACCAGGTCAGCCCTGCCTTCCACATGATTCCTGAGACCCTGCATTCCCTGAAGCACCTTATCTCCCAGCGTCAGGGCCGGAGCATCCGGATTAGCTGCCACGTCAATAGGTTTAACGTTCGCCGCCTGAGAGGCTCCATCTGGCGAAACCAGCTGGGCGAAACGGCCTGCCGCCCCATCTTCTGGTTGATTCGGATTGGCAAAGCCTTCCTGAGTTTTTTCCAGCGCTTTATCCGCCAGATTACCTGTCTTGATAATATTGTCCGCCATGATAGTAACCTCTATTCATTATTGATTGGTTGAGGTACTTCAAATCCTCTTATCTGTTTAAAAACAGTTTTTTAATATTTTTATCTTACAATTTTAGCTCATCTGCCTTGTTCATCAAAAACTGCATAGCGCGCTCCACACTGGGGCGGTTGAAATCAGAATCATCAACAAACAAACAGATAACCAGTTGATTTTCTTGAAGGCCTACCTGTAAGGGATAAGGAAAGCTCTTTTTGTAATGGCACTCTGCCAGTGCACTTTCTAAAACGGGCAGACTGTTAAAGGGGTCTATCTCCCGGGCCAGATACATCAAAACGCCCTCTTCCTTTTGTTCCATATAAAAGGATCCGGCACCCTCAATTTCAAAGCATGCTACGCCGGTATCACCGAAATCGAACCCCTTGATGCCCATGGCCTCAGCAAATTCAGAGACTACGCTATTACGCCAATCCATTCGTCCTCCTTAACTTTTCACTTCACCCGCTGGTGGTTCATATCCTCCCGGATTCATCCGCGGAGCCCCCTGAAGATCAACCAGTGACTGGATGTACGTCTCGATCTTTGTTTCATTACCACCCAGTAGAGGTATTTCAATTTGTGATTCTTTTGCTTGTTCCATATAACCAAGTAACTGTTCTAACTGAGCCTTATCCCCTGCCATTGACTGGATATCTTTAAGGACATCACCAATATCACCATATGACTCCCCTTCCACTTGCCCTTGAACCTTAGCGGCAATAAATGCTGCGGTTCCCCTGGCAGGAGTTGACTGAGCTGAAGCATTGTCAGTCTCAAATGTTGCTTCAACCGTCATTCCATCATCTACCTCCTGATTTCCCGTTGCATCCAGGGTTGCCTCGACCTGCATCCCCTCCGCAACATCCTGACCATCAGACTCATCCCAGGTTGACTCAACAGACAGGCTTTTCTCCTCAGCCCTGATGCTGAAGGTGTGGGAGTATTCCATCCGGTCAAAGATATCAGTACCCAGCGGACGTGTTTTCGGCTCACTAATTGGGTCAAACGGATGCTTAAAGAACGACTTCAAACGAGCACTGAAGGGACCTTCTTTAAGGTGAGGAGACACACTGTCTCTAAAGGATTTAGATGGCCTTTTCTTTATTTTCGAATCTATTTCAGCAATGGTTGATTTAAGGCTGGCAAGATTGTTTTCTAACTGCTCAAGATCTAAATCCGGACCACGATCCTCTTTCAATACTTCCATTGCCGTACGAACCAGATCATTCACACTTTGACCAGGATGAGTTTTCACCCACTCTCCCAGCGCTTTGGTATCTGGCGGAATAAGCTGCAGTTCTTTGCCCTCCCCTTCGGGTGTAATAGCCACTTTAAGATCTTTGGCAAAGGCTTTACCCCGTTGGCTGGCGACATCTTTCAGCGCATCAATAATATCAACACCATTCTCTTCTGCATGCTGCAATGCAGTTAATGAGCAGTCAAAAACAAAGTTGGTATCCTTGCGTTGATGCAAACCCCGGGCCTTATCCAGTAACTCATCCTGTTTCTGTATGAGCTCTTGATCGGAAAGCCCATCAAAGCTGCCCTTTGCCGTCACCTCGGTTGCCCCATTGGCTCCTCCTTTGGCAGTCACCTCAGGGGAGGTGGCTGTTGCCGGGTCAACGGTGGCATTAGTTGCTGTCGTTGACGTTTCACCCTGTGCCGCAGGCTCAGGCTGCGTCGTTCCAGCTCCAAGAGTGGGAACACCAGTGGATGCCATAAACGGATTATCTGGTTCCTGAGCCCCTTTGAATTCACGGCCCAAATCATCAATAATGCTGTTTGAACCAAGAAAACCTTTTAACGCATCTTCCGAGATTTCGGTTTCTCCACCCTTGCCATAATTTTCATCCGTCTTTACAGCGCCTTCTTCTTCCAAAACCAGATTATCCTGTACTTCCAGGATTGCTTGAGCCAGGCTTTCTTTAATTTGTTCATTGGCAAAAATTTCTTCCGGAATCTCACTAATCAATTTCGCAGTCTTATTCATGAAAGCCGTTCTGACTTCAACGGGCTTCTCACTCAACCCCATTTTCTTAATTAAATTGGTAAAGTCACTTCCTGAAACAAACTGTTGATCCAGCAAATCCAGAACATTGGTCATATATTGCTGGCCATCAAATCGCCCAATCCTCACCGGTGGCCTTCTCATCTGCCCTTGTGTTTCCATACAGCTATCATGGATACCCACCAGCCTTTTCAAGGTCGTCATATCATTAATCACTGAGCGCAGGTGGGTGTCTTCCGTTTTGGATGTCATGGAATTCAACTCACCACTCAAAAACCTGAGCCTTCTATCGACTGAGTTCTCAAAACCAGTCGCCACCTGGTTATTGTCCGGATCTGCATCCACCCCACCCTGGTTATTAGTCAGGTCTTTAAATGCTGCACCGAGGGATTTATGATCCTTGACATGACCATATAACTGCGAACGAACTTCATCCGGGGTTTTACCGGGATGGTAGTCCTCGGCCAGTTTACCGGCAGCGTTTGAGATCTCTCTGCCAATCTCAATATATTGAGGATGCTCGTTTTCAAGCGCTTCAATGGCTTTAAAAATTTCATCTTTAGGCAGGGCGTCAGGATCGGCTTTTAAATCAACAGCGATCTCATAAAGCGCAAGATACTGGTGGTAAGGGTCCTTGAACTCTTCTTTGGCCCCTTTAAGATAGTCTTCTTGTCGATAATCCTCTTTTGATTGTTTAGGAAAGCGTCTTTTGAAATCCTGTGTTTCAGGAACTTCTTCAACATTCTTGATTTTTTCAATTAATTCAAGCTGCCGCGCACTTGCCGATTTACCCTTATCGGCTTCAATGTCTTTTGGATTCTTGAACTTAGCCAACAAACTGGTAAGTTCTTCCGCAGCATCGGCAGTGGAAAGCATTGATGGTTTATGGGAGGCTTCTACCCCCTGCCCGGTTGATAGTTTCCCAGCCTTGCCAGCTGCGCTCTCGCCAGCCGCACCGGGAGCCTGCATCTGCTGCACCGCTGCTGAGGCTTGTATTCCTCCAAGTGGATTACCCATGCTTTCCCTCTGTGCAAGAAAAAGCCAACCCGCAGGGTTGGCTACATCTTATAAACCACGTCCTTTGATTGTGTCATCAAGCTCAGATTGACCTGTGATCAGGCTCTTGTTGTCGATTTGAGTGTTTCAAACCATGAGCGGATGATCTCATCCATCTTGCTGATCACCGTTTTCACCATATCCTGATGGAGGTTCATAAACTCGCTATCAGACTGTGCAGCAGAATCATGCATTCTCTGGTTTGCCTCGTGTAATTTGCCCTGGGCCTGATGCATGCCTGCCTGGTAGTCTGTACCAGCCTTGATCATATCACCGCTTGCAGCGGTCATCTGGGAAAGACCATTACCAATCGCTACCTGCCGTTGCATATTCGCCTGGTCCAGTCCACCGGCTTTAGCTGACATACCAACCTGGATACCACCGGAAATGATCTTGGTACCAGCACTGACCCAGCCACCAATGGCGGTCATCAGGGCTGCATTCTTCATTTCTTCTGCCTGGTTGAGAATCTCAGATTTTGCCGCCTGCTGCTCAATGGAACGAGACTCCCTTGAGGCAGCACGCTGGTTGGCACTCATCTTGAACAGAAGCTCCATCACGGCAAAGATATCCACCATCTGCTCAAGCATTTTCATATCCGCAAAGGATTCGCCAGCAGCAAGCAGGTTCAATCCCTTGCTGCTGTTCATTAGAAATTGTGAAAGTCCCTGGGGAGCATTACGCATCAGGGCAGACTGGTTCTTTAATGAAATTGGATTGCTGGCTTGCAGAATGACCTGTATTTCCTCCTGGCCAAAGCCCATTTTGGCCAGGAGCTGCTTTTGCTCTGCACTGCCAAGCTGACCAAGTTTGCCGTTCAATAGTGCTGCCAGCCCTTTGGCCGTATCGGCACCAAACCCCAGCGCCTGCAGAACGGCCTTGGTATCAGAGCCTGCTGAGCGCATCATATCCAGACGACTGCCGTCAGTATCCGGCGGCGCAAGAGAGATCATCGTTTTGATCTGGCTGTCAGTAAAGCCCAGGGATCTCAGGATAGCCGTTTTCTGGTCCAGACCTTTTGCCCCTCCATGCTGGTCGGCAAGAAACGTCTGGATATCTTTAGAGGTTGACAGCTTTTCCAGGTTATCCAGCTGAGTCTTCTGAAAGCCGCCCATACCGGCCAGCACCTGCCGCTTTCCTGCAGAGGTTTCCACCCCTTTGCCGGAAAGCAACTGCATGTGCGAAGCGGCATCATCAAGAACCGCGGCCTGTGATTTCAGCTTTGCGGTTTCTCCTTTGGTCACCGTGCCATTCTGAATATTATTGAACAGCTGTTTGGTTGACTCCATGGCCTCGTCGGTGGACTTGGACAAAGTGGCCAGGGTTTTACTGGCATTGGTCATTTGATTCGGTGACAGATCATCGGGCGTGGCCAGTGACGGCTTGGCCTGTTGACCTGCTTTGTTAAGGTCGTTCAAAACCTCGGATTTAGCGTGTTTGGTTGAGGCAAGACGAACGCTCTCTTGCTGAAAGTCAATATCGCCTTTCTTGATTGCCGCTTTCTTTGCGTCAGATGTCGCTGGTTTTTCAAGAAGCATCTGCATATTTGCACTGTGTGCCGCCCGGTCTGCACCAGAAATTCCCTCGGCCATGAGTTACCTCCATGTATCAGTGTTAAGGGTAAAGCAACTATTATTTATTATCCTTTGAGAGAGCTATTGAGCTTGGTCATCGTATCGTGGTTGTCTTTCATCATGCTGGTCATGACTTGCCATACCTGCTGCATATCCTCGATAACCTTTTGGATATCCTCAGTTATGTTATCGATGGCATGCTGATTGGCCAGCATCCAGGCATACAGCTCTTTCGCCTCGGCTCTTAGCATATCTGCGTCATAATTCAGGGTGGTAGTGTAAGCACCGGCCGTACCATCGGCAATCATGGCAGCCCCACCGGCAGCTTTGGCAGCCTGGGTACAGCGAGCGGTGACCGCTGCCATCTTGGCTGTCTTGGCTGTCGCTGTTGCCGCCGTCGTTGTTGCCGAGGCTGTGACTGTCGCGGCACTGGATGCACCACCCGCCGCCGCAGCGGTACCCTGGGAAGTTGCGTTCGCGGCTGTAGCCGCAGCACTGGCCCCCCCACCGGCAAACGCACCACCAAGACTCATCACCAGAATCAAGGACGACCAGAACACCATCGCGCCAATCATGGCCTTGTCTTCATCCGCACCAAATGCCTCGAAGATCGCGGCAACTCCCTTGTTCATCCAGTCACCGGTTTCGGAAGAAACAGTCATCATCACGGTCAGAGCCAGACATGCGGCCATGAGCCCCATGGCTACTGGCGAACCAACACCCGTAGCAAACATAACAACCATAACGACAGCCATGAGAGCGACGGCTATATAACCGAATATTTTAGCGATCGCCCCCGACTCTTTGGCTTCTTCTGCTTTTTCAATCGATTCGGCAATCTTTGCCAACCGTTTTTCTGAAATCTGCTGTCGCTTTTGCTCATTAATTTTGATGCTTTCCTGGTTGAATACCAGACGGCTGTCCTGCAACTTGGTCTGGATTTGCATCAGCATTTGAGTTGCAGTATCCACATCAAGCGTTTTATTTGAATCCAGGAATGTTGAAGTAAAAGCCTTCAGTTCAGCTTGCAATTCTTTTTGAAGGTCTGCGGGCCCTCCTTTCAGGTTGGCAACTTTGTTGAAAGTATCGGCAAAAAGATCACCCAGCTGTCCAAGCGAGTTATCACCAGCAAGTTTGCCACCCACCTGGGCAGAGAATGAATGCATGGCCCTCAGGGAATTATCCGGATCTTTCGGGTCGGCTAATTTAAGCATTCCATCAACCAGCTCTTTACTGTACCCCATGGACAACAGTTGGTCCTTGTTGCTCTGCATAGAACTGATATGACCAGCCAGTGGATTTGGCCGCCCGCCAGGCCCTTCAGCGAAGGCTTTCAGATCACCAGTGACCAGCGCCAAATAGTCCGAACCACCTTGTTCGATCATTGCCTCAGAAGCCAGACCAAGCTTTACCGCTTCAGGGTTCGTTTTACTCAACTTCTGGATTTCGGAAAAAACAGAGATCTCCTTGAGGACTTTTCCAGAAGGAGAATCTGAACCTTTCGCAGGAACATCCAGACTGTGCTGCGGCTTAATGGGAGGAGCAATATTCTCCTGAACCTGATTCATCGATACCGTGTTTTGCTCCGAATAACCACGACTGACTTTTTCTTTTTCAACCTGATCGGTCTGTTGTTGCCGGAGTGATGGGTCTATATCCGCCTGTTGAGGTATCTGACCCGCCGGATAAGCCCCTTGTTGGATACCATCCATTCTGCTTACTCCCTGGTCTATTTTAGATTTTCCAGCATATTTTTGGCACGTTCCAGATCCTTGGCATATTCCGGGCTGTCGCCAGCCCAATCAATGGAAGTCTCATAGGAAATCTGAGCTTTTTCCCTGTCGCCTTTCGCTAAATGACAATCGCCGATATACATCATTGGTCGGGGATCATCAGAATCCAGAAGAGTAGCAAATGAGAAGATCTCGATGGCGCTGTCGTATTGTTTCTGCATTTGTTGACAGGCACCTAGTCCAAGAAAGTATTTACGATTGAAATGATCATAAAAACACAAAAATTGAAAAACTTTCGTTGCTTCTTCGTACTTTCCACCCTGATAAAGGTTGTAGGCAACTGAGTATATTGCTTCCATGGCATCATCACTCAAGTTTTTCAAATCTTTGAAGGTTCCCCCCTCACCGAAGAAATTCATGAGCTTGTCTTCAAGTTCTGCACCTTCATAATTCAGATCTTCATTATTCACCTGTGACTCCTCCATGAGTTAACGCATATTTTGAATGATAGTACTTATGGACTGGAAGTACTTGTTGATAAAATTAGAGAGCATTTCAAACGTCTGGTTGTATTTATTGATAGTCTGTTGAAGCTTGGTGGTTTGCAATTGTGATTGACTGGTCAGTGACTCAATTTTTGATTTCAAATGCTCGATATTGGCATCCCACTCGGCAGCATTGTGAGTATCATCATTACCGCTTCGGTCAGTCTGAGCACCCATCTGTTTCCAGAAATCAACCATGTCCTTTGTCATTAAGGAAGAGCCTGACGTTCCTGCCGCAGCCTTTTTTTCCTTCGCTTTTGCCAGATACGCATTAGCTTCTTCCAGCAAATCATTTTTCTGGTTGATGGATTCTATTTGATCTTCCAGTTGTGTCTGGAGAATATCCGCCCGGGCCGTCAGCACGCCCATAATCAAGGCATCCAGGCTGGGCTTGGTGAAATCCACTGGTTCGCCCATCAGATACGCATTAATTTGTGACGCTCCGGGACCTATATAATTATCACCATTCCAGTTCGCCGGATTACTGACCTCCTGAACCATGGCAACAGGTGCCTGTAAATAGACCAGCTTCTGTGACGCTTCATCAAGCTGTCCCGTATATCTAAGCGAGTTCAGTGTCTGCTTATTAACCGAGTAAAAGTGGGTGGGGGTTAGCGAGTTACCCTGATCATCCGGGTCAGCCATTGATAACAAGGCTTCAATCTGGGCATCGGTATAGCCGGCAGCCCGGAGTGAATTAATCCTGCCATCATTCAAGGTAACGGTTTTGGGGTTTTCTCCAGATTCGCTACTGGAAGAATCCACACCGCCAATGGAGGTACTCATTAGTGACTCCCTGTCATTTTGAATATCCGTTAAGTCGCTTCTTTAACTTTAGGTTATGAAACAACGTTCTTGCCAATTACACATTGGTCGATTTCTTTTTATAAAAAGAAATTCAAAAAATCATTTATATATAAAATTACGACAATGACTTTTAGCTCGGTTTTTTTCACTACTTATTCATGCCGTTTATCCGCTTATTCTGGTAACTCATCATCCAAATCATCTTTTGGAGCGGACATCGGAGTTTTTACAGATAAAGGGACTGATTCAGCATCAGGACCGGCTTTATCTCCATACATCATTCTACCTTTTCTATAAGCTTTTGCCGCCCGGACAAACTCAACCAACAGATCAAAAAACTCGACTCCCTTCATATCTTTATTAGCAAAATTTTCCAGTCGTCTGCGCGTATCACCAATGCTCAGTGGTGAAGCATTTGGATCAGGGGAAAGCTTTGGGTCAGCGAATTGCATATAAACTGTATTCGTCAATTGTTCAATAAACGCATCTGTTGGCTCTATTAAATCCATCAGCTGATTCGTTTGCTTTTCAACCTCAGACAGCCTGGCATATTGAAAAATATCAGAACCTTTGCTATCTCTATGGTCCTTAATATGGCGAAACTGGTCGATAAGGCCTACTGCAGCAGTCGATACCTTTTCTAAGGTTTCTCTATCAACTTTTCTGTCCGGTTCCTGAGAGTTCTTCTTCCATTGTTCCGGAGCATGAACCTTACTTGAGAATGGACTGAAGTTTTCGTTGATCAATTGTGTGAATTTTTCAAGATTTTTTGCAAGATCGTTGGTATTTGCTCCCTCCACCGTTTGCGTTGCCGCATTGGAGGCCCTGCCTCCTGTGACGGGTGGCTCACTTCTGCCATTACTGACAGGGGGTCGCCGTGATTCTGTTATCGCCGGCCTGTCATCCCTGCCACCGGGACCTGGGTGTGGGCTTGAGCCAGATTCAGTTCTGGTGGTTGATGTCTCTGGGTCAGTCTGTGTTCTGTCTTCCGGAGAATTCTGTGAACTCTGTTGATTCTGTGGATTTTGTGGACTAGGTGGATTCTGGTTATGACCACTATTACTCTGTGATGGATTCTGCGGTTTACTAATATTATACGCTGTTACCCCCAAAGCCACGCCCAGAAAAGCCAGGGCACAAATTGCAAAAAACATCGCTGCATAAGGTTGTCCTACCATGAGAGTGATAAGAAAAATGGCGCTGCAAATCACAAATCCAGCCCATAGCGGGTTATTTTTGACCACATTCAACAATTTGTTAATTGCACCCAATACTCGCTGAAATAACTTTTTGCTGGTTTTATCCCCCCCTCCTTCAATAGTGACTGAACCACCACTCCTAACGGCTGGATCATCATCAAGACCACCGCCTTCGATCGAAACGCTGGCAACGTCCGATTCATCATCCATCGATGACGTTTTACTATGAGCCGCAAGCGGTTTAATACGAGCCGGAAGCTTACTTTCAGAATGCTCAGGATCTCTGTTTTCTCTGACAATCTGTCCCACTGCTGTGCCAAAGTCAGGCCCAAACAACCTGCTGGTATCATGCCTTGGGGACATTTCATGTGTCCTGACATTACGAGGCTCTTCTGCAAACTCAGTGGTTACCGATATAATTTCATCTTCGTCAACCGGTGATAAGATTTCTTCATGGTATTCAGGTTCTAATGGATCATCATAAAAACCCTCTTTAACACCAGAGCCGTGAGTCCTTGGAAATGAACGTGATTCTTCATTGTTTGGCAGGTTGTTATCTACAGATGTTCTGTCAGGTAAATGAGACTTCGATAATCCCGCTTCAGTAGAATCAAGATTTGGTCCAGGACCATCTTCAGCCTTATCAGAAACTGCATTTAAAGATGGCAATGAGTCCTGTTGAGGTTTAACCGTTCTCTCCCCCGGAGGGTGAGCTACGGAATCAGGCGCTTTTTCACCCCGGACAGAGGGGTCTCCTTTGTCCACTTTGGAGGCCTTCACTTTTCGAGAACCATAAGGAGTAACCATCGTCCCCTCTTTTCCAGACTCAGGCTCTGAGGACGAACCATTAAGTGGTGATGACGGATGACTGCCCGCAGGAGGAGTAATTGTGCCGCCCATGCAAATTCCTTTTCAAAAATATCCAATCTATAAAGAAAAAGTCTAGCTGATGAATGAAAAGCAAAATTAATAAACAAAGGGAATTAAAAAAAATTCTTAATTAAAAATATAAATTAAAGTAATGACCCTAATAGCAGGTATTTCATTTAATAAATCAAGACAATCAATGAATCATCTGGTTTGGCAAGTCAGTTAAGTAGAACCCACCGGACGCTCATAAAATTCGAGAACTGCAGACATCAAATCTTTGGGACTGAGTATGCCCACTAGGTTTCCATCAGCAACAACCGGAACACGGTAAGCCTTATCGGTCATAAATCGCTGATAAACAGTGATAATATCTTCCTGCGGGTCAGCGGTGACCACCTGACTGGTCATATAATCACGCACCAATCCTGCATCCTGGGAAAAATAGCTGCCATTCAATGTCCCTTCGAGGCAGTCTGATTCTGAAAGAATCCCGATAAGCGTCCCTTCATTATCGACTACCGGTGCTGCCGTAATATTGTGTTGCAGCAGAATACGGATGGCTTCAGCAACTTGAATATCCGGAGAAACGGTAACAACTTTGGGGGTCATGCAATCTTCAACAGTTATCGATCTCACAATCACCTCCTTTGGCTTATGAATCCAGCTCAAACTGACAATGAATTAATTTTAGCTCTCAATCAAGCAGATAGCTGAGCATAAGCAGCCGGAAATATTCAATACCAGCAGGCCAGACCAGGCTGCACTCCCGGGTTACCGGGAGGGATACCCCTTACAAGTGGAAAAGAGCGTAACAAACTCTATATAATACGCGGCAATTTCAAACTGACCTCACACAGAGATTGACTGTCAATGAGCTACTCATCTGTTCCTGCTGGTAAAAGTCTGCCAGAAGACATCTACGTCATTATCGAAATCCCTGCCAATGCTTCGCCAATCAAGTACGAAGTTGACAAGGATATGGATGCCATCCTGGTTGACCGCTTTATGGCAACCCCAATGTTCTACCCAGCCAACTACGGTTACATCAACCAGACCCTGGCTGACGATGGCGACCCTCTGGACGTTCTGGTAGTAACACCCTACCCGGTTATCCCGGGCTCAGTTATTCGCTGCCGTCCTGTCGGCATGCTGAACATGTCTGACGAAAGTGGCCGTGACGAGAAGCTGATTGCCGTTCCTCACGACAAACTCTCCACGCTCTACAAAGACGTTAAAGAATACACAGATCTGCCAGCCCTGCTGCTCCAGCAGATTGAACACTTCTTTGAAAACTATAAAGATCTTGAGCCTGGCAAGTGGGTCAAGATTGATGGCTGGGAAGGTTCCGAAGCGGCCCTGGAAGTCATCAAGAAGTCTGCCGCCAACTATAAAGGCTGATTTTTCTTATAGCTCAGGTTTCGACCTGAGCTTTTCCACTCATTTCTGCTGTTTTCTTTTCTCTGCAACCCCGCTCCTACTTGCATCTCTGGTATATCACTGCACAATACCTAGTATTCACCATTATAAACAGCAGCTTATATGCCAAAATGCCGACTCCGCCTGATCTGGCCCCTTTTTCTGGGTCTGTTAATCTCAATATCTGCTCAGGCCAATCTGAGCCAGTTATTCGGGGCAGAACCCAGCAAAAACCAGGGTTTTCTTCCAGTCGAAGAAGCCTTTCAATTCACCGGGCGATTTGAGCAGGGTTCGGCGATCATTAATGTTGCTGTAAAACCAGAGCACTACCTTTATAAGCACCGTTTCACCTTTACGCCGGTAACCGATATCTCAACACTGGGTGCAGCTGACTATCCTGCCGGTGAAGCGATTTTTGACCCTTATTACAACAAAGAACTGGAAGTATTCAGTGAAAACCTGGTTATCAAAGTTCCTGCCAGCCATTCAGGCAACCTGCCGGAACTGGAAATCGGCTTTCAGGGCTGTGCCAGGGCCGGATTGTGTTATCCACCCCATAAAGTTGTTATTCCATTGGTGATTACCCAAGTCAGTGATTCGCCCGTTTCAGCCAGTGTTACCCTTACGCCGACATCAGACTCCGGGAACACCTTTCAGCAGCAGCTGGAACAGAACAGTCTGCCGATTGCGCTACTCCTTTTTGTCCTGGCGGGTATTGGCCTTAGCCTGACGCCCTGTGTTCTGCCGATGTTCCCGATACTGTCCAGCCTGATCCTGGGAACCAGGGCACAAAGCAAAACCCGGACCATTGCCCTGACGATGACCTATATACTCACCATGTCAGCCACCTTTGCCATTGCCGGTACATTAATGGGGCTGTTTGGTGCCAGTCTCAACCTTCAGGCAAAGCTCCAGTCCCCATGGCTGCTGATCCCTATGGCAATACTCTTTGTGCTGCTGGCCCTGAGTATGTTTGGCCTTTACGAGTTACAGCTGCCCGCCCGGGTTCGGGACAAACTCAGTGGCAGCCAGCAAAATTCAGGCAGCTTGTCGGGGGCTGCCGTGATGGGGTTGTTGTCTGCACTGGTGGTTTCCCCGTGTGTCTCGGCACCCCTGGCCGGTGCACTGATCTATATCAGCTCAACCGGTGATACCCTGTTTGGTGGGCTGACACTGTTTGCCCTGGGTCTGGGCATGGGTATTCCCTTATTTGTCCTGGCGTTAGGCGGAAGGCACTGGTTGCCAAAGTCCGGGGCCTGGATGAACGGTGTTCGCTCACTCTTTGGCGTATTACTTCTGGGCGTCGCCATCTGGATGCTGGAACGGATTATTGCTCCATCAGTCACGCTCTTCCTATGGGGTGCTTTGCTAATTGGCAGTGCCGTGTTCCTGGGCGCTCTTCACACCAATCTGAAAGAAGCGCACCAGAAGCTCCAACAGACCGTCGGCATACTCTGTCTGATCTATGGAACCTGCCTGATTATTGGTGCCGCCATGGGCAACAGTGACCCATTGAATCCGTTATTGGGTAAAAGCAGCACTGCAATAGAAAGCACCACTGAACAGACAGAGAGTGCCCTCTTCAAGACCGTAACAACAGTGAATGAACTGAATAATCTGCTGGCAGACGCAGCCCTGAACAACCAGCCAGCCCTGGTGGATATCTATGCTGACTGGTGCATATCCTGCAAAATCATTGAGCGGACCGTGTTCCCAGACCCGCTGGTCACTGATCAGTTGGCCAGAATAGCCCTGATCAAGCTGGATATCACCGATAACACGCTGGAACACCAACAGTTCCTCAACCAGCATCAACTGTTTGGACCACCCGCCATGCTATTTTTTGATGCCAGTGGGAGTGAGTTGCCTGCACTAAAATCCCAGGGTGAAATCACCGCCTTGCAGCTGCATCAAAAGCTGACAAAACTGCTGACAGCCTCCGGAACAAGTACAGATGTCTGAACTTGTCTGAAACTAGCATGAAATGCTTCGTAACTGTCGTTAACCTCCTGTAACACGCACAAACTGGACGCACTCTTGACAATGGGGCAAAATGCCAGATCAATAACGATTGCGATGTATTTCAAAGGTCAACTGCGTAGCCAGGTTAACCAAAGCAGACTGACTACTGAAGCTCTCTCATTGGTCAGGGTCGCAACGGTGACCATTGGGGTCTTAAGAGGATAAACATGGCTGACATTCTTGTGCTCAATGGTCCAAACCTGAATTTACTTGGCACTCGAGAGCCCAGTGTTTACGGTGCAACCACGCTTGAACAGATCTGCCAGAACCTTGTCCAGCTGGCTACTGATGCGGGCCTTAAGCTGGAAAGCTTTCAAAGCAATGCGGAACATCTACTGATAGATCGTATTCATCAGGCAGGCAAGGATGGCGTACGCTTTATCATCATCAACCCGGCCGCTTTCACTCACACCAGTGTGGCACTGCGGGACGCTCTGCTTGGGGTTGCTATCCCATTTATTGAAGTACACCTTTCGAACATTCATTGCAGGGAGCCTTTCCGTCATCACTCCTATTTCAGTGACGTTGCTGAAGGGGTCATTGCCGGACTGGGACCTAAGGGCTACGAAATGGCACTGTCTGCCGCAGTTGACAGGCTTGCCAGACAGCCGGAGCCATAAGAACGCGAGCCATTTTTTCAGAACGCGGCACCAACACAAGACAACGTTCTGATTTATGTTAATCACAGTGCAACTGCCTTAACCCCTTTTAAACAGTGGCACTGTCAGGCAAAAACTGACCACCGGGGATCCTGCACTCGCCAAGTAGAGTGTTCGATTTTTCGCAAAATCAACCAGACTGGCCAGCCAGTGCTGCCAGTACAAGCATTTGAGACTGACAATGGATATCAGAAAAGTAAAAAAGCTCATTGAGCTGCTGGAAGAATCAGGTATTGATGAGCTCGAAATCCATGAGGGTGAAGAGTCCGTTCGTATCAGCCGTTACTCAAAAAATGCACCTGTAGCCGCCGCCCCCATTGCCTATCCGGCTGCTGCAACAGCCCCGGCTCCTGCAGCAGCCCCCGCTGCCACTGAAGCAGCTGCTCCTGCTATTGCTGAGCCTGTCGTTTTGGGCCATCAGGTCAAGTCTCCCATGGTTGGTACTTTCTACGGTGCTCCGTCACCGGATGCGCCTGACTTCGCCAAAGTCGGCCAGCAGGTTAAGGAAGGTGATGTACTCTGCATTGTTGAAGCCATGAAGATGATGAACCAGATCAAGGCGGACAAATCCGGCACTATTGATGCCGTTCTGGTAGAGAATGGTCAGCCTGTTGAGTTCGACCAGCCCCTGTTCACTATTGTCTGATAATCGCCTGAGAATCGCGTTATGCTCGATAAAGTCGTAATAGCCAACCGGGGCGAAATTGCTCTCAGAATATTAAGGGCCTGCAAAGAGCTGGGCATCAAAACCGTTGCGGTTCACTCCAAGGCCGATGCTGACCTTATGCATCTGCATCTGGCGGACGAGTCCGTCTGTATCGGTCCAAACAACCCGGCAGACAGCTATCTCAATATTCCTGCCATCATCAGTGCCGCCGAAGTGACTCACGCCACCGCGATTCACCCGGGTTATGGTTTCCTGTCAGAAAATGCGGATTTTGCTGAACAGGTAGAACGCAGTGGCTTTACCTTTATCGGGCCTTCTGCCGACGTTATCCGCCTGATGGGGGACAAAGTCTCGGCGATCAAAGCCATGCAGAAAGCCGGTGTTCCTACGGTTCCGGGCTCTAATGGCTCACTCACTGATGACCACAGCCGCACCATGGCCATAGCCCGGGATATCGGCTACCCCGTGATCATCAAGGCTGCCGGCGGTGGCGGTGGCCGCGGTATGCGCGTGGTCTACAACGAAGAAGACCTGATCAGCTCCGTCGCCCTGACCAAATCAGAAGCCGGTGCGGCATTCAACAATGACACGGTTTACCTGGAGAAATTCCTGCAAAACCCACGTCATGTGGAGTTCCAGGTGCTGGCCGATGGCCAGGGCAACGCCATTCATCTGGGTGACCGCGACTGCTCTTTGCAACGTCGTCATCAGAAGGTTATTGAAGAAGCACCTGCGCCCGGCATTCCGGAAGAGAAGCGTCAGGAAGTGGCCAGTGCCTGTACCCGTGCCTGCATTGAGCTTGGCTACAAAGGCGCTGGAACCTTTGAATTCCTGTATGAAAACGGTGAGTTCTATTTCATTGAAATGAACACCCGGGTTCAGGTTGAGCACCCGGTGACCGAACTGATCAGCGGCATTGATATTGTCAAAGAGCAGCTGAGAATTGCCAGCGGCCTGCCTCTGAGCGTTGATCAGGACGATATCGAACTCAAAGGCCACGCCTTCGAATGCCGAATCAACGCCGAAGACCCAAAAACCTTTATGCCATCACCAGGCAAGGTGTTGCAGTTCCACGCACCTGGCGGCAACGGTATTCGTGTTGACAGCCATCTGTACAACGGTTACAGCGTTCCCCCTTACTATGACTCACTGATCGCCAAGATCATCAGTTATGGTCCGGATCGTGAAACGGCCCTTATCCGGATGAAGAACGCACTGGATGAAACCGTTATTGAAGGGATTAAAACCAATATTCCTCTTCATCAGACGTTGGTGACTGATCCTCACTTCAAGGAAGGCGGTGTCAGTATTCACTATCTGGAAAAGAAACTGGCTGAGTAATTTCCCGTTTTTTTGCTCTTTGGCAAGGCCCTCTCCCACAGGAGATGGTCTTTCTTTTTATTGGGCGATCAACCAGCAAATGTTTATGAAATACCGGTGCTCAGCTACAATAAGTCGCTTATGTTCCATGAATTTCTTTCCTGAAGAACAGGTCGGAATTCTTATTGCTTTTCATTCTGGGTAACACAATGTCTTGGATTCAAGTCAGACTGGACACAACTTCTGACCATGCTGAAATTCTGGAAGACCTGCTTCTGGAAGCCGGTGCCTGTGCGGTCACCCTGCAGGATGCAAAAGATCAACCGGTCTATGAACCAGAGCTGGGTACCACACCGCTGTGGAATAACACCGTTGTTGTTGGCTTATTTGATGCCCAGACCCGCACCGATGATGTTATACCCTTTCTCAAAGAACGTGCCGGACTGGACCCTTTTCCTAATCACAAGGTCGAACTGGTGGAAGATAAAGACTGGGAAAGAGAGTGGATGACCCACTTCCACCCCATGCAGTTTGGTGACCGCCTGTGGGTGTGCCCCAGCTGGAAAGACGTTCCTGTTCCTGATGCTGTTAACCTGATGCTGGACCCGGGCCTGGCCTTCGGCACCGGGACGCACCCCACCACGGCGCTCTGCCTGCGTTGGCTGGATCAGCAGAATAGCCTGACTGGCAAAACAGTTATCGACTATGGTTGTGGTTCTGGCATCCTTGCTATTGCAGCACTTCTTCTGGGTGCACAATCCGCGGTCGGTGTTGACCTGGATCCGCAGGCACTGGAAGCCACTATCGAGAATGCTAAACGGAATAACATTCCGGTGGATAAACTGGAAGTTTTTCTGCCCGATGATGAACCAGCAGATCAGGCTGATATAGTACTGGCCAACATTCTTGCTGGCCCTTTGACTCAACTGGCTCCCAAACTGGCCAGTCTGACCAGGGAAGGCGGTTCCATTGCTCTGTCCGGTATTTTGGCTGAGCAGGCAGATGAAATAATTCAAACCTATGAACAGTGGTTTGCCATGGATACAG
This sequence comes from Endozoicomonas acroporae, assembly GCF_002864045.1. Taxonomy (GTDB): domain Bacteria; phylum Pseudomonadota; class Gammaproteobacteria; order Pseudomonadales; family Endozoicomonadaceae; genus Endozoicomonas; species Endozoicomonas acroporae. The sequence continues at coordinate 26,973 of NZ_PJPV01000043.1, forward strand.
CAGTCACCTTTGATGGCTGGGCCATGCTTTCTGGTAAGCGACGTTCATAAGCTGGCATTGATGTGATGCAGGTATGACAGAACTTTTTACTCCCCGGGTTTCAATAGAAACTAAAATACCTGCATTATCAATTAGACTGGATTCAGTACGGGGGCTCTGGTCTAATAAAAAATGCTGCTTTAAGATCAGGTAAACAGTCAACATGACGCCGTCAAGTGTCACTTGCCCCCACTGCCAGACCATATTCCGCATTACCCATGCCCAGCTTAAGGCTGCCAGGGGGTCGGTGCGTTGCGGTTCATGCCTTCAGGTTTTTAATGCCATAGACCAGCTACCGCGCCTGCAAGAACAAGAAAAGGAGGCACTAAACACCCCCACTGACCACCGGGAAGAACCCCAGACACCCACTCAAACCAAAAAAAAGCTGCAGGAAACACTGGTCGTCCAACAGCAAAAACCGGTTAAAAAACCGGATTCAACACAACCGGAAACGTCCAGAAGCAAAGACCTTGACCCTTCCATAAAGGCAAAGGTTGCCACTGCGCCCATCCAATATGATGGCTACCACCAGCAAAGCATCGAAACCCTGATTCACGAACTGGACCAGCGGGAAACCGAAGAAACCATTAACGAACAACAGCTCCGCAGGAAAAGAACCTACTGGGGTGTTGCGGCCTGCAGCCTGCTGGTGTTGCTGACACTGCAATTTGCCTGGTTCAACCGCAATACACTGTCACTGAACCCTGCCCTGCGACCGGCTTATGCCATGACCTGCAATCTGCTTTCCTGCACACTTCCCCCCATGGTTAACCTCAATGCCATTAAAAGCGTTGACCTTGTGGTACGCAGCCACCCTGATCAAAACAACGCCCTGCAGGTAGATGCTGTCATCATTAATGAAGCCAGGCACCCACAGCCGTTTCCAGATTTGAAACTGACCTTTACCGATATCAACGGCCGACTGGTGGCTAACCGAACCTTTACCCCATCGGAATACCTCGGTGGTGAACTGGCCGGCTCAGACGAAATGCCTAAAGCACAACCTATCCGCCTGGGGCTGGAAATTGTCGACCCGGGTGAACAGGCAGTGAACTATCAGCTGACTTTCAGTGAAAACAAAACGACAAAAGTCAACTAAATTAACTCAATTAACTCTCTTCTATTTTCAATCAAATCCGCCAGAGTGTAACGGTTCAACACGCCCATAAATGCCGATACCGCGTCGGCAAATACCCCTTTCAACGCACACACGGGTGAAATCCTGCACATCGGCTGGTCGCACTCCACCACCTTCATGGTGGTTTCCATACACCCAACCAGTGCCCCCAGGTTAATCACTTCCGGTGGCTTGGCAAGGGTAAACCCACCTCCTTTACCACGAATCGTGGTGAGGTACCCCTCATGCCCAAGTTTCTGAACAATCTTCATCACATGGTTGCGTGATATGGCATAGGTATCCGCCACTTCCTGAATAGAAAGCAACCGTCCTTCTGGTTGAACGGCTGCATATATCAGAATGCGTAATGCATAGTCGGTGTGTTTTGTCAGTTTCATTCAAAGATAGACATGGTAAAAAGAAGCAAATAGAATGCATCTTAATTAGATGCATTTCAAATGCATCATTAACTGGAACACCACAGAGGTGCCTTATGAGCCTGAGTGAACAAACGATTCGAATCGTCAAAGCCACTGCCCCGGTTCTGTCAGAGCATGGTGAAACCATTACCCGGCACTTCTACCAGCAGATGTTCCGCCAGAATCCAGAGCTGCTGGATACCTTCAACACTATTAACCAGAAAACCGGTCGCCAGCAGGCAGCCCTGGCCAATGCCATCTATGCCTATGCCGCCAATATCGATAACCTTGGAACTTTGACCAGCACGGTACAACGCATCGCGCATAAACATGCCAGCTTAAACATCTTGCCGGAACAGTATCCTATTGTGGGTAAGCACCTTCTGGAAGCAGTTGCCCATGTCCTGGGTGAGGCTGCAACCGATGAGATACTTAATGCCTGGAAAGAAGCCTATGGTTTCCTGGCGGATCTATTCATCGAAGTGGAGGAAGGGATTTACCGGGAGAATGAACATTTAGCCGGTGGCTGGCGTGGCATAAGGGAGTTCAGGGTGGAACACAAGGTTAAAGAAAGCGACCTGATCACTTCCTTTTATTTTGAACCAGTGGATGGTTTAGCGGTAGCAGACTACCAGCCAGGGCAGTACATCGGTATCTATCTGCATCCGGAACAATCAGAACATCGCTGTATTCGTCAGTACAGCCTCTCCGATGCGCCCAATGGCAGAACCTATCGCATTTCGGTAAAGCGTGAGGGTGAAGGAAAGACCCAGGGTATGATCTCTCACTACCTCCACGACAATGTACAAGTCGGCGATATTGTCCAACTGTGTCCACCCTGTGGCAACTTCCACCTGAATCACCGTTCAGATGCACCCGTGGTGTTGCTCAGCGCTGGTGTTGGTCAAACTCCGATGTTGAGCATGCTGAACAGCCTGGCCCGAAAAAAAACGCTCCAGCCAATTCTTTTTGTTCACAGCGCCATTAACAGCAAGGTTCATGCTTTTGGTCAGCATGTCGAAAATATTGCCGAGAAAAATGACAACATTGAACAGATTCTGTTTTACGATGAGCCAACCGATGATTGCTCTGCTCAGCATTATTCAGGCAGAACGGACCTGGAACTGATCCGCGCTAAGATTGACCTTGCTGGAGCACACTACTACTTCTGCGGCCCACTAGGGTATATGGCAATGGTGAAAAGAGTGCTGCAGGGCTGGGGAATATCTGAAGACCGACTTCACTATGAAGTCTTTAGCCCCCATCAAGATCTCTGATTCTTTTTGCTCAAATCAGGGAAAGCCTATATATGTTGAACTACAGAGTTACTGATAATTGCTCCTGCATTACCGGCATTTCCGCCGTCTCTGGCGTTCGTACAAAACCTGCAGATAAACAATATCACTGATATTGCCTTACGATCTTCCGGGCACTGTGTGGATAAGCCTTCACCAGCTTCTGATAACTGTTATCCAGTGCTGCCTGCAGCCCATCACTCAACCAGCCCTGGTAGTGAAAACTGAATAACGCGCTGTTTTCCAGGACACGAGGCTCCCATGGCCCAAGCTTGCTGGCACGCAGTAATGCCGCTGTAAACGACCGGTCGATCAGAGAGTACTGCGAGCGGGCCCGGGCATAATCACTCCAGCTGTATGGCCAGGCGGGCCTTAAAACGATGGCTTTATGCCAGGCATCCAACTCCGCATTATTCTCTATATCAATACCGGATAGCCTGCCCCGCTCAAGCACCCGTGCCTTCAAAACATACAGGGCAGGATTATCTGTCATTTGTCGTATAGCACCATCAACACCCTATGCCAATGTTCAGTTCAGCAGGCTTCACCACAAAACTCTTGCTGGCTGCTGTCTTCTGTTGCCAATGATCCAGAAACAGCTCGGTTTGGTAACGACCGACTTCTGAACGCAACAGGGTAAAGGCCTGAAAAATCACCAGACATAGCACCAGAACAACCGGCAACATCAGCAAACCGCGATGCCAGGATAGAGAACGTTTCATAAGGCATCACCAAAAAGGCACTGCGTTAACTTATCCGGATTTACCGTTGTCAGCAATGCACACTGATCGCTGCCAACCCATTGGTTGAGAGTCTCTGCCGCCAGCGCCATGGCCGACGGCCGACGAACCGGATGGTGGGCATCCGAAGCCACAAACTGAACCAGCTCCTGGTCCACAAACCAGCGGGCAGTAGTCTCTGCCCTTTCGCCAAACCGACCGGCAACCGAACCCGCTGTCAGCTGCAGCAACGCCCCCCGCTCCACTAACGGCAGTACACGTTCAGGGTAAGACATCAGCTCTTTATTTCGCTCAGGGTGGGCAATCACTACCCTTATCTCTCTTTTATAAAGCCAGTCCAGCATCTGCTCCATCCCCACGGGAATTCGTTGATGGGGCATTTCCAGTAACAGACACTGGAAACCATCCCATTGACCAATCATCGGGATTTCATTCCTGCGTAACTGAAACATCATTTCATCGCTGAAACGCACCTCTGCTGCCATCGCCAGCTGAATCGAAAAACCCGCTGCCCTGGCTTGCTTTTTAAACCCTTCGAACATCGGACCAATGGAACCCAAATCATTATCAAACCGGCCAGGGTGCATATGGGGTGTGCACACCAGCTTCCGGATGCCATCCGCCTGGGCCAGTGCCAGCATGGCCAGTGCCTGCTCCAGACTGTCAGCCCCATCATCAATACCGGGAATTATATGGTTGTGGATATCAATCATTTAATTAGATCAATCATTAAGTAACAGGCAGACCGTCAGCGCCTAAACATCAATCGACGAATCAGCAAGGCCAGCAAGCACGCTGGAACAAGCAACATAGCTCCGGTCAGAAAAAACGCAACAGGCACAGGAGCATGAAAATAGGTAAACACAAAGGCAATACTGCTGACAGCATCCACAATACTCAGGCTCAATGGCACATTATCTGGCCCGGAAAGGGTATTAATCAGCAGAACTTCAGCGGCCAGAATCACCATAATCAGGGGAATGTCCCACCCTGGCACCCACTTTTTCAAGAGTCTACATCCTCAAATAACAGAATATTGGCAATCCACAGGAGCCTCCCCGAGGTCAGAAGATAACCCGTCGTTAAACCGTCAACAAATACCAGCCGTTCTCATTAAAGAGGCTCAATCTATCGTCAACAGCTACAAATATAAAGAGAAGGATTCAGTTGTGCAGTACCTTCATGGAGGAAGTAATGTTGTTTTCCGCCCGATTTTCAGGCCTGATCTTTTGTGCCATTCTGGCACTGGTATTCATACCAAGCGCACTGGTAACCGCAGAACCCCCGCCTTATCAACATCAATGCCAGACCGGTGACCGTTATCTCTTTGGTCTGCAGGAAAGGGTTGACCAGATCGATGAATTCTCCACCCGAATCAATGCGTTGATTGACTCCGGCTCCACCCTTTCCTCCATGGATGCCAGAGACATCAAAATCAGGAAGCACACCAACGGCTCACTATGGGTACACTTTAAGGTTCCTACCACCAGCGACAAACGCAAACTGGTAAAAATGACCAAGCCTCTGAAGCGCTTCGCCCGGGTGCAGACCCACCATGGAACCCCACAAAAACGTCCGGTAATTGAAGCAACCATACGTCTTGGTCCGGTCGAAACCCGCACCGACTTCAGCCTGACCTCTCGCTCCCGGTTTAGACACCAGATCCTGCTGGGTACCAATACCCTGAAGAACCTGGCGATCATTGATATATCAAGAGAGTTTCTTCTGCAAAACAACTGCCTGCAAGTCAGCCGTTACCCTTGACGGTAGATGACCTGTGCCTATTAGAAGGCATGTGTATGGCCAGAACAGCCAGCGCCATCAAGGCAACAAAATACACCACATTCGCTGGGATCTGCAGATAAAAGTCTACGGATGAGTGAATCATAATCGCCAGCATCCCCATAAACGCAGAAAACCCCATACCAATCACCAACCGGTTCCTTCGCAACCTCATGGCTTGAACCGATAGCCAGAAAGCCAGCACTACCAGCACCAGGAAAACCGGTACGCCAAACTCCAGTGGGAACTGCAGAAAATCGTTATGGGCCAGATCGTAAAACCCTTTCCAACTGCCATCGTGATAAAAAGGCAGCGTCGTATAGAAACTGCCTGCCCCTGAACCGGTCAACGAATAATCACCAATAGCGGTTAGCGTCACTTCAGACACATTGGGTCGGGTCTCTCGCTCCATAGAGGTCTGCTCAATCCGCTCAACCACCTTTTCCAGACCAAACCACTGGCTGACAATCGCAGTATCAATCACCAACAGGCTGACAAAAAGAACCACCATGCCACGGCTCAGTTTTTTACGGCAAAGTAAAAGACAGTTTTTTTCTTTGTGCACTGTGTGATCTTCATGATTTTAAAAAGTGGATCAATAAGCATTGGGATTCACAAACCCCTTGAACATGGTGGCGAAGATAATACGAATATCCAGCCAGAGCGACCAGTTATTAATGTATTCAAGGTCGCACTCAACCCCACGCTGCATCTTCTCCAGCGTATCGGTTTCACCCCGGAAGCCCCGTACCTGGGCCAGACCGGTAATTCCCGGCTTCACCTTGTGGCGCATCATATAAGACTCCACCAGGTCCTTGTAATATTCATTATGCTCCAGAGCATGCGGCCGTGGACCAACAATAGACATAAGTAGTTAACCAAATGAAATCATATATTTCTGACTAAGTGGGCAGTCACTCTGCGGCGTTGCAACTCCGGTCACATAGCTACGGCTATGCTCCCTACGTTGCGCCTTGCATAGTAACTGCCCACTTAGCCAGAAATATACGATTCCATTTGGCCAACTACTTACGCCCCT
>NZ_PJPV01000044.1 GCF_002864045.1 Endozoicomonas acroporae
TTTCATAAGGAAATCCACACTAAAGGACGAGGAGCCAAATTTATCTTCAGACTTCAGCTCGTAGATTTTTTGTCGCCGCCACTGGAGCTGTTCATCATCCAGCTCATAAGTCAGCTTCAGGTATCTTTCGTCGGCATCTGTCGTGAAGTCGGCGGGGACTTCGGCACGGTATTCGTCCTGCCAGAACCAAGGTATAAACACCAGTTCAAAATCACCGCGCCCAGCATCAGCGTCCATAACATAATCATAAAACACACCACCGACGCCGTTAGCAGTGCTCTCCAGAATGACCTCAGTATTGTTTTCATTGGGTACTGCCTGTAATACGCCCGCCAGGTGCTCATCCGCATTGGGCCAGAATGCCACTTCTGATCCATGAAACAGCTGTGCCGTAGATGATCGACCTGCTCCCTTATTGCCAGCGGTGCCCACCCGATACCCGGAATCATGGTAAAACTCCAACAGTTTGGAGCTTTTATTCTTCAGTTCCCTCTGGGTAAACGGTGGCTGATTTTCGTGATACCGCTGCACCATATCAAACAGATTGGCGGTGGCATCTGCTTCATGGGTCAGGATATAAGCACGTAATCCCTTGCGGTTGCTCACCAGCCAGTAAAAGCGGCCTTCAGTATAGGTGGAACAGCCCTGTTGTCTGCCCTTAAGCACCACAATTCTTACCTTGCCGGTGCGTTGGCGTTGATCCTCGATCCGGCTATCCAGGTAGAGCTGAGCCTTGTTCAGCTGAAAGGGAATCACCCTGGCATTCTTGGTGCGGATCTTCAGGCACTTGCTGGCGTAGAACGTAAACTCGGTGAGCAGCCGTTCTTTGGCTGGCTTTACCCGTCCTTTTCTTCCAGCCATTCGTCCAGTGTCGGTATCTTTTCCGCTACCACAGTTTGCTCATGACGATCCCGCCAGTGGTAACGGTTTTTCATATACATAATCAGCATGGCCGGGGAAACATCCTTGTTAAGCCCTAATGCTCCCTGCATGTATTTTTCTTCCCAGAACACCTCCGCCAGCACATCTGCCTGAGCTACGGCTTCAGCAAATTCTTCATACTTATCAATGTACGACAGAAACGTGTTATAGCTGATCCCCATTTCTGTTGCCGTGGCTTTCCGACTTAAACCGGTGCTCATCAACTCCTTCACCTGATCACACATTTTCTGCTTGTATTTGCTGTGGTTGGCCATGGTCAGAATAACTGTTTGATGGCAAAGGCTATGATGCCTGCGGTAGTGGTGGCGGCGATCCATTGAATCACACTGCTGATGGTAGAGTTTTTGAGCACGGCTTTCTCAATGGTGTCCAGCCGTTCTTCACTGCGCTTTTCCCTCAGCGCCAGGTTCACCATCCGTTCATCGTGTTTAGCCAAGGTCTGCAGGATCTGGGTGATGCCGTCCAGCTTCTGCTCAATGCGATTGAAGCGGTCTTCATCACCCATAACTATCTCCTTGCCACGCCCTTAAGCTTTTCAATGGTTCGGGCACCACCTAATCCCAGTAAACACAGCAGTAAAGTAATTACCGTACTGGTATCCGCTGTGGGTAACTGTTGAACCACTTCGGATTTATCCACAAGCATCAAGCCGATGATAACCAGATCACGAACAATCCAGGTCCAGGCAAGAATCAACACACAGAGCCAACCAAGAGCAGGACGCCAGCCAGAAACAAATACCGATGTATGTTTTGCTTCTTCAATGTTGGCCAATGCCTGCAGGATATGAGGCTGCTGCAACTGGTGATTCAATGAAAGTTCAGCTTTGGCACGTTCTTCATCAGAGGTAAACAAGCCATCCAGACCACCCATCAGTGCTTTGGCTATTCCTGCCATTGGATTCAGATTAATCATCGTCCACCAGCTCAAAGTGCGGGTAATCCTTAAATCGGTGATCCTTGATTTCACCATCCCGGTCCCAGTCACCACCCCAACGAAGTTTAATGCCCATCCCTTCCGCCACACCCAACACATACCCGGCAAAGTGTGCAGACCTCTGATAATCAAACCAATTAATGGGATAAGCCATCACATCCACCGCCTTACTGGGCAGCTCGTTGTGATTACTGTCTGGCCATTGCAATTCCGACTTACCACTTTCAAACGCCAGCGTCTGGGCAGCCTCATTCCGATGGCCACAAATAATCGTGCAGTCATAATGCTCAATCACTTTATTGAAGACGCGCTGAAGCCGCTCATCACAAGTCGACAGATGTCGCCTGGACGAAGCGGAAAAGTGAAACATGAAGCCCCTTTTTTATAGTGGTTCAGTTTGGAGGGATAAAAAAAGAAAACCCGGCAACGAGGGCCGGGTTTCTTTGAAAGATTCAAGCAGTGGGAATCAAGTTTTCGGGAACTTTCCCAGCATGAGCTTTTACCGTACTTTGTGGGTCATTTTTAGTCAAGCCTCTGTAGACAGCGCAATATTCTCCAGTTCATGCCATCTCACAAACCGCAGCCACTCATCATCAATACTCACCTTATTTTTCAGAGGTGACCTTCCCACCTCGTAACCAGCCATAAATGCCTGCTTCATCAGTTTCTGTAACGACAGCTCCTTTTCTGTGGTGGCGGTAGTGACCTGGCTCAGCTCCAGAAACAGTTTGTCGATCGTTTCAGTTTTCATATTTAATGGCTCCTGCCTCTTCTAATAATTCCTCTGCCTGATCCTCAGCCAACCTGATCCATTCGTTGCACACTGCTTCACAGGCAACACGCCAGCGATAAAGTGTCTTACGGCTTTTTCCAGTAATCTCTACCTTGCCTCTCTTCTGCTGCATATCAGGATGCTGCAATAACCACATCAGATAGAGAGCAAGCATCACTGGATTCTTGCGAATGGCTTTGGGAATCCGCTCATCAACCCTGAAAAGATGGGTAACCCGTAACCATGCACTGGAACGATTCGCCTGGTTATCGTCATAGCGAATCGTCAGGATGGCAAAGAGTTCCGGCTGCATCCTTTCCCGAAGATCTCCCTTACGGATACCATCATCACCCAGTCTTTCATCTCTGGTACTGCGATACTCTGATGCAACGGCTGTCTTGCGATAACCCGCGTTGATTTCCCGCTGCCAGCTGGCGGTTTTCACCAACAGTTCCGGTGTGCCAAATATCCGCATCAACGCCGACTCCAAACCAAAGTACATGGCATTCTCCTTATTCAAGGGTTGTTCTTGTGTGTACTTCGATCCGTGGCAAAACAGCATCTTCAGACTCCGGTATAACCCACAAAGGTTTGTCGATAACGCTGCACCTCATCACGGGTACGTCTGACCAGCTCTGCTTCCGAGCCATACCTTTTCACAAACAATCGAGCATTAACGTGTATGGCATCGGGATAAAACCGGTGATGACCAGGACATAACGGCATCGTGTCAAAATGACTGGCCCGCCTTCCTGCTCCGGTACCACTGCGTTGATGGTGAACCTCGGCCGGCACACCAGAAAATCCATTTAACCGACAGGCAATGCAACCCAGTTGCGCAACAGCTGTCATATAGTCCCTTTCTTCCCTGGTCATCCGTCACCTATTCGTCATAGTGGATAAACTGCTCAACCAGCTGATCCACTTGCTCACGACTCCAGCCACGCTTTGGGCTTAGCACATAGTGGAGAAACACATCCAGCACCGCTGAGTACACCTTCTCAAACTCCACCTGATCCATATTCCGGAAAGCAACACTTCTGGCCCGTACACGCACCTTGCCATCCGGATAACCAAACACGTCATAAAATCCAGCCTTGACCATGGCCCAATAACGGAACTCATCGAAATCTGGCGCCGGTGTGACCCACTGATTGGAACCGGCAATCCTCACCGGTGCCTGTGGTAACTCTTCAAACACCTGATAAGCCAGAGTGCAGAGCTTCATAAACTTGCGATGGAACAGTCCATTACGAGTTTTGCGAAACTCAGCACTGAGCATCTGCCCCGGCTTCAGTTTGAGAATGAACGCTTCATCGTTAGCCGACACCGGCAGCAAAATCGGCTGTGGCTGATAGCTGCGAACCAGTTCCAGTTCAGCCCCCATCAGATCGCTTCCACAAAAATCCAGCAGCCCATCATCACCAACGAGACCCAGACTACCGCCAGCATCACGCCATCCCTTAGCTCATTCATCTATACATTCCCTGCAGCTTTGCCCTGGCTCCCTCGCCATCCAGAGGGTCAATGCCCTGTTCCTCCATGGTGTCCCGCTGCAACTGATCCGAATGGGTGGACGGATCAAACTGATACTCAATGGATAGCTGGTCTTCCAGAGGTAAACCCTGACATACACGGTTAACCTGCTTCTGGTAGGCCGCTCCAAACCGGCGCTTCACCTCCCGACACTCATCAGCGGTACCGGCATTCCTCAGCTCATACCAACCAGCGGCATACCCGGCCAGATACACCGCTCGGTGACTCCACTCGTGGCGATTGGTCTGATCGGCAAACTCATTGGCTTCATGCCAGGCTTTGGCCAACGTGGGCAATCCCAATTCCTCTGGCAGCGGCTGACACAGCTTGCGAAACTCCGGAGCCGTGGGAGGCCAGTCCTTACCCCCTAACCGAACCCGGTTAGTCCCCATCGCCAACTGGTTGGGGTGCAAGTCCTTCAGGGTTTCCAGCCACTGCCCCGTCCTGTCCGCCAGTCCGTGCTCCCGTGTCCACTTCGCCCCGAATATGCCCGTCATGGTTCCAAACAGGTCCGCTATCATTCTCGGGGTGATAGCCAGTGTCGTGTGCTGGTTCGTAGAGGTGCTTGTTCGCTTGGTAGACTTGATCAATGAGGCTGGATTTTTCAGCAGTTCCTTGCCGGTTTTCATGGTTCACAATCCACTTGCTGATTATGTTGTCAGGGTCGTTCAGGTAGGTCAGGGTCTGCATCACGTACTCGGTGCCTGTCTTGCCGGTCTGATCGCAGTAGCTGGCATAGCGCATTACGTTGTCGAGCATGACTTCCTGGCTGACACCTTCCCTGATCCTGGTCTTGTACTTACCGTAAGACTGTCGCTTATGTCCTTTGCGACCTTCCCGCTTCGGGTACTGTGACCACCATTGCTCAAAGTGGTCGGGGAACTCTGGTGCTGCGGGGGCAACGTCTGACTGACCGGGTACATCGTCGGATGTACCATTAGTTTTTAAACAGTTCTCTATTTCTCTATTTCTCTTATTCTCTAGGCGAACTTTTGACGAACCGTTTCCGAACCATTCACGAACCTGTTCAATCAGCCCCGGGGTATCCTTGGAAGCCTTGTAATTACTGGCTTTCAGCAATTCCTGCTCAACGATGGCCATAACAGGGGGCAGAGTGCGGGGCAGGGTGCGGGGCAGATCCAGAAACAGACGTAACCGTGCATCCATCTGTGCCACGTTATCGGTCTTGTTGTGGTCCATAAATTTGTTGATGCAGAGGTAATCATGGTCTTCGGCGGTAGTTAGGAACTCGTTCGTGACCAGTTCGTGAAGTGTTCGTGACACTAACGACGCATCCCAGCCAAGGTCTCCCATGATGTACGCCGGTGGCAGACTAAAAATCCCCAGCATATTGCCGTGTTTGCAGGTCAACAGGTAAGCCGCCAGCAACTTACCCTGATCGCTGACCTGCTCATGGCGCAAACTGTCCCAAAACCGGCTCTCGATCTTGCCGAATGCTTTCATGACTTCCCCCTGCTTATGGGTATCAACCTGCTCATGGCTGTCAACCTGCTCATGGCTGTCTCCCAAACCAACGGTTAGTCTTCCGCTTAACCTTCTCGTTTTTCTCCATCCAGTTAGTGATAAATCGGGTAAACTGGCCCTCGTCGCATCCGGGGAACCGTTCCTTCATATAGGCATAAGCATTGATCAGCTCTTGCTCCACATTGATGCTGGGGTAGGTCCTCACCAGCTCATCGTAGAGGTCATGGGACATTTCGAAGTGGGGGTCATAACCCTTGATTGGCCAGGGTAGCTCATACCAGTGTTTTGGTATTGAATCGTCGATCATGACGTTTCCTTCCATGGTTTTATTGTTTTGAAGTATTAATATTTACTATCGTCATGGTTAATGCAATAAAAAATCCACGAACGTGGAATTTATGAGGGTTGACTCCGCTTTTCCCGGTCTGCGTTATCTTTTCGTAGAATCTATTCGTGATACTTTTAAAGACACACAATCTGCTGATAATGGACTTTTCACAGTGAACGCTAAACATTGGTCTGAACGTGCCAGAGAACGAGCCAAAGAATTAAAGCTGACGGATGTACGTATTGCCGAGATTACCGGATGGAGTACGTCCAGTGTCTCCCTGTGGATGAACGGTGCCAGGGAACCCAAGCTGGAACAGAAAATGGCCATGGCCAAAGCCCTTCAGGTCTCATTAAGCTGGCTGGAAACCGGTGAAGAAACCATGGATTCCAGCCATTTGGCAGAAATAACTTTTGAGGATGTAGAGGCATACCTGGCAGAACTCGAAAGCAAAGAACGCATAATTCAGAAAAACCCCGGCATTCGTATCATCGAGTCAGAAAGTCAGAATAGCTTTGTCGTGTTGTTGGATAATGACACCATGATTGACCCCACGAATGCGGAAAAAATGCACATCCCGGAGGGGAGTCGTGTGCAGATCGACGTGGATCACCAACCGAAACCGGGCAATATCATACTGATTGAGCATGAGGGGATTACCACCCTGCGGTTGTGGAAGCGTATTAATGACAACCTGCATCACTTGCGGATCATCAATCCCCTCTACCACAATCTGCACCTGACCCATGAAGGGCCAATCACTGAGATATACCGTGGAACGGCGGTAGGTTTTAGCAAATCACTGCTATAACGCCCAGCACCAGATTAACACCCCGGACTTTTGGCCGTAGCACTTGATGCAGCGGCCATCGACAATCTGTTTGTCATCCTGCCAGACAATGCCATTCAGGGCATCGCAATAGAGTTTGGCCACATTATCAAAATCCGGCTTCACCGCTGGCCGGATAACACCCGCCAACGCCTCTGCCCGCTTCTTCTGTGACCAGCTTGCTGGCACCGCACTGACCGCCACAATCTCCACCCCAAGTGATCCTGTCAGAGGTTCACCCCGGTGCCATTGCCGCCCTGCCTGTTGCACTTGTTGCTCGGCCTGTTGTGTCGTTTTCGGCGTATAACAGCGGCCCTTCCGGGTAAAGCGGGGTCGTGCCTTGCCCATGGGCACGGCATTGACCAGTACAGCAGCACTTATCACTTTTGTATTGCCTGCAATCCCTTTTTGTAAAACCTCAGGTAGCTTGGCAATCCAGCTCCGGATCTCTTCCCTTTCCCTATGCATCCCCTTTGCCCCCCCTGAAATACCTGGTTATAGCAGATTTATAGAAATAACTAATCGAAAACTGAAATCTAATATAAATAGATCATAAGATTTATGTTTGTGGAATTGCTATCCCTATATATAAATAAATTAACCATTAATAAAAAAACAACGGAGCCAAAATGGACGCAGTAACCACTGACCTGAATCGGCACCTGTCTGCCATGGACACCTCAGAAGCCTTTGAAACTTATGTGGAGTCCGAGCTTGACCGGATTGAAACCGGATTCCAGACCCAACTTGAAAGCGGTTTGTCCTTCCGGGTGAATGGGTTCGGCGTGCTGACCCTCACCACGTTCGTAAAATTTCTCACCACCGAAGAATTCCATCCCATGCAGGGTTACCGCTGGCTGGCTGTGAAGCAGCTGGTATCTGACTGCAACGACGAAAACTCCCGCCTTTCCGGCTGGGACATCATCAACTATGCGAGCAAGCGAGGTTATTGCCGTGGTTAATGAAAACGCTGAAGTAAACCGCCTTGAGGATTGTATTGAGAAAACCATCAGTGAATGGCTGGCATTCAACGGTTTTGTCTACCACCTGCACCGTATGAACAACCTGATCCGTCGTTTATGCCAGGTGATCTTTGTAGACACTCCGCAAACACAACTGCAGACGCTTATTGAGAAAGAGATAACGCCCTGGCGTTTGGAAAACGAAATGAGCAGCCACCTGACCGACCTTAACAACCTGATTCGAGAACTGGTGGACGTAATTTCCGCTTTGCAGGATCGCATTCAACGGGATGAGGCTCTTCGCCATGCAAGCTGATACCTCATCCCTCAACGAAACCATTATTGGTGCCCAGCAAAAGACCTTCGTCAAAATCGCCATGCGGGAAAAGCTGGTGCATTGGGCGGAAGAGAGCCAGTTTGCCTTGGAGGCGTTTCAAAAGAATCCGTCCCTGCAGAAATGCAGTCCGCAAAGCATCCAGAACGCCATCATTAATGTGGCCACCTGCGGCCTGACCCTGAACCCGGCCAACGGACTGGCTTACCTGGTGCCGGAATATAACAAGCAGACCTGCCAGAGCATCTGCCAGCTTCGCATCAGTTTTAAAGGGTTATGCAAGGTGGCCATTGATAGTGGCGCCATTCAATGGGTACGGGCGAAAATCGTCCGGGAAAAAGATCGCTTTGACTATCTCGGTCCCTGCAAGGAACCCAACCACCTGATGAATCCTTTTGCCACCGACCGTGGTGAGGTGGTGGGCGTCTACTGCATCGCCAAAACCGCCAGCGGTGACGTACTGGCCGATGTGATGAGCCGGGCAGAGATTGACAAGATCAAGGCAGCCGCCAAAACCCAGACCGTCTGGAATAGCTGGTACGAAGAAATGGCCAAAAAAGCCATTATCAAGCGAGCCAGCAAACAGTGGCCTTCTGCCAGCAGTGCCCAGCGGTTCCAGGAAACCGTGGCCACCATTAATAAAAACGAGGGTAACGTCATTGATGTTATCGAGGGTGAAAGTACGCCCATGGTTGACTATTACCCGGATGAAGACTTCCAAAAGTTCCTGCCCGATTACCAGTCCGCCATTGCCAGCGGTAAATGGACCGTCGAAAAAGTAGCGCAAAAAATTGCCACTAGAGCCCCGTTATCCCCCCAGCAAATCAAACAACTGCAGAGCTTCGTGCCAGAGGAAAAATAATGAAAGAGCATACCGTTGAACAGGGCAGCCCTGAATGGCTAACCCTGCGCCAGAACTATTTCACTGCCAGTGAAGCACCGGCCATGATGGGCGACAGTCCGTTTACCACCCGTGACCAGTTACTGCACCAGAAGAAAACCGGTAGCGTGCCGGAAGTTACCGAGTTCCAGCAGAAGAAGTTTGATGAAGGCCACGCGGCAGAAGAAAGTGTACGACCATTGGCAGATGCCATCGCCGGCCGTCCACTGTTTCCTACCACGGGAACGGTCACGATTGATGGTTTGCCCCTGCTGGCCAGTTTTGATGGCATCACCTTTGACAATACCCTGGTGTTCGAGCACAAGCTCTGGAATGAGAAGCTGGTTGCCCAGATTGAGGGCGAGGGTATTGAACCCGCCTACTACTGGCAGTTGGAACAACAGTTACTGGTCAGCGGTGCCGAACGGGTATTGTTTGTCTGTTCCGATGGTTCCGCTGCCAACCTGCGCCACGTCTATTACGAATCTCAGGAACATCGTCGTGCAGCCCTGATCGCCGGATGGCAGCAATTTCAGGCGGATTTGGAAAGTTTCACACCGGTCGCGCCAAAGCCGGTACTTAAGGGGGAACTCATCAGTCATTGCTCAGTGGTGTCCATCAACATCAGTGGTCAGGTAAACCAATCCAACCTGCCAGCACTGGAAGAGCAAATCAGCAACACCGTCAAAGCCATCAAATCAGAGCTGGTTTCTGACCAGGACTTTGCCGATGCCGAAACCGCAGTGGCTTTTCTAAACGACACCGAGGACAAACTGAAAGCCGGAAAAGCAATGGCCCTGTCGCAAGTACCGGACATTGCCAGCCTGTTTGACACCATTGACCGCCTGCAAAAGCAAATCAAAAGCAAGCGCACCTCATTGAAAAACCAGATCACCAACAATAAGAAACACCTCAAGGACTCCATGGTTCTGGCAGCAATCACGGCCCTGGAAGAAGACCGTCAGGCCATCAACAAGACCTTGCATCCGGCCTTTGTCCCACAAGTCGCTGCGGCAGCAGACTTTCAGGAGGTCATCAAGGGTAAAAAGAAAACCGAGAAAATGCAGTCAGCCATTAATGACCGACTGGCTGAGGCTCGGATCGAACTGAAGCGGCAGGCTGCTGCCCTGGAAAAAAATCTGGCGGTTTATAACAAGCTGGCTATTGGCAAGGACTACCTGTTTCCCGATCTGGATCTGCTGCTCCACAAAGACCAACTGGACCTGATGGCCATTATTGAAATGCGCCTCAATCAGGAAAGCCGGAAGAACCTTCCCGCCAATGAGTCCGCCCCGGCCCCTGAAAAACCTGCTCCGGAAAAAAAAGAAGACCAGCAGGACCTGCTCTACGCACCAGAAGAACAGAAAGAGCTGATTCTCGCCAGCACAGTTAAAACAGTGGAAAAAATGGTCGGTACGTCCGTTATGGATAGCTTCCGCTATGACCGCCACGGCAATGAATACGGTGTTCAGGTGGTGATCCGTCGCAGCGGACTGCTGACCCCAGCCACACAACTCAAACTGAAAGAGGCATAACCATGGCTAACGGCATCAACAAAGTCATCCTTATCGGTAATGTCGGGCAGGACCCCGACATCCGGTTTACCCAGGGCGGTCAGGCTGTGGCCAATCTCAGCCTCGCAACAGCTGAACAATGGAAGGACCAGCAGGGCCAGAAGCAGGAAAAAACCGAATGGCACCGGATTGTCATCTTCGGCAAGTTGGCTGAAATCGCCCAGCAATTTGTGAAGAAGGGCAGCAAGCTCTATATCGAGGGCAAGCTGCAGACCCGCAAATGGCAGGATCCAAATACAGGCCAGAATCGCTACACCACAGAAGTTGTGGTGAACGGTTTTGGTGGTGTGATGAATATGCTGGATGGTCGTCAGGCTGGTGGCCAGCAGTATCAGCAGCCAGTTCAGCAGCAAAACCAGTATGCCAATACTCACAATGGCAGCCAGCCTGCGCCACAGCAGCAAGACCATTACGACCAATACGACAGTTCAATCCCATTCTGACCGGAGGCAAGGATGCCAAAACTCACACTGGACCACCTATGCCTTGGTTTGGAAATTGCCCACCTGAAAAGAACCGGGCAATACGACGAGGCAGAGAAACTGCTCAAACTACGGCGCAAGAAGCAACAGCAGGCCGTCGAAGTCGTCAACGACCCAGCCAAAAAATTGCCCTGTTACGATTGCCTGAGACAAGTGCTTATTCAGGCACTGACCGCTATCACCATTGTCGATGACGACGAGGTTCATGCACAGAGCATGATTATCTCAGCCTACCTGCTTCAGGAGGCTAACGATCTGCACCAATCCTATAACCCGTTGTGCCCGGCCATTGATATGCCCGGGAATGAGGGAAGCACTCTCCATTGAGCGGCCATATCCTGGCGAATAAAACAAAACTATAAGGACCGTAAAGCATGGATAGCACCCAGCAGAACAACGACCCATTCAATTTCTCATCGATGACAGAGGAGGGCAGAGCAGCCAGTGATGAAGTCACTACCCATGTTGTGACCAATGCCAGGGCGAGAATGAAAAATGACCAGCCCGAAACCATGTCCAGCCGAGAGATTGCCGAGATCACCGGTAAGCGACACGACCATGTTATTCGTGACATAAAAGTCATGTGTGAACAGATGGAATGGAGTCTCCCCAAGTTTGGGGACACCTATATCAACCCCCAGAATGGTCAGGAATACACCCAATACAACTTGCCAAGGTTTGAATGCGAAGTCCTGATTACCGGTTATGACGTGAAACGACGGGCTGCAGTTATTGGGCGCTGGCATAAGCTGGAATCAGGTCAAGCTGCTCCCATGATCCAGCTCAACGAATCAACATTACCTGTTGACCCACATCTCCAGCTTGAGAAAAACATCGCCTCCACCCGAAGTGCCGTTGCCCTGGCAGAAGCCCTGGGTTTTACCGGCAATCAAAAATTGCTATCAGCTGATCGGATGCTGAAAAGCCAGATCGGTTTCTCACCACTGGAAGCCATGGGGCAAAAACAGCTGGTTGCCCCTGTTCAGGCTATGACCTTCACGCCTACCCAGCTCGGCCAGATGATGACCCCCGCGCAGGATCCACGACAAGTGAATAAGTTGCTGGAAGCCGCCAGCCTGCAAATCAAATTAGAAAACCAGTGGGTGCCCACCGAGTATGGGCAACCCTATTGTGAAATCCTTGATACCGGTAAATCCCACAACAGCGGAACACCGGTAAAGCAGGTGAAATGGTTCCAGTCCGTACTGGGTCGTCTTAAGCCCACTCCTGCAGAAGACCCACCGTCAATACATTGTTCTATCGAGCAGGAAGCCCGGCAGAAGGATCCAGTGGTGTTTGGTTCAGAAACCGATGAACAGCCGGTACCAAGAAAGCAAAAGCGGAAACGCAATCGCTACGAACTGGACGATTACTTCTCCCTGGTAGAGCTGGGTGAGTTTATTGGCCGAAGCCGTCAGCACGTTGTGGAAGTGCTGGAAAAACTCCGGATCATCAAATGGACCGGGCAGGGAAAAAAAGGCAAGTACCTGCTTACCGACCGTGGCTGGCAGTACGGACTGATGTACGACCCTACCGAAGTCACCTTCCATAGCCGGAACAGTAAACGACTAACCACCAGTAATGCACAACCCGTATTGGGTTATGACATTTTGAAGTTCTTTTGATGGCAGGGGAGATAAATATGAATACCGAATTTGCACTACTGGCTCAGTACAATAAGGCATTTGTGCCACTTGAACAGGTTTGTCAGGAGTTTTTTAACCTGGGAGAAAAGCAAGCCAGAAACATGGCTGCAAAAGGGCAGCTCCCCATCCCGGTCATGAGGGGAAGTCGCAGTCAGAAGTCGCCCTATCTGGTTAAAGTAAGTGACTTGGCAGAGTACCTGGATCGTCAATATCAAGCCCATCGAAACGACTGGGAAATCTTAAATCAGTGAGGGGGGATTCCCCCCGCCTACCCATCCATTAGTTCCTGAATCCTCTGTTCTTTATATTCCTTTTCCAGTTTCATGCAGATAGACAGCAGGTCGACAACTTCTGTTTCATGCAGATGGGTGTATCTCCTCAAATTGTTCCAGTTAACATGACCAGAAAGGTGGGCAACCTGGGGTATCGTTTTTCCCTGTTCAAACCAGCGTGAAATACCATCGTGTCTGAATGAGTGAAAGGTAACATCGGGAACACCTAAATTTTTCGTCATTTCACAAAATTTATTAGAAACCGAAGCAGAGTTAAATGGGAATATCCTGTCTTCCTCCGGATTGCGTTTCTGCATATTGATGATCTCAATACATTCATCAGGAAGTTTGATGTTATGCGTGTTTCCCATTTTTGAGTTTGGATCCTTTCGATCTTCAACGATAATTCGACCCGTATCATGGTTGAAATTTGACCAGGTCAGGTTGCATATTTCGTCAAGTCTGAATGTGCTGTAAACGGCAAACAACATTAAGTGGCGGTATTTGATTTCCGATAATGGGTGGTGGTCACGTTTTAAGCAATACTTATAGATTAAAGTAAATTCGTTCTCACTTGGTCTGTAGTCACGATGGCGTGATTTGCCAGTCAGTTTTTGCTTAAAGATAGATTTTCTGAATTCATCGGTAAGCATCTCGCTATTAAATGGGCATTCAATTCTGTCTTTCCATGCCAGTGCATTTGTCAATGCGGCAAGATCCCGATGATTGGTTGCAGGTGTTACACCATCAACCGTGATGCGTGTTTCAAAGTGTTTAATAAAGTGCTGTGACGTCAGGTTGCTTGAATGTATTTTCGCAATGGGAAACTTCCGCCACTTTTTAATACATGACCAGTCATTTTTTTTAAAATCGGTAATGCCCTTTCTATTAACATACTTAATCAAACGATTAATGTATTCCTCCAAAGTGACATCTTCAACCGGTTCCGGCATTGGGTTGCCTAGCAGTATATTTTCAAACTCATTAAGAAACTCTCGCTCACGTTTTGAGGCCCATTCAGTAGCCCGGACTTTCTCGGTAAATCGTCTGCGTTCAAACCGACTAAAGGATGGATGTTTTTTTCTTAACCGTACAGAAGCGATATAGATGATCGTTTTGTCTTGTCGTTCTTTTGAGATATCAATAGCCATAAAGCCCCACTATAGTACTACTCGCTGATTAATTATCTGTGTATAGTTGCCACAAATCCTTGGCATTGGATGCTGTAGTGCATATCGTTGGCATTGGCAGTGATCATATTCGCTACATCCCTTTATTCTTATGGCTTATAGGGGATCTGGAAAATAAAAATGCCAACGAATGCCAACGACGTTGTCAATCATAGCATAGCGTTGGCAATATATTGGCAACGGTGTATGAAAACAGTACTTAATACTAATAAATAGTTAGACATGAAAAGAATAATAAAGAGGTGTATTTCATGGGGGAAGCTGGATTTTACTTTATACAACAACTACTTAACGGGATTACGATAGGTAGTACGTACGCTCTGATAGCAATCGGGTATACCATGGTCTATGGCATCATTGGAATGATCAACTTTGCCCACGGCGAGATATATATGATCGGCAGCTATGTTGCCTTTGCCGTGCTGGCCGGTCTTGCCTTGATGGGGGTTGACAGTATTGCCCTGATGCTGGCCGCCGCTTTTATCATCAGCATTATTATTACCAGTACTTACGGCTTTGCCGTTGAGCGGGTGGCCTATCGACCGTTAAGAAACAGTAATCGACTGATTGCCCTGATCTCGGCGATCGGTATGTCGATTTTTCTACAGAATTATGTCCGTATCGTTCAGGGCTCGAGAGATATCGCAATGCCCAGCCTGATTACCGGTGGCTGGACGTTTGGGCCCGCTGATGAGTTTAATGTCACTCTGTCGTACATGCAGGTGGTGATTTTCATTATTACGTTTATCACCATGACACTTCTGACGCTGTTTATTTCCAAATCAAGGATGGGGCGTGCATGCCGGGCATGTGCAGAAGACCTGGGCATGACCCGGCTGCTTGGCATCAATACCAACCAGGTTATCTCCCTGACCTTTATTATCGGTGCGGCACTGGCTGCGGTGGCCGGTGTTTTACTGGGTCTCTACTACGGCGTTATTAACCCCTATATTGGTTTTCTGGCGGGTTTGAAAGCGTTTACAGCGGCGGTTCTTGGTGGCATCGGCAGTATTCCGGGAGCTGTGCTTGGCGGCCTGATTCTTGGTGTTACCGAAGCGTTTACCGCAGGGTATTTCAGTAGCGAATATAAAGATGTCGTCGCCTTTAGTCTGCTGGTACTGATTCTGTTATTCCGACCTTCAGGAATTCTCGGCAAGCCGGAGGTAGAAAAGGTATGAATAGTCAGTCATCTACCACACTGCGCTGGTTTCCTGCTTTTATGGCAAGCGGAGCGCTGTTGCTGCTTGCTGTGTTAATGCTTGGGGTTCAGCTGTCCACTGAAAATACAGAGTTGGTCGTTTACTTGGCGGCCAGTGAGCGGTGGCACCTGATTCTTGCCGGTGCTGTTCTGGTTTTCCTGGTTCAGTTATTCCGCAACCCCATCTCTGCTTTTTGGCAGGGAGCCAAAAAACACAACCCACTACCGCAGGTTCAGCTGCCATCACTGGATGATAATAAGCCCCTGAAGCGGCTGCTGATCAGTTTTGCCGTGGCCGGGCTGATGGTCTGGCCTTTCTTTGTTTCCCGTGGTGCGGTGGACCTGGCAACACTGGCGCTTATTTATGTCATGCTTGGTCTGGGCCTTAACGTGGTTGTTGGTCTGGCAGGTCTTCTGGATCTTGGTTATGTGGGCTTCTATGCCGTTGGAGCATACAGCTATGCGCTGTTGAGCCAATACTTTGGTCTTGATTTCTGGAGCTGCCTGTTGATCGGCGGGGTTATGGCGGCATTCTTTGGTTTTATCCTGGGGTTTCCGGTATTAAGGCTTCGTGGAGACTACCTGGCCATTGTTACCCTGGGCTTTGGCGAGATTATTCGTATTTTGCTGAATAACTGGACCTCAATTACCGGAGGGCCGAACGGGATCAGCCAGATTCCAAAACCAACGTTGTTTGGTCTGGAATTTTCCCGGCGAGCCAAAGAAGACGGCAATGTGCCATTTCACGAGTTCTTCGGGATTGACTACAGCAGCGGCTATAAAGTGATTTTCCTTTATATCCTGGCGCTGCTTCTGGTGCTGTTAACGCTCTACATTATTAACCGCCTGTTGAGAATGCCCATTGGCCGGGCCTGGGAGGCGCTTCGGGAAGACGATATTGCCTGTCGCTCACTGGGTTTGAATCCAACAGCCATCAAACTGTCGGCCTTTACCATCGGTGCGGCGTTTGCCGGATTTGCCGGTACTTTCTTTGCTGCCCGGCAGGGTTTTATCAGTCCGGAGTCTTTTACCTTTATTGAGTCAGCGATCATCCTTGCGATCGTGGTTCTGGGAGGCATGGGGTCACAGATGGGCGTTATTCTTGCTGCCGTTATTATGACCGTACTGCCCGAGTTTGCCCGGGAGTTTCAGGAGTACCGGATGCTGATGTTTGGCTTGATGATGGTGTTGATGATGATGTGGCGTCCGGAAGGGTTGATGCCCATGAAACGTCCTCATCTGACGTTGAAAGATCATCCGTCGGATAAAAAAGATGATGCTTCTGTTAATCGTCAGCCCATTGCTGAAAGCGTTTAATCTGCAGGGAGTTATAAGATGAGTCAGTGTTTGCTGGAAGCATCGGATCTCAGTATGCGCTTTGGCGGTCTGCTGGCCGTGGATCAGATGGCGCTCAAAGTTCGTAAAGGCGAAATTGTCTCCATGATTGGTCCGAACGGTGCCGGGAAAACGACAGTGTTTAATTGTCTGACTGGCTTCTATAAGCCAACCGGAGGGAAGATTCTTTTTCAGGGCCAGGCGGTAGAAAAGCTGCCTGGCTTTAAAATTGCCCGCTTGGGGGTGGTGCGGACTTTTCAGAATGTGCGTTTGTTTAAAGCCATGACGGTTCTGGAAAATCTGCTGGTGGCCCAGCACCGTCATTTGAACACAGGGTTGTTGGCCGGGCTGTTTAAAACGCCTTCGTTTCGCAAGAGTGAAGCAAAAGCGATGGAGCGGGCTGCTTACTGGCTGAATAAAGTTGGCCTGACTGAGTTTGCCAATCGTGAAGCCGGAAACCTGGCCTACGGTCAGCAGCGACGACTGGAAATTGCCCGCTGTATGGTGACCGACCCACAACTGTTGATGCTGGATGAGCCCGCTGCAGGACTGAACCCTAATGAAACTCGCGAGCTGGATAAGTTGATTTCCGATCTCAGGAAAAATCATGGTGTATCAGTGCTGCTTATTGAACACGACATGAAACTGGTAATGGAAATCTCGGACCGGATCTATGTTATTAATCAGGGGAGGCCCCTGGCATCCGGAACACCGGAAGCGGTGCGCAATCATCCTGAAGTGATCAAGGCTTATTTAGGGGAATCCTGATGAATAACGATAAACCATTGCTAAGCCTTGAGCATGTTTCTACCTTTTATGGCCAGATTCAGGCACTGGATGACGTGAGTGTAGAGATCCGGGCCGGTGAAATTGTGACGTTAATTGGTGCCAATGGTGCGGGAAAAACCTCTCTGCTGATGACACTCTGTGGTGATCCACGGGCCAGCAGTGGGCAGATCTTTTATGGTGGGCGGGACATTACCCGGGACGATACGGCGAATATCATGCGCTCTGGTATCGCCCTGGTGCCGGAAGGTCGGCGTGTCTTCTCCCGGCTTACCGTGGAAGAAAATCTCAGCATGGGTGGCTTTTTCACCGAAGAGCAGGATTATCGTCAGCTGTATCGCCATGTTCTTGAGCTGTTTCCACGTCTTGAGGAGCGCCTCACCCAGCGGGCAGGCACCATGTCCGGAGGTGAACAACAGATGCTGGCCATAGCAAGGGCTCTGATGAGTAAGCCAAGGCTATTGCTTCTGGATGAACCCTCACTGGGCCTGGCTCCTATTGTGATTCAACAGATTTTTGACATTATTGCCAGGCTGAGGGATGAAGGGATGACAATCTTTCTGGTTGAGCAAAATGCCAACCAGGCGCTGAAGCTGGCAGATCGCGGCTATGTGCTTGAAAATGGGAAGATTGTTCTGCATGACTCCGGACAGGCTCTGCTAGTGAATAAATCTGTCCAGGAGGCCTATCTGGGAGGGTGATTGCGGTATTTTCCTTTGATGTCTGAAGGGGTTGCCATACGCGGCTTTGAGAGAACTTCTATCAATGGCTCCCGGCTCTGTTCGTCCTGAGCGTCCTTCGACCCCGCTCAGGATGCACAGTTGAAGGGCGTAAGCACCATACCCTGAATAAAGACTGTGCTAATCACCCTTCGACTCCGCTCAGGGTGAACGGAGATTGTACATATCAAACTTATCGAAATGATGATGTACCAGTAGGAGCCGCTTTGGTTTCAATAGGTTAACTGGGTAAAACTCTAGTATCAGCCATATTTTGGAATCAAAATAACAATTTAAATTTTTAATAGTAATTATAATTATCATTATTTTTTATTTATTCATTTGAAATCAATCTGTTAATGGCGTGGTAGTTCTGGTTAAAAGGCCGTGTTCCCAGTACTATACTTTCCCTATAACTGAACTAGCAGTACAAGGAATTGCACCATGAAACCTGAATACGATAAGCTGACCACGCCGGAAGTATTGATGTTAGCCAGCTCACTGAGCGTTTTGGCGGGTTCACTGGTTACCCTTGGAATGTTGATTCAGTAGTCATCCGGCAATATCAGGGTTAAGTCTAGGGTTACAAAGACTTGGCGGGTGCCTGCCAGGGTTTTTTATCAAAACAACACTCCCCTCCAAATCATCAGCATACCGATTTATAACCACCTGTAGCAGCCATCTCTGTATTGGATTTTTCTTTGGTTCTTATGGCACCAAACCCTAAGTTTTTTGTGCAATTTAACGATGATTAAGAGATGGAAAAACTCTAGGAGGCTGACCGAGAATAGACTGCCCTACTGCGGTGGCAGCAAATTGGTCTAAAAATCCGCTTTTGTTCGGCAAATAGCCCTGCTATTCACCTCACAAAACCGAATTTTTATCCTCAATTTTCTGCCATCCTCGCTACGGGGTCGCCTAGACGGGCGCTATTCTCGGTCAGCCTCCTGGACTCCATCCTTTGCTAAAGCACAGAGATCAGGCCATGAGTTCAGAATCACCCAGTGAAAACAGTCAGCGAAAGACGGGTGGTCTGGCACTCACGCTTTTTCTCTGGTTTATTGTTTTATCCATTGGCCCTGTTGTGATTGTTGGGCTGAATGAGTACAAGACCGGAAAAGAAGCCATTATCAAAGATCGTTATGATCAGCTTTCATCAATAAATTTTCAGTTAACTCAACGCATTAATGAATACTTTGATACGGTGTTAACCAATTTATTCATTATGGCATCATCTTCCGAAGCATTTATTACCGAACTGGTGCTGGCTCCCGGCTTTAAAAGCCAGCCGGTTTCTGAGTTTATTAATTCCAGGGAATACGGGGATATCTATGAAAAGTACTCCATGGAGTATGTGGATTTCCTGCGATTCTATGACTACTCCGATGTGATTCTGGGTGATGCGGCAGGCAATATTCTCTTCACAGTGAATGAATACAGTGATTTAGGCAAAAACCTGTTCTCTTCAGAACTGGAAAATACGTTGTTTTCCCAGGCTGTTAAAGCCAGCCTGAATGATCAGCAGCCAAAGTATGCCGACCTTGCTGCCTACCCGCCCATAGGCAATGAGAAAGTCATCTTTTTAATATTACCGCTGGCGGATTCCTTCCAGAAAGCGGTGGGCTTTATTGCGGTGCAGATTCACCCGAAGAATATTCAGGTGATGTTTGATAAAGGTGAGTCCAGTGACGTCGGTCTCTCGTCGTTTCTTGTCGGTAAGGATCGTAAAATTCGCTTTGGTACCCGGTTTGAAAATCAGGAACAGCTTAAATTTGGCGATGATAATCCGCTGATTAACCTGTGGTTAAGCCATCTTGAGGATGATGGGAGCTACAGAGAGGAAGAAGACCATTTCAGAGGATTTTCAGCAGATAATGGTCATGCTTTTGAGTCTATTGGCCAGCATGAGCATGATCTGGAATCCATTTCAGAAGATCTTGACGCTTTAAATCTGGACGAGCAGGACGTGTTCGGTCGGGCGGCTAAAGCGAGCTTGAACCATATTCGCAGCTACATTCATGGTGAAGAAGTTCTGGGGATTTATCTGCCAATAAATATTGCCGGAACCCCTATGGTCATCCTTTCAGAAGTAACGCACCGGCATGCTTTTGCCTCAGTTCAGGACTTTCAAAAACGTCTTTTTGTGCTTATCGCCATCACTTTTGCCCTGGTGGTGGTTATTGCTCTGTTTGTTACCCGACAACTGGTGAAGCCTATCCGCCGGATTACCCGGTGGGTCAATCGAGTCGCCGCAGGTGACTACGCCGAAGGGACTGTCCTGAACGGTAATAATGAGATCAGCGAACTCAGTCGCAGTTTTGCCCAGATGACTGAAAGGTTGCGTACCGTCAGTGCGGAAAATACCCGGAAAAACTGGCTTCAGGAAGGAATGGCCGGGCTGTATAACAGTGTCCGTGGTGAGCAGGCAATGGCTGAGCTGTGCCGTAACATTGTGACTTATATTGCCCGCTATCTGGATATGCATTCCGGTGCCATGTTTGTAAAAGATGATAACAACCGGCTGCAGTTGATGGGCACCTATGCCTGGAGTAAACGCAATCAACAGGCAAAGTCTTTTGCCATGGGTGAGGGGCTGATTGGTCAGGCAGCATTGGAAAGGGAAACGATGGAGATAGCCGATGTACCCGATGGCTATCTTGAAATTGAGTCCGGACTGGGCTCTGCCAGGTCGACTCATCTGATCATTGTCCCGCTGTGCTATGAAAATGACCTGAAAGGGGGGGTTGAGTTTGCCCGGCTTGGTCCAATGACGGATGAGCAGCGCCTGTTTCTGCAACATTCTGTTGAAAGTATCGCCATTGCCATTAACTCTGCCCAGTATCGAACCCGGGTTAATCAGCTGCTTGATACCACCACCCAGCAATCAGAAGCACTAAAGGAACAAAAAGAAGAGCTGCGTTCAGTTAATGAAGAGCTGGAAAAGCGAGCCGGTATTCTGGAAGAGTCTGAAGAAGAGCTGAAAGCCCAGAGTGAGGAGCTGCAGAAATCCAATGTCGAACTGGAAGAACTCAGCGAACAGCTGATGCTCCAGAAAGAAGAGATTGAGAGAAAGAATAAAGATATTGAGCTGTCCAGTAAAAAGATAACGGAAAAGGCGGAGGAACTTGCCCGGGCCAGTCAATATAAATCTGAATTTCTTGCCAATATGTCCCATGAGCTGCGCACACCCCTGAATTCTTTATTGCTCCTTTCCCAGATGCTGGCAGAAAACGACGAAGGTAACCTGACAGAGGACCAGGTAGAGTCTGCGCAGGTGATCTACAACGGTGGTAAAGAGTTACTCGAGCTGATCAACGACATTCTTGATCTGTCCAAGGTCGAAGCGGGAAAAATGTCGGTCAACCTTGATGATACGCCCCTGAATGAGATCAAAGGCAGTATTGAAGCCATGTTTAACCCACTGGCAGAAAGCCGTGGCCTGCAATTTCAGATCAGCATAGAGAGTGGTACCAGCCGGTCTGTTTTCACTGATAGCCAGCGGCTAATGCAAATTATCAAGAACTTCCTTTCTAACGCGTTCAAATTTACCGAGGAAGGCAGTGTTCAGGTAAGGATGTTTAATGAAACCCGCTCTGGCCATTTTTCAGACGATACCTGGACTGGTTTTGCTGTTAAAGATAGTGGGATCGGGATTCCCAAAGAGAAGCAGGAATCGATTTTTGGCTCATTCCAGCAGGCCGATGGGTCTACCAGCCGAAAATATGGCGGCACCGGGCTTGGTCTGGCGATTTCCAGAGAGATGGCAGAACTTCTGGGGGGCTTTATTGAGCTGGACAGCAAGGAAGATGAAGGAACCACCTTTACCCTGTTCCTGCCGGCTAATCCAGTGTGTTCTCTTGGTCCTGAGAAAGTACTGGCAGAAAACTATGTGTCCGATGTGTTTGACCAGTCTATGGGAGTGTCAGAGGCTCCTGCTCAAAAGCCAGAAATAAATAATGCGCCCCAGGAGGCGGAGTTATCTGTGCCTGCGGCATCGTTTGATTATCAGCTGCTGGTGATTGAAGATGATCATCACTTTGTCACCATTCTTGGTCAACTGGCGGGTAAACATCGCTTTGGCTGTTTGCATGCAGAAACAGGAGAGCAGGGAATTGCCCTGGCCCGACAACATCAACCCTCGGCCATTATTCTGGATTTAGGCTTGCCGGATATGGATGGGCAGGAGGTACTTGCTCAGTTAAAAGGCGATGAGTCAACCAGGCATATTCCGGTGCATATTGTTTCGGGACGGGATCCAGAGTTGGTTTCCAGTCTTGGCGCTATTGGTTATTTGAGAAAGCCGGTGACGGTTACCGATATTGATCAAGCGTTTTTGACCCTTGGGCAGGCCATTAGCCAGGATATTCACGATGTACTGATTCTCGATCTGGATGAAGAGCAAAGATCCCTGGTAGGCAGCATGCTGGAGCAAAAAGGGCTCCATGTAGGGTATGCCAGCACAGCAGAAGAAGCTGAGAAGAGGCTTATTGATCAACAGTGGCATTGCCTGATTATGGATCTGGAGCTGGGAGAGGTACGAGGGCTGGAGTTCCTGGAAAAAATGACAGGAAAATTAGGATCAGATATGCCGTCAGTGGTGATTCACACCGCGCACCCTGTCGATAAGACTGAGCATTCACGGCTGCAGGAATTCACCAATGCCATGGTGATGAAAGGTGATAGAGCCCTGGAAAGAATCACGGATGAAGTCAGCCTGTTCTTGCATACCGTTAATAAGGATCAGGTGGATGATACGCCCGATGAGCCGGTGGCAGGGTCAGAGAAGCGTCTTGATGGACACAAGATCCTGCTGGTTGATGATGACTTGAGAAATACCTTTGCCCTTTCCAAAGCCCTTCAGGGCATGGGGCTGGAAGTTGTACTGGCAGACAATGGCAAAAATGCGATCAGCAAGCTTGAGGAAGAAGACGGCATTGAACTGGTGTTAATGGATATTATGATGCCCATTATGGATGGCTATGAAGCCACCGCGACTATTCGGCAAATGAATGAATTCAAAGAGCTTCCGGTGATCGCCCTGACCGCCAAGGCCATGGCAGGTGACAAGGCCAAATGCCTTGAGGCAGGCGCCAATGATTACATGACCAAACCGCTGGATATGGACAAGCTGACAGCAATGCTGAAGGTGTGGCTGCTGCGATGATGGAGACTTGCCCGGTAGCTGACCTGGAACTCGATCTACTGCTGGACGCGGTCAAGAAGCACTATGGCTATGACTTTCATGACTATGCCAAAGCATCCATGATCCGTCGGGTAAGAAAATACATGGAGCAGAGCGGCATCAAGCATATCAGTGAGTTGATTCCCCTGTTCCTGCACGATCAACGGGCATTTTATCGGTTTGTGAAAAGTATTTCCGTTGTGGTGACGGAAATGTTCCGGGACCCGGATGTCTTTAAAGTCTTGCGGGAAGAGGTCATTCCTGTGCTCAAGACTTACCCGTTTATCAAGATATGGCATGCAGGGTGCGCTTCCGGTCAGGAAGTGTACTCTATGGCGATCCTGTTGGCAGAGGAAGGGATACTGGATCGTTGTCAGATTTACGCTACGGACTTCAATGATGATGCTCTGAATCTGGCCAAAAAGGGGATTTATCCGGCAGAAGATATTGAACTTTATGAAAATAATTACCGCCTTGCCGGTGGGAAGCATAAGCTCAGTGATTATTGGGTCAGCCTCTATGATTCAATCAAGGTCAACAGTCGCTTATCGGAACGGCTGACCTTTGCCAATCACAACCTGGTGACGGATGGGGTTTTTGGCGAAATGCATTTGGTGATGTGCCGCAATGTACTGATTTATTTCAATGAGCAGTTACAGGACAGGGCGTTAACTCTGATTAACGACAGTTTATGCCCGAGGGGATTTCTCTGTATCGGGCGCAGAGAGAACCTGAAGTTCAGCCAGATCAGTGAGCATCTTGAAGATGTCAGTAATAAGCTGCGAATTTACAGGAAGCTGGGCTCGTGAATTCAGTCGGCTGACAGAATCAATGGAACCTTTTGGGAATAAGACAGGGATTGTCTGGTATGGAGACAAAGAGCAAAGTCAAAATTCTGGTTGTGGATGACCGCCCGGAAAACCTGCTGGCGATGGATAAGTTACTAAAGCCGCTGGGGGCTGAGATCCACAAGGTGGATTCTGGCGAGAAGGCCCTGTCTGAGGTTCTGGCCCATCACTTTGCGGTTATTCTTCTGGACGTGCAGATGCCCGGCATGGATGGCTTTGAGACGGCGACATTGCTGCACAGTAACAAGCAAACGGCCAATATACCCATCATTTTTGTGACGGCGATTAATAAAGATCAAAGCTACGTAGCCAAGGGTTATCAGTCGGGTGCTGTTGACTATTTGCCTAAACCGATTGTGCCGGAAATTCTTCTGGGTAAAGTGAAAGTATTTTTACAGCTGGAGGAACAGCGCCTCGAGCTTGAACAGGTAACCAGGGAGCTGCAATGGATCAGTCAGAAGAACAAGCTGCTGCTGGACTGTGCAGGAGAAGGTATTGTCGGGGTCGATAAAGAGGGCAGGATAACCTTTATCAATCCGACAGCCTGTGAGTTATTGGGCGGTGTTGAAGACGCTTTTCTGGATCAGCATATCAGCCAGTTTCTTTTGGACGACACCACGGGTGAAACAGCTCAGGAGCAATGGCAGAAGTCAGCTATTTATCGTGAGTGCCTGGAACAGGGTGGGACACTTAAACAGTCCACCGAATTAATTAACGTGAGCCGGGGACGGTTTCCGGCGGAATTCAATATTGCGGCCATCGTTAATAACAGGAACGCGGTTCAGGGAGCCGTGTTTGTCTTTCAGGATATAACTGAGCGCAAACAGCTGGAAGATCAGCTAGTGAAAATGGCCAAGTACGATAGCCTGACGGGGCTGGCTAACCGGACGTTATTCCGGGAGTTTCTACAGTCCTCAATGGACCGGAGTGACCGCTACCAGAATAAGACAGTGGTTATGTTCCTGGATCTGGATCATTTTAAACAGATCAATGATCAGCTTGGCCATGATGCAGGGGATCAGTTACTGACCAGTGTTGCCAATCGCCTGGAGGGTTGTATCCGGAAGGTTGACCTGATTGCCAGGCTCGGTGGTGATGAGTTCGCCGTGGTTCTGGACGATGTCAGGAACCCGGAAGATGCCAGAACGGTTGCCAATAAAATTCTCGCCGCACTGAAGGAACCCCATCAACTGGGCGATGCTGCAAGAAAAGTAGGTACCAGCATTGGTATTGCACTTTACCCTGAGAATGGCAGTGATGCTGATGGTTTGATCAAGGCGGCAGATGAAGCCATGTATGTAGCGAAGAATGAAGGTCGGAATGACTTTCGGTTTTATTCCGACCTTAACCCGGATATTTCATATCCGGGTTAATCAATGAACGGCTAAGTTAACATTACACGTCGAATGTTGTATCCAGCTGTTTCTCGACAAACACTTTTTTCAATCTGGCAAAACGAGGTAAGCCGTTCAGGTAAGCAGGGTACTCCTCGCCTTCAATCAATGGTTCAAGGTAGCCCCGACAGGTTTGGGTAATGTTGAAGCCATCTTCATTGATAAAGTCCAGTGGCATTGTGCGTTCAAAGTTGGCGACTTTTTCCAGTGCTACCTCTTTGATCGCCCAGCGATAGGGCATGTCAGACTCTCGAACGATGGCAGGCATCACCGCATTGTGACCGGTTACGGCCAGTTCAACCGCTGCTTTACCCACAGCGTAAGCCTGCTCTACGTCAACACGTGAAGCGATATGGCGGGCTGAACGTTGAAGGTAATCGGCGACAGCATAGTGGTATTTGTAACCCAGCTCCTGCTTGATCATATTACACAGGGCCGGAGCTACACCGCCAAGTTGCTGGTGGCCAAAGGAGTCAATTACGGTTGTGGACGCGGAGATAAAGCTACCATCTTCGTATTTGGCTCCCTCTGAAGCAACGATCACGCAATAACCTTCGTTATTGACGGTTTCATGGACTTTTTTAAGAAACTTTTCTTTGTCCAGCGGCAACTCAGGGAACAGGATAATGTGCGGTGGATCACCCTCCTGGCGGGCAGCAAGGCCGGTAGCGGCTGCCAGCCAGCCGGCATGTCGTCCCATGACTTCCATGACAAACACCTTGGTTGAGGTATCGCACATGGAAGCAATATCGTGGCTGGCCTCTTTGGTGGATACGGCAAGGTATTTGGCCGCCGAACCAAAGCCCGGACAGTTATCGGTAACCGCCAGGTCATTATCGATGGTTTTGGGGACTCCGATACAGGTAATCGGGTACCCCATTTTTTCACTGAGCTGGGACACTTTCCAGGCAGTATCCATGGAGTCATTGCCACCGTTGTAGAAAAAGTAGCCAATGTTATGGGCCTGAAAGACTTGAATTAACCGACGATATTCCGCTTCACTCTCTTCAAATGACTTCAGCTTGTAACGACAGGAACCAAAGGCTCCGCCGGGCGTCCTGAGTAATGCGCCGATGGTTTCATCGGACTCGTAGGAGGTGTCGATAAGCTCCTCACGCAAAGCGCCCAGTATGCCATTATGCCCTGCGTAGACTTTACCGATTTTATCCGGGTAACGACGAGCCGTTTCAATAACCGCGCAGGCGCTGGCATTGATAACAGCGGTAACACCGCCAGACTGTGCGTAAAAAGCGTGCTTCAATGTCATCGGTTAAATTCCGGGTGTTGCTGTATGTTGTTTTGCGTTCTTGACTGGTTGCAGATGATACCCGATCAAGAGTTTATTGGTAGCGCTGTTATGTATCAATTTTATGGGCTGATGGTCTTTCAATGTCAACGTCCTTTTGCGCATAGGGCAAAAACAATGTCAGAATTCTCGGACAGGCTCCTGGAGCACCTATTTTTTGGAGAGATCGGGAATGCACATACACATTCTGGGTATTTGTGGAACTTTTATGGGAAGTCTGGCCATGCTGGCCAGAGAGCTTGGGTTTGACGTGTCAGGCTCTGATGAGAACGTTTATCCCCCGATGAGTACACAACTGGAAGAACAGGGTATTTCATTATTTCAAGGGTATGGTGCTGACGCGCTCAACCCGTCACCGGATCTTGTGGTGGTTGGCAATGCCATGAAACGGGGGATTCCCGCTGTAGAGTACGTGTTGGAGAAGGGGCTTCCCTATGTTTCAGGTCCCGAATTTTTTGCCAGGTACATAGCCCCTGACCGCTGGGTATTGGCGGCTGCCGGTACCCACGGTAAAACCAGCACCAGCAGTATGCTGGCCTGGATCCTGGAATATGCCGGCATGTCTCCGGGCTTTCTGATCGGGGGGATACCGAAAGATTTCGGGATTTCCGCAAGACTTGGCAGTACCCCCTTTTTTGTGATTGAAGCGGATGAGTACGACACCGCTTTCTTTGACAAACGCTCAAAATTTATTCACTACCAGCCACGAACCCTGATTATCAATAATCTTGAGTTTGACCATGCGGATATTTTTGATGATCTTGCGGCTATCCAGCGGCAGTTCCACCATTTGGTCAGGACCATTCCGGGTACGGGTCGAATTATTTATCCTGCCGGTACTCCCGAGATAGAAGCCGTTATGGCTATGGGCTGCTGGTCTGAACAGGAAGAGTTGGGTGGCAGTCACAGTCCCTGGCAAGTTGCACCGGTCAGTAGCGATGGCAGCCACTTTAAGGTTTTGTATAAAGGCACTGAGGTTGGAACCGTGAACTGGCAGCAGGAAGGTGATCACAATGTTGCCAATGCCCTGGCCGCCATTGCTGCCGCTCACCATGTCGGTGTCTTGCCAGATACAGCCTGTGAGGCGCTTTCTGTCTTTCAGGGGGTAAAGCGGCGGATGGAAATGGTTGAGGAGGTTGGGGGGATACGGATTTATGATGATTTTGCCCATCACCCAACGGCGATTGCCACCACTCTGGCCGGGCAGAGGGCCAAACTGGGGGAAAATGCGAATATTCGTGTGATCATTGAACCCCGATCAAACACCATGAAAATGGGCGTGCATCAGGAGACATTGATCGCCTCTACCGCAGAGGCTTCCGAAGTTATCTGGTTTAAACCACAGGGGCTTGACTGGCCACTGGCCGAGTTAGTGCAGGATAGCGCGATAAAGTCATCGGTTATGGATTCCACAGAAGCCATTGTGCGTTATCTGGTTGATACCGCCTCGGCTGGTGACCATTTGCTGGTGATGAGTAATGGCGGGTTTGAAGGGATTCATGGCCGTATAGCCCGTGGATTGAAAGCAAAACTCAAGAAAAATTAAGGTTAAGTGATGAGTCGATCAAATCCTGAAAGAGTAACATTAGCCATCACGGGGGCCTCCGGAGCCCAGTACGGGCTTCGGCTACTGGAAAGTCTCGTTGCGGCCGAGCGACAGGTGTTTGTTCTGGTTTCCAGGGCCGCCAAAGTGGTTCTGGCCACAGAAATGGATCTTGAGATTGGTGATACGCCTGACGCTATTGAGCAATTTTTTACCAACCGATATCGTGCTGCTCCCAGACAGATTCGTGTGTTTGGTGAGGATGACTGGATGTCGCCTGTCGCTTCAGGCAGTGGTGCTCCCAGCTCAATGGTGATTTGCCCCTGCAGTACCGGAACCTTGTCGGCCATTGCCTGTGGTTTAAGTAATAATCTGACACAGCGGGCAGCAACAGTGGTATTAAAGGAGCGACGCAAGCTGATCATCGTGCCCCGGGAAGCCCCCTATTCTGAAATACACTTGGAAAATATGTTGAAATTGAGCCGGATGGGGAGTGTTATTCTTCCTGCGTCTCCGGGTTTTTACCATCGGCCGGAAACCGTGGATGACATGGTCGATTTTATTGTTGCCCGGATATTGGATCAGCTGGGAATTTCCCAGAAGTTAATGCCGTCCTGGGGGGATCATTGTCTTTGAAGGGGCTGGTTGTTCTGCCCCCGGAATAAAAGGCTTCAGGTTGTAAAGCCATAACGCCAGGGCATCCAGATAGATGGGCAGATTGGTTGCCGGGTCTGCCGGACCTGCCGCCAGATCAATGTCAAAACCCGGCAACTCCTGTCTTACGACTTCTTTCTGGTAAATCCCATGGGGCTGTTCCGAGATAACCAGGGCAGTTCCCGGTAGTGGGCCTGATTTCACCCAGTGCTTGAGTGTTTCGCGGGTATTGGGCCTGTGCCAGAAGCCGTTCCTCCAGTTTCGTGGTGTATCAATAAACTCAACCGGCAGGGCTCTCATCGCCTCTGGCATGGGTACCAGTTGATGCAGCATGATTGCCGCCTCTGTTTCGGTAAAAGGGCGTGGGTCCGGGGTCTTCTTGCCAGGCTTTTTGGTGAGAATGTCCAGGTAGTCAGCCCCCGGGGTGAGAGGGCGTTGGCCCACCAGAAAAATCAAACGCTTGAATCGGACACCCTGACGCCACCAGTCAGTTAACAAGTCCAGCCTGCGTTTCATGCCGGGGGCAGTGGCTCCCAATAGCAATGCATAATCATATTGCCTGGTTAATGGCCCGATGGGGGATATGAGTCCAAGCTTTTCAAGCAGATCAAGGACTCTGTATCTTTTGTCTGTTGATATATCCAGCCCTGGTAATTCCCACCGCTCCTGTCCCGGTTTTCTGCGCCAGACCTGGGCGGTATCGATCATTGACTCCAGGGTAGGGGCATGGGAAATGCGCAGCTCTGTTAACAATTCATCCAGTGTTAATGTGAGCGTTTTATAGTGTTGACCAGGATCGACGGTATCCGCCTGGGAAAGCATGG
Organism: Endozoicomonas acroporae; assembly: GCF_002864045.1. GTDB lineage: Bacteria > Pseudomonadota > Gammaproteobacteria > Pseudomonadales > Endozoicomonadaceae > Endozoicomonas > Endozoicomonas acroporae. The sequence continues at coordinate 29,958 of NZ_PJPV01000044.1, forward strand.
AAAGATACATGAGTGTCCCTACCAGAAACCGCTGGTAATTGAATCGGTAATGGAATCGACTCTTCCAGCCGGGCATTGTTTTTGTCCCTGAAGATGCCGCAGGGACAAGCATAGCTGGTTCTCTTAACAGGTTATTAATGCTGAGTTGACGCAGAATTAGCGGTCTGGGCCTGTTGCTGGAGAATAAGCTGGCTCAGCTCAGGCTGTTCCCAATTCTCCGGGTAGTGTTTGGCCATTGCTTCCATCATGACGGTGTATTCATCAGCCGGTTTTTTCAGCAGGTAAGTCAGGAAGGTAAAGATTCGATCAGACATTTCTTTATTGATCTGATTCAGTTGTTGATCGTTTATCTGTCCTTTTTTCTGACACTCTTCAATGGTGGATTGACGAATGCAGTTGGCGGATATGATCAGCGCCAGTTTCTCGATGTTTTGATCTTCCATGATGGGCTCCATGCCTGTATAGATAAAATACGTTTACCTATATAAAACTAGTTGCTGTGGGAGGGGTTTCAAGCCTGACAAATAAAAACAGGAAAAGAGATTCCCCCGATTAAGGTTGAGACGACTTAAGATTGGTTAAATCGGGTTTATCCCGATCATTATTATACTCAACGCCCAGTTGCCAGCCTGTAGCAATCAGCAATCCGCCAACAGTCCCCCACAGCGGTCCGACAGGGGTTAAGACGCCTATAACGAACCCTGCCACACTGCCAATTCCGGCTTTGGTAAAAAAGGGCGGTAACATTTCACCCAAGTGTCTGGACACATAATTGACAAGCTTTACAGCCCGACTGTGGAGGCCTTTGAAAAAGCTTGAGATATTACTCCATGCGGAATGCTCTTCACTGAAGCTGGAGGACATACGGATTTTGGTAAAAATGCTGACGATTTTTCTGCCAAAGCTGTTGCCACCTTCATCACTGTGGCTCAGTGAGGCATCAGTAGAAGGGGGTGATGCGTTGGGGGTAATGCCAGCAGAGGGGTATGATACGGTCATTTCAAGCACACTTATTACGTCGATTTGATAATTAAGACCAACAAAAGCAATTAAGGTTCCCACCTTTACTTGAAAATTTAATAGATCCTGGCGTGATGGGTAGAAAAACAGATCTTAAGGGGGCATTCGGGGTTTGTTAATTTACCGGGACATCCCAATTTGGAGGAACTTATAAGCATCCGGTTATTGAGTACCACTCGCTGATACTCTCGATTTCTTCTTCGGATATCAGCCTGGCAATATTACTCATTGGCTGGTGAGTGGTTCTGGCACCGTTTCGGTAGTATTGCAGTTGTTTAACCATGTATTCTTTTTTCTGACAGGCCAGATTAGGGTTTAGTGGCGTTGTACCAATACCGGTTGGACCATGGCATCCCGCGCAGAGCTGCATCGCTTTTGCCTGTGCTGCTTCAAGGTGTTTGGGGGGCGGCTGAATTTGAGTAGCAGACTGCTGGTCAGTGCATCCAGCCAGAAGAAAAACGGCGACTGGTACTATTTTTTTGATTTTTAACACTGTTTTCATCAAACCACCGACTTCACTTAAATTGATGGAGCGGTTAATAAAACACTTTACGTTTGCCACTACATGTTAGAGCCTATCCACGTTTCGTTGCAGGCACGCAACGAAACGTTAAAAGCTCCAGCCATTCAGCGTGGTCAATCCAGCGCTTTACCTTCATCTGTCAATCTGAGCCATGCATGGGAGTACCAGTAGTAGTGCCGACCACTGTTGGATGGTGCAGTACAGTTATAGCGAGTTCGGCCTACTGGTAATGGTTTATTGGCTTGAGTCCTGAACAGAGTCATCTCTTTATTAAGCCAGGTTACCTTCAGCTCACCCTGGCCGGAGGCGTAACACTTAAGCTGTTTTTTCTGGTAATTCCCTTCAGCCAGGGCCAGCTCCAGTTCGGGCTTAAGGTTATCCTGAGTGATCAGTGATGAGTCGGGGCTCTGGCTGGTTACTGGCAGAGCCCTGCTGTTGACTTTAATGGCAAAGTCCTTCAGCCCATAAATACCCGCCATGGGGAAACGGGGCAGGCGAGTGAAGTCAGAATATTCACCAGCGGCTCCGGACTGCTGACCAAATCCTGTATAACCCATCTCATCCAGTGAAACTCTGAGTTCCGGGGAGGTTTCACCAAAAGTCCAGGCAAACATCTTAACACTTTGACCGGTTTGTTCCCGGATTCTGGCTTCTGTCATATCCAGGTCCTGACGGAACCGGGAACGCCACTGTGCCCTGGTTTCTCCGGGCAGTCTTTCTACACTGTGGGCGTGGTTCATGGTGTGGTTTGCCAGGGTAGCACCTGCTTCCGTCATTTCCCGCAGTTGCGCCCAGCTGAGAAACTTCTGATAGTTTTTATCCACCGGTGCGGGCGTGACAAAAATGGTAAATGGCAACCCCTGTTCCCTGAGTATTGGAAATGCCTCGGTGTAAATGCTCAGATAGGCATCGTCAAAAGTGATGGCGACTGTTTTTTCCGGTAATGTCTTTCTATTGCGAAGTGCTTCAACCAGATCAACCAGTGGCATCACATTGAACTTATTCTCCGCAAGATAGTTGATATGTTTCCTGAATGTCTCGGGGGTGACACTGGTGATTTTCGGGGTTTCATGACTGACATGGTGATATTGCAATATGACTGCAGAACCGGATCCCTGACTCAAGGCCGGGATTATCGAGAGAAGTGTAAAAATGCAGGGCAGGTATTGCCTCAATTTACCGACAACGGGCTTCAGCAGAAATGACAAGCTCACAGTATTCCCTTAATACGGTTTCCCCCAGCTGGATTCGGGGCAGTTGATGAAATATCCGGGCTGGGATTTTAACCTTCAACAAGGGGGATTTACTATCGTACTAATGACCACTTTTGGCTACTCAGGTATCCAGAGCCTGGTTCCATGTCCTACATCCGGACAAAAAAAACCACCAAACAGCAAAGGCAGGGGCTGATTGGTGGTCCAGGTTTCAATAGCGAACAATTAAAAGTTTATGAGCGGTCAGCTCATTCTTCCTTTAGACCTTGGTCTGAACCCTGATCGGCCTGACCAGCCCCTCCTGGATGGTAGACGCTACCATTACTCCAGCCTGATTGAATATCTGGCCTCTTACCAACGCTCTGGCACCGCTGGCATGGGTGCTTTCAATAGAGTGCAGTAACCACTCATCCATCCTGAATGGGCGGTGGAACCACATGGCATGGTCCAGACTGGCTATTTGAACGGGTTTCTGGAAAGCGGCAGCCCCATGGGGATACATGCTGGTGGGTAAGAACTGAAAGTCTGAGGCATAGGCCAGAAGGTATTTATGCAGTCCGGGATTATCGGGCAGTTTTCCGTTGGCTCTTATCCAGATTTTATGATGTGGTGCCCTGGTGTCTTCTGCCATTGGATCAACCGGGTCAGCAAAGCGAATCTCAATGGGGGTATCGCTGAGCAGTCGTTTTTGCAGCGGCTTGGGAATCAGGTTGCTGTGCCTTTGAATCAGGGCTTTTTCGCTCAGGGCTTCATCCGGGGGTATGACGTTTGGCATCGGGTCCTGATGTTCAAACCCACTTTCGTTTAAATGAAAGGATGCGGACAAATGGAAAATAGGGCGTCCATTTTGCACGGCGACTACCCGGCGGGTATTGAAGCTTCTGCCATCGCGAATGCAGTCCACCGTGTAGACAATCGGCTTGCTGCTGTCGCCCTCGCGAAGAAAATAGCTATGGAAGGAGTGAACATGACGTTCTGGATCCACCGTCTGCCTCGCCGCAGACAGCGCCTGGCCTAATACCTGGCCACCAAATACCCGCCCCCAACCAAGGTCCTGACTCTGGCCCCGGAATATATTGTTTTCAATCGGTTCCAGTTTCAGTTGGTTTATCAGTTCTTCCAGTACATCACTCATCCTGTAACTCCCTGGCTGCATACCGTTGTTGAGATTGGCGGCAGATATTGTGTTGATGCTTTGGGTTATCGGGTAACAACAGGCCCGCATTTACCCGGTAAAACTGGCGCAGTTTAAACGCTCAGGCCTGCTTTGCAAATCAGGCTGTATCAGCAGGAAGGATTATTAGCCCATTGCCCGTTATAGCTGATAAATTGTGGGTTTATGAATCTGGCCGGTTAAAACGGTAAGCTCTGGCTGTTTACGATCAAGCATCTGGCAATATTTCTGGTAACGTTCCGATGTCATCATTGCCCGTTAGTCTATTAGAATGAAACTGTAGTCTAATTCTGATAACACATCAGCCCGGATCGATAGCAAGGTATTTCCCACCAAGGCCGCGATAAATCATGGATAACGCTTATTTTGATGCCATTCATAGATGGTTACAGCAGAACACTGGCCTGATTGGTCCTGCTGTAGCAATGGTGGCCTGTTTGGAATCATTGGTTGTGGTGGGTATTGTTCTGCCGGGTGTGGCCCTGCTGTTTGCATTAGCGGCTATTGCCGGGGCGGCTTCCATTTCTATCTATCCAATCCTCCTGTGGGCTTTTCTGGGAGCTGTTGTCGGGGACGGGGTCAGTTACCTGTTTGGCTATCATTACCACGAGCGAGTCAGGGGCTGGTGGCCATTTAATCGTCATCCTCAATGGTTGGAACGTGGTGAGGATTTCTTCAGGGAGTATGGTTTTTTAAGCATTGTGATCGGGCGTTTTGTTGGTCCTGTCCGCCCCATCATACCGGCAGTAGCAGGTATGATGGGTATGGTTCCCAGGTACTTTTTTACGGTTAATATTCTCTCCGCCCTTGCCTGGTCTCCGGTTTACCTGCTTCCGGGTTATCTGACGGGAGCCGCACTTCAGTGGCATGATAAAGTGCCCGATCAATTGTTGGTTGTGTTGTCAGCCATTACCGGTGTTGCCATCCTGCTTCCGCCATTGCTGATCAGTGCTCATCGTCACTTCAAGCCCCGGTTTATCGGGTATCTGGTGCTGATATCAGGGCTGCTTACCTTACTGATTACTGCTCACCGGGCAGGGTTGCTGGAGAGCGTCAATCAAGGTGTTGACCAATGGCTGAAAGCGGTTCAATTGCCCTGGTTGCAAAAGGTGATGTACTGGGTGGCCCAGATTGGCAGTATTCCTGTTTTGGGTATTGTTTCTGCAGGTGGCTTATTCTGGCTTTACCGTTCTAATCGGGTTGCCACTCTGTTCAGTCTGCTTTTTGGTGGTGTATTAATGGTTTGCTCTGTCTGGCTTATCAACTGGCTGGCAGACAGTGACAGGTCTGTGACATGGCTTGATCTTTATGCTTTCCCCTCTGTGCATGCAACAGTCATCGTCTATGTACTGTTTTCTTTTGTTGCCCCGGTAGCAGTAAACCGTCCATTTAAAGTCCAATGGCTATCGGCCAGTGTCGCTTTGGGGCTGGTGATGAGTGATGCTTTTGCCCGGTTGGTTTTGCAGGTTAACTGGTTTGGCGACGTTATGACGGGATTGTGCCTTGGTTTATTCTGGGGACTGGTTGCTCTTGAGCTGACAAACTGGGCTGAAAAGCGGAGTCAGTGCCCGGAGTAAACGTATTTTTCCCGTTTGATTTGCCGGGGGGATAACCCTCTGTCTCTGAGCAGAGTCACGCAATCATCAATCATGCCCGGATTTCCGCAGAGATAAACCACATCGTTTTCAGGATCCAGGTTGAGGGCGTCAAACTGGTCTTGCACGTGGCCCGTAAACTCATGGTTTGCTGTATTTACGGTGGACTCACGGCTTAAACAGGTGCGGTACTTTAAGTTTGGCAGTTGGGCAAAATCTTCAGAATAAATGCTTTCCTCACGATATCTGAAGCCCTTCACAACGGTGACAGCTGTTCCTTTATCGCTAAGCGTTTTCAACTGCGGAATCATGCTTCGATAGGGGGCAATCCCTGTGCCAGTTCCCACCAGAAGAAGCTGTCCGGGAAAGGTGTCCGGCAGCGTGAGGGCCCCGAACGGGCCAGAAATATCCAGTTCGGTTCCGGCTGGGGCTTTCTGGAAAAGCCCGGAAGCAACCCCACCACTGACCAGGCTGAGCGCTATTTGCAGCAGGCCGGTTGCCTTAAAGTCCTCCGGTGCGTTGGCAATGCTATAACTTCGTTTATGAAGTTTTCCATCCATTTCAAACTGCAGCTGCACAAACTGTCCGGCAATAAAATTGAAACTCGCTCCTTCGTCCTGTGCCAACTCAAAGCTCAGCTGCAGTGTATTGGCACTGAGCTGTTCAGTCTTATAGAGTTTTGCAGAGAAAAGAGAACCGGGCATTAATAGCTATCCTCATGACGTTATTTCAGTGTTACCGCTTTCATAATAGCTTCTGATCATCCGTGCGAGTGCTCCTCTCCAGGGTTTATTATGAACGCCAAAGGTACTTAAAATTTTCCGGCAGGAGAGGGTTGCATTGGCTGGTGCCTGAATACCATTACGATCGTTCAATTTATCCATACGCAGTTTTCGGATTTTCAGGTCCTGAAATTGCGATGCCTCAGAAATCACCACCTCGGCAAAACGGTTTTCAGAGATAGACTCTGCACCAGCGTAATGATAAGTACCCCAGGGTTCAGCCCCACAGCCCAGTTGCTGGATGATCGCGACAATAACTCTTGCCGCATCGTCGCTGGGGGTCGGGCACCCCTGTTGATCGGATACCACGGCAACCTCTTGCTCTTTGCTGATCTGATCCAGAAGGTACTTTAAAAGGTTGGTGCGTCGGTGGCTGATGACCCAGGATAGACGGAGGATGATATGCCTTGGGCAGCGCTCACTGATTTGCTGTTCTGCCTGCCATCGGCTGGTGGCCAGAACACCGGCAGGGTTAGGTATATCTTTTTCGGTATAAGCTTCCTTTTTGCTGCCATCAAAAATACGGTAGGTGGAAATATAGACAAGAATGGCCTGCTGTCGGTGGCAGCCATCCGCCAGTGTTGCCATGGCATCCCGGTTTATCCGGAAGCATTTGGAGGGCTCGTTTTCGGCCTTAACCGGATCGTTATAACCTGCACAGTTGACCACGATATCTGGCTGGTAATTTTTCAGGCAGGCATCAATGGACTCAGGATTGTCCAGATTTAATTCATCCCGTTTCGGAGCGATACAATGGATCTGCTTGTCAAGGAACAACCGCTGTACTTCCTGGCCGATCAGCCCGGTACCACCAATCAATAGTATTTTCATAAGCACTCGGTCGTTATGAGTTAATGATCACGGGCCATTCAACGCCATTGGATCAATACGGGAAATAGCTCTATTGAAACATGAATAAGAGAACTCAGGAAAAAAATTCTCAACGTCGAAAACATTGGCCAGAGTGATTGATGGCAGTAAGGTCTCTGATAAAAGCCGAAGTTATAGTAAGATAAGCCACTTATTTCCGTCTATTTTTACATTGATGAACCTTCTGAAATCAGGGTCTGCTGACGATGTATCTGGCTGAAGCTCCTGTAGAGCAGCATGAAGAAGAGCGTATTCTTCTTGTGGATGACAATCCGACCAATTTGCAGGTATTACTGCAAACCCTCAGTGGCCGTGGCTATAAGCTTCTTATTGCCAAAAATGGAGAGAGTGCTCTCAGGATCGCTGTCAAGGCAAAACCCGCTTTAGTGTTGCTGGATATAATGATGCCCGGCATGGATGGCTATGAGGTTTGCCAACGGCTGAAGGAAAGCCCGGAAACCCGCAATATAACCGTGATTTTCCTGTCCGCCCTGGATGATACCAAAGACAAGGTCAGGGGCCTGGAAACCGGCGCAGTGGACTTTATCTCCAAGCCATTTCAAGCGGAAGAGGTCATTGCCCGGGTACAGACCCAGTTGAAAATCCATAAGCTTGAACAGGCGCTTTCCGCGAGAAATCGACAGCTGGAGGCTGATAAGGCCCGCATTCTGGAAAGTATGAATGAAGGGATATTCGGCCTTGATCGACTGGGACTGATCACCTTTGCCAACCCGGCAGCCTCTGCCATGACCGGCTGGTCCATAGAACAACTGACGGGGCAGAACCTGATTCAGTTGATGAAAGGGAGTGAAGATGCCCCATCAGGGCCACTGGCACCGATTGAGGTATCCCTGAGCAAAGGTGTCAGTAAAACCGTTGAAAATGCCACGTTCCTGCACAGTGACGGTTCGCCATTTCCGGTGGATTTTTCCTGTACGCCGATTATGGAAAACAGTGCCCCCACTGGCGCAGTGGTTGTGTTCAGGGATATTTCCGAGAAAAAAAGGCAGCAGGAAGCCCTGCAGAAGGCCCTGGATGAATTGGAAAGCCAGAAAGAGCAGCTGACCCATGTCTCTCGGTTGAGCACCATGGGTGAGATGGCCGCTGGCTTTGCCCACGAGGTAAATCAGCCATTGACCGCGATTTCCAATTACGCCCAGGTGGCCAGAAGAATGCTGGCCCGGCTGGAATTGGCGGATGACCTTGGTCTTTCCGAGGCCATGGAAAAAGTCAATACCCAGGCCCGGCGGGCCGGGGAAATCATTGCCCGTATTCGTTCTTTTGTGAAGAAACCGGACCATGTTCTGGGCAGCGTCGATCCCAACCGGTTGATTCAGGATACCTACAAGCTTGCCGAAGTTGACGCCCGTAACAACCATATGGAAATCCATCTGGAGCAGGAAGAGGGGCTTCCGAATGTGAAGGTTGACCCTGTGCAGATCCAGCAGGTGGCATTGAACCTGATTCGTAATGGCATGGAAGCGATGAGAGATATGGAGACCCGCAGTATCGGTGTCTATGTTCGCACCGAAAAGCTGGATGATAACTTTGTCAAAGTGTCGGTCATTGACCGTGGCCATGGTCTGGCAGATGATGCCGAAGAAAAACTGTTTACGCCGTTTTACACCACCAAGGTGGATGGTATGGGTATTGGGCTGACGGTATGTCACTCCATTATACAGTCTCATGGTGGTCGGTTGACATTCCAGCGTCACCCGGAAGGCGGGACGATATTTGAATTTACCATGCCGATTGCGGACTGATAATATGGCTGTTTTGCAGCCTTTTATTGCAGAGAATTAACGATAGTGGTGATGCAAGTTGCCGGGAGAAAAGACATTGGCTGATCAAGTGACGGAGTACATGCATGGACTGGGCCAGAGAGCCCGGCAGGCCAGTAAGGAGATGGCTGTTGCTGATACTGCGATAAAAAACAGGGCACTTCTGGCGATAGCAGACGCACTGGAAGCGGATCGTTCTCAGCTGAAGTTTGTCAATACCCGGGATCTGGACGCTGGCCGGGAACGTGGGCTTGATGCCGCCATGCTCGATCGCCTTGAACTGACCGATGCCCGAATTGATACCATGATTGAAGGTCTCCGTCAGGTGGCAGCCCTGCCAGACCCCATCGGCACAATTGATGATATGAAGTATGTACCCAGCGGTATTCAGATAGGCAAAATGCGGGTGCCTCTGGGCGTCATTGGCATTATCTATGAGTCCCGTCCAAACGTTACCGTGGAAGCAGCAAGCCTGTGTCTGAAATCTGGCAATGCGGTTATTCTCCGTGGCGGCAGTGAGTCCATTCACTCCAATCAGGCTATTGCCCGATGTATTCAGCAGGGACTGGCCCAGGCAGGGTTGCCTGAAGATGCGGTTCAGGTGGTTGAAACTATTGACCGTGCCGCTGTCGGTGCGCTGATCACCATGCCTGAGTATGTCGATGTGATCGTACCTCGTGGTGGCAAGGGACTGATTGAGCGCATCAGTGCTGACGCCCGGGTACCGGTGATTAAACACCTGGACGGTGTCTGCCATGTCTATCTGGATGATCGGGCCGATCACAGCAAGGCCGTCCGGATTGCCATGAATGCGAAAACCCATCGCTATGGTGTGTGCAATGCCATGGAAACGCTGCTGGTGCATCAGGATGTGGCTCAGCCTTTGCTGCGGGAGCTTTCAGGACTTTATTCCCAGAAGGGGGTTGAGCTGCGGGGATGCCCCGTTACCTGTGAGATTCTGCCCGGTGCGGTACCGGCAACAGAAGAAGACTGGTCAGAAGAGTACCTTGGTCCCGTTCTGGCCATTAAAGTGGTTCTGGATATGGATGAAGCCATCGTTCATATCAATCGCTACGGTTCTCATCATACCGATGCCATCGTCACTGAGGACTTTACCCGTGCCCGCCGCTTTATGCGGGAAGTGGATTCAAGCTCAGTTATGGTGAATGCATCCACCCGTTTTGCCGACGGGTTTGAATATGGTCTGGGTGCTGAAATTGGTATCTCTACCGACAAAATCCATGCCCGTGGGCCTGTCGGCCTGGAAGGGCTGACTTCGCAAAAGTATGTGGTTTTTGGGGATGGCCATATTCGCCAGTGATACTGCTCTGATAGTGGATTTCCGCCTCTGGTGCGTATCGGGCATTGACTTCTATGATTAATGCTGAGAGCCTGCCCTGTTTAAATGGCCTGATTCGGCACAGGGTAACAAACCATGCTCTGCCGGATCGTCAATACGAGGTTAATTTTGCAGTCTATGCATTCTGATGAGTTAAAACAGCTTGTTGTCGAAGCTATCGAAGAAGTAAAAGGTAATGAAATCACCTGTTTGAATGTTTCGGGTCAAACCAGTGTTACCGATTTTATGGTGATTGCCTGTGGTACCTCCAACCGTCATGTCAAGTCGCTGGCGGATAATGTCATTGAGCAGTGTAAGAAACAGGGTGTTCGACCGTTAGGGGTTGAAGGTCAGGACAAGTCCGAGTGGGTTCTGGTGGATCTTGGTGATGTCGTTGTCCACCTGATGCTGCCTGCTACCCGCCAGTTCTATGACTTGGAAAGACTTTGGGACAGTGCTGACCTGGTTGTCGCTGAGCCCTCCTGATGCGGATTCGGCTGATATCGGTTGGCTCAAAAATGCCGGGTTGGGTTGAAGAGGGCTACAGGGAATACAGTCGTCGGCTTGGTGCGGACGTGAAACTGGAGCTTGTTGAGATTCCTCTCGGTAAGCGCAGTAAAGGCTCTGACATTAATCGCCTTCAGGAGAAAGAGGCTGGCCAGATGCTCGCTGCTGTGGGTTCAGGCGACCTGGTGGTCACCATGGAAATTATGGGCAAGGCCTGGAGTACAGAAAAGCTGGCGGACAATATGGGGGCTTGGTTACACAGTGGCCGCAATGTCAGTTTGCTGGTCGGCGGGCCGGAGGGTTTGCATGCCTCATGCCTGGCAAAGGCGGATCTCCGCTGGTCATTGTCGCCATTAACATTGCCGCACCCGCTGGTTAGGGTTGTGGTGGCTGAGCAGGTTTACAGAGCCTGGAGCATTCTTCACAATCATCCCTACCATAAGTAAAACTGATGACTGAGATATAACATGCCGCAGGATACCTTAAAGGACCATGGGGCAGAAAAAAGACTGGTAAATATCCGGATTTGGGTTGCCATTGGCTTTATGGTGCTCCTTGCTATGGGGCTGGTTTCCCGCCTCTTCTATCTTCAGGTTGTTCGCTACAATGAGCTGTCCACGCAATCGGATGAGAACCGTGTACTGGTTCAGCCAATCCCTCCTACCCGTGGCCTGATATACGACACCAATGGCAAGCTTCTTGCCGTTAACAAGCCCAGCCATATATTGTCGATTGTTCGGGAGCAGACCAAAGATCTTGCTGGTTTACTGGATGATATTGGTCATATTTTGTCTCTGACCGACGGTGAGCTGCAGCGTTTTCATCAACGGGTTAAGCGACGCCGACCTTATGAAGCGGTCCCTCTGAAGTTTGATCTTACTGCCGAAGAGATTGCCCGGATTTCGGTGAATCTTTTCCGTTTGCCGGGGGTGGATATCAATGCTGAACTGATTCGGCAGTACCCCGAAGGAAAGCGTTTTGCCCACAGCATCGGCTATGTAGGCCGAATCAATGATCGGGATTTGAAACGTCTGGACCCGGCTCTCTACTCCGGGACTCATACCACGGGCAAGATTGGTGTAGAGCGCGCCTATGAGTCGGTACTTCTGGGTAAACCCGGTCATCAGGAGGTAGAGACCAATGCCCGTGGCCGGGTATTGCGCGTGTTGAAAAAAGTTAGCCCGCACGCAGGTCAGGATCTTAACCTTTATCTGGACAGTGAGCTGCAAAAGGTGGCTATTGATGCAATCAATGGCCGCCGAGGGGCTTTGGTGGCCATGGACCCGAAAACCGGCGGGGTGCTGGCAATGGCCAGCAATCCATCATTTGACCCCAATCTGTTTGTGACGGGGATTGATAGTAAAACGTTCAATGCGCTCAACAGAGATATCGAGCGACCGTTGTACAATCGGGCATCATTAGGTGAGTACCCACCCGCCTCCACAGTAAAGCCGGTGATGGGGCTGGCACTGCTGGCGAATGATATCGTCAAACCAGAGGATAGAATTTTTGATAAAGGCTGGTTTCAGCTACCGGGCAGTGATCACCGTTTTCGTAACTGGAAACGTTCCGGTCATGGCTGGGTTGATTTATCCCGCGCGATATCGGCATCCAATGATACCTATTTCTATATTCAGGCCGGGAAGCTGGGTATCGATAATCTCCATGATTTTGCTGATCAATTCGGCTTTGGCCACAAAACCGGCATTGATATAAGGGAAGAGCGTCCGGGCCTTTTGCCCTCCAGTGAGTGGAAACGAGGTGCCTATGGTCAGCCCTGGTATCCGGGTGAAACAGTGATTGCGATCATCGGGCAGGGGTATATGCTGGCAACCCCCTTGCAGCTGGCAGAGTCAACGGCGCTTATCGCCAACCGTGGCAAGTATGTTCAGCCCCGTCTGGTGAAAGAGGATATTCCTGAAATCCAGGGGGAATTCTGGGGGGATGACATCACCATTGGCTGGACTCCCGAGGCGGAAGCCAAGAACTGGGAACTCATCATCAAAGCCATGGAAGATGTTGTTCACTCTCCTGGGGGAACCGCACACTGGCGAATCGGTCGGGGACTCAAGTATCGTATGGCCGGTAAAACCGGGACAGCACAGGTGGTCAGTATTCCCCAGGGAGAGGAGTACGATGCTGAGAAGCTAAAAGAGTTCGAGCGGGATCACAGTTTGTTTGTCGCATTTGCACCGGTAGAAGATCCCCTGATTGCCGTTGCTGTTATTCTGGAAAACAGCAATGGTGCTGCCAATGTCGCCAGAAAGGTTATGGATTCCTACCTGCTGCCAAGATTAACGGCCAACAGCCATCAAGTGAAGGGAGAGAAATAATGGCCAACCAGGATTTTGTTCGCCAGATCGATCTCCACGGGTTTGGCCGCGGCCCGGGATTGTCCATGCGCTGGCATATTGATTTTATGTTGCTCGGGTTTCTGCTTTTACTCTGTGGTGCGGGGCTCTTTATCCTTTACAGTGCTACCGGTCGGGATATGTCGGTTGTTATTCGACAGGCAACCTACCTGGGCATCAGTCTGACCGGCATGCTGATCGTGGCCCAGATTCCGCCAAGGGTGCTGATGCAGTGGGCCAAGTGGTTTTATGTGGCAGGGGTGCTGCTATTGCTGGCCGTTCTGTTTATGGGCGTACAGTCCAAAGGTGCACAACGCTGGATTCAGCTGCCGGGTTTCCGGTTTCAACCATCGGAAGTGATCAAGCTGATTATGCCGATTACCATGGCAGCTTTTCTGGCCAGGCGTCCACTGCCTCCCTCGTTTAAAGATGTGATTTTCTCACTGATTATTATTGCTGTGCCGGTGGTACTTATTGCCAAACAACCTGACCTTGGCACGTCTATTTTGATTGGCTCTTCGGGCCTGTTTGTGCTGCTGCTGGCCGGTTTGCGCAAGCGCATGATATTTTCTGCTATCTGTCTTGCGGTACCAGCGATCTATGTGTTTTGGCAGTTCTTTATGTATGACTATCAGAAGCGGAGAGTGCTGACATTTCTGAACCCTGAAAGTGACCCGTGGGGAGCCGGTTGGAATATCATCCAGTCCACCATTGCTATTGGTTCCGGTGGGCTTTATGGCAAGGGTTGGTTACAGGGCACGCAATCGCATCTTGATTTTCTGCCAGAGAGCCATACGGATTTTATCATTGCCGTTCTGGCGGAAGAGTTTGGCCTGATGGGGTGTCTGGTGCTCTTTGCCCTGTATACCCTGATTCTGGGGCGGGGACTGTTCATCACCCTGAATGCCGAGACGCTCTTTGGTCGTTTATTGGCAGGTAGTATTACTCTGACGTTTTTCGTGTATATCTTTGTGAATATCGGGATGGTCAGTGGACTCCTGCCAGTAGTGGGTGTTCCATTACCCATGGTTAGCCGGGGGGGGACTTCTTTGGTGACCCTGCTGGCCGGTTTTGGTTTTCTGATGTCGATACATACCCATCGCTCTTTTCTGAGGGCTTCCCAATAGATCTTTACCTTTCTTCCATAGAATTCAAACCCACTGTCGATTAATGTAGAGGCAGGTTGGGTTATGTATTGTTGTAGTTGTTTTGGTGTTTGTGAGAACCCTGAGTTTGTTATTTTTGAATAGGTACGGATACATGAAAAATTTTCCCGGGGTATTCCGTCGAATGTTTCGTGGTGGCCTGCTGATGGCTGCTGTGGTTGCTACACCTGTCACCTGGGCACTAGCCCAGGAAAATCACGACAGTGACTATCTGGGCAGGCAGGATGTTGATGCTTTTATTGATGAGCTGGTAACTCAACACCGTTTTTCCAGGACAGAGCTTGAGGATATTCTGTCCGGGGCGGAGCGTTCCGAGCGGGCACTGGAGCTGATCAGCCGTCCGGCAGAAGGGACTCTGGAGTGGAAAGACTATCGCAAGATATTTATCACGCCAGAAAGAATAGCGAAGGGTGTCAGCTTCTGGGAAGAAAATGCCGAAACCCTGGCCCGTGTTGAACAGGAGTTGGGGGTGCCAGCCAATATTATTGTGGCGATTATTGGTGTAGAAACCTATTACGGTCGGCAGACCGGTGGCTTTAAAGTGCTGGATGCGCTCACGACGCTGGGCTTTGACTTTCCCCGAAGAGGTGAGTTTTTTCGCAAAGAGCTGAAAAATTTTCTGCTGCTCGCCCGTGAACAGAATCTGGACGTTGATGAACTGACCGGGTCCTATGCCGGAGCCATGGGCATTCCACAATTCATGCCGTCCAGCTACCGTGCCTATGCGGTTGATTATACCGGCGATCAGCAGGCAAATATCTGGCTAAGCGATGAAGATGCCATCGCCAGTGTTGCCAACTATCTGCAAAAACACGGTTGGAAATACGGCAGTGGTGTGGCAGTTCAGGCAAAGGTTTCAGGCGTTAAGCATGAGCAGATCGTCTCTTCAGGATTGAAACCGGACAAAAAACTGAGTCTTGTGCAAAAAGCCGGGTGGGCTGTGCCGAAAATGGTACCGAAATCCTCTAAAGTTCTGGCAATGAAACATGAAGGCAGTGCTGGCGCGGAGTATTGGGTCGGACTGCATAATTTTTATGTTATTACCCGCTACAACCGTAGCCAGATGTATGCCCTTGCCGTTTATCAGTTGTCCAGAGAAGTGAAGGACAGTTATAAACGGTCTCTGGCATTGCAAAAGCAGGTTGCGAAAGGTAAACAGGGGTGATGGTTTTCCCTGGGAGGCTGACCGAGAATAGCGCCCGTCTAGGCGACCCCGTAGCGAGGATGGCAGAAAATTGAGGATAAAAATTCGGTTTTGTGAGGTGAATAGCGGGGCTATTTGCCGAACAAAAGCGGATTTTTAGACCAATTTTCTGCCACCGCACGACTGCATGGATGCAGGAGCTAGAGCAACGCAGGAGCAGTTGCCGTTAGGGCAGTCTATTCTCGGTCAGCCTCCTAGTTTGCTGATCTTTGCTGAAGGCTCACTGTAAGGTGAGCCTTCGGCGGCTTCCCGGTTGATTGATAACGAACCCTCAGGAATATTATTTGTTAACGTTGAAAAGTGTGTTTGATCAAATGGGACGATCTGGAGCCGGTCTCTCAGGCCTGGTATCAATGAAGAAAATCGTGGGAATTAACACCCGGGGGTTCCGGCTGGTGCCGGCCGTCATGCTATCAGCCCTGGTTGGCTGTAGCAGTAGTCCACAGGTTCAGGATGGCCCACCGGCGGATTCCGTTGATATCAGTACCATTCCCGATGCAGTCCCATCGCCGATACAGGTCCCTGTTAAAAATACACCCTATACCCTGGGTGGGATTCACTATCAGCCGATGGCCTCTGCCAATGGTTATGCAGAAAAGGGCGAGGCTTCATGGTATGGCACCAAGTTTCATGGGAAGCAGACGGCCAACGGTGAAATCTATGATATGTTCAAGATGACGGCGGCCCATAAAACATTGCCATTGCCCTCCTATGTCAAGGTCACTAATCTGGAGAATGGTCAGTCGGTGGTGGTGCGGGTCAATGACCGTGGGCCATTTCATGGTGACCGACTGATCGATCTTTCTTATGTTGCGGCAAAAAAGCTGGGGTTTGCTGATTCAGGGCTGGCGAATGTGGCAATAGAAGGCATTGACCCGGAGATCTTTGCCCGTTCTCCCGCCCATGAACGGGATGGAGAGTTGCTCTACCTGCAACTGGCCGCCTTTAAAAACTACCATAATGCGCAGCTATTACGTCGGGATCTCTTTTCCCGGGCGGGAGTCCAGGCGAAAGTGGTCAAGGGGGATGCACCAGAACCGCTGTATCGGGTGAGGATTGGTCCGGTGGAAAGTCCTGATCATCTGGAGGAGTTGCTGGAGGGGTTAAGCTCTGCTGAGTTTGCGTCGCCCTATCTTGTGTATGAAAAGCCTGTCGATGAAAAGTCCATGGGTGATGCGGGAACTTCCGAAAAGATGGTGACTGAAGTAGAGGCAGAACAGTCTGAAAAGGTCGTCAAAGCCCCATAAGATTCGGGCTATGGATAGGATGGATTAACTCTGTCCTATTCTCTATCAACCAGTATTTTCAGCATGCCTTTGATTTCGGCCAGTTCATCTTCTACACGGGTCAGACGGTCTTCAACGCCGGTTAACCTGCCTGAAACACCGATCAATTTCCCTTCTACCCCCGTCAGGCGACCTTCAAAATCCGTCAGATGTTCATCGGTTTGAGTCTGCCACTGTTCCATACTGTTGATGCGCTGAATCAGAGCTTTCATCAGTTCTTCAACATTGATCAGGCGCTCATTCATCCCGCTGCTCTGGCGGGTGAGTTCAAAGACCGTTTGTCGTATGGTGACAATGTCTTCGCTCATTTCCGTCAGTTTGGCGTTCTCTTTTGCTGCTGCCCGAGCTTTGGGTTCATTGATACCGAGCTCAATCAGACACTCGTACAGGTCTTCATTTAACATTGTGTCACTCCCACTGTCCCATGTTTTATCAATCATAGAGTTATTGATTACTGTTACGGTTGAAAGGCATTGCTGGCTCATAGTCGTGTATTCACAGGTAAAAATAGAGGGCGTTTGGCAACCTTGCCCGAATAATTTATTGTCACCGTCAGGCCTTGGGGCGCAGCGTTTGTAGTGTTTTTTTAGCTGCCCTGCTTTCCGTAAGGTCAGGTTTTTCAGTGCTTTGGGGTACAATCATGGTTATAGATTTCTTTGCTATTAATCCTGATGAAAATTGTTAATTTGCAAGACCTGCCCTCATGCATCGAAACGGTTGCGCGTTGGCATTACAGGGAGTGGGGGGCTTTATACCCCGGGAGTGATTTGAGTGACTTTCGGGAGGATATGGAAGCTTCTTTGCTGACCGACCTGATCCCGCAAACCTGGGTGCTTGCAGAGGGAGTGCGTGTCTGGGGATCAGTCAGCATTCTCAAAGAGGATCTGCCAAACTATCCGGAGTTTTCACCATGGCTGGCCAATGTCTATGTGGAACCATCGAAGCGGGGGCATGGCTATGGTCAGCAGCTGGTAAAGGTGGCAATGGGATATGCACGGCAGCAGAACCTGGGTCCGCTATTCCTGTATACTCCGGATCAAGTGAACTTTTATGAGCAGTTGGGTTGGTGTACTTTTCATGAGGATATCTATCATGGGAAAACAATATTCCTTATGACTAATATGCCTGCTCGCGTCTGACTTGACGGAAGATCTGCTGTGTCAATCGATGAATTGTTATCAGTTGTTGTAAGTTGCAGTTAACCTCTAAAGACTTGAACATTATAATGATGAAAATCCATATACTCAGAGCATTTACCTGCATGGGCAAAAGAATTTTATCTTCCCTTTATAAGCTGGTGGCCCCCCACTGGCTGAGAGCGTTGGCCATGACTGGTCTTGTTTTTGCCGGCCAGGCCAGTGCTTATGGACAGATTCCTTCACCACCGGAAGTGTCCCTGAAAAGCTACATTCTGATGGACGCCGCCAGCGGTGAAGTGCTGGCCTCACAGAATCCCGATGAGCCCATGCATCCGGCCAGCCTGACCAAGATGATGACCGCGTATCTGGCTGAAATGGAAATGGCTGCGGGCAACATCCACCGTGATGACCAGGTGCTGGTCAGTGAAAAAGCATGGAGCCTGGGCGGTTCCACTATGTTTATTGAAGTTGGGGAACGGGTAACGGTTGAAGATTTGCTGAAAGGTATCATTATCGTTTCCGGTAATGATGCCAGCGTTGCGGTTGCTGAGCACATCGCTGGCAGCGAGGGAGCCTTTGCCCAGTTGATGACCAGTACCGCCCAGCGGCTTGGCATGAACAACACGCTGTTCCAGAATGCTTCCGGCTGGCCAATAGATGACCATTACTCGACCGCCCGTGACCTGGCCATTCTTGGCAAGCATATCGTTCAGGACTATCCGGAATATTACGGCTGGTATGCTGAGAAGTATTTTCAGTACGGCGTTGATAAAAAAACCGGTAAACCCCTGCGTCGTCAGGCAAACCGTAACCGTCTGCTCTGGACCAACCCCTATGTGGATGGTCTGAAGACCGGGCATATTGAAGACACCGGCTACCATCTGGCAGTAACCTCCCAGCGTGATGACCGCCGTCTGGTTGCGGTGCTGCTGGGCTCCGCCAGTGAGAAGCAGCGTGCGGATGATGCCCAGAAACTACTGACCTATGGCTTCCGCTTCTTTGAAAATGTGGACGTGAAAAAAAGTGGCGAGTCTCTGCAAACCGTTAAGGTCTGGAAAGGGGACATCAGTGAAATTACTGCGGGTATTACCGAAGACCTGATTGTCACTGTGCCCAGGGGAACGGGTAAGAACCTGACCGCCTCTCTGAAGATCGACCCAAAGCTGGAAGCACCCATCAAGAAAGGTCAGACCATCGGTTCAGTGAACGTTATGCTGGAAGATGAACTGGTTCGTGAGGTGCCGCTGATTGCTCAGCAGGCTGTTGAGCCGGGAGGTTTCTTCAAGCGTATCTGGGATAGTATTGTCTTGTTCTTTACCGGGCTGTTTGCATAACCCGGGTTAAAGATAAGCGTGAAAAGCGCTGTATTCCCGGCCAGGGTGCAGCGCTTTTACTGTTTAAGTAGTTGGCCAAATGGAATCGTATATTTCTGGCTAAGTGGGCAGTTACTATGCAAGGCGCAACGTAGGGAGCATAGCCGTAGCTATGTGACCGGAGTTGCAACGCCGCAGAGTGACTGACAACTTAGTCAGAAATATATGATTTCATTTGGTTAACTACTTATAGTCCGACGTACAGTCCGACAATGATGTAGGTAGATGGTTATGAATGAGCCACAGGCCCCGAAAATTGAATTTCCCTGTGATTACCCTATTCGTATCGTAGGGCACTCCGCTCCCGATTATAAAGATTTTGTGCTGCGGGTGGTGGCCAAACACGCACCGGACTTTGATGGCCATGCCAAAATGAAAACCAGCCGAAATGGCAAGTACATGTCAGTGACCGTGGTTATTCATGCCACTGGCGAACCCCAACTGCAGGCGCTCTTTGAAGATTTGAAAGCCAGTGGCCGTATTCAGATGGTTTTGTAATGGACAGGGCTTTGATGGCTGAAAGCACCCAACAGTCTGACGGTATTGAAAATGACCTGATCGTTCGTCATCTCGGGCGAAGAAATTACGAGCCTGTCTGGCAGGCTATGAAAGCCTTTACTGCCAATAGGGATGATCAGACCCGGGATGAATTCTGGGTGGTGGAACATCCCCCGGTTTTCACCCAGGGGCAGGCTGGCAAGCCGGAACATGTTCTTTTCCCGGGAGATATCCCGGTTATTCAGGTGGATCGTGGTGGCCAGGTTACCTATCATGGCCCGGGACAGCTGGTGTTTTACTTCCTGATGGATGTGCGCCGGAAGAAGAGTGGTCCAAGGGCTGTGGTTTCTGCATTGGAAAGTGCCGTCATTGCAATGCTGGCCAGTTATGGTTTAGAGGCACAGAACAGGCCGGATGCGCCGGGTGTTTATGTCAATGGTGCCAAGATTGCATCCCTTGGGCTCCGCTTTCGTAAGATGTGTTCTTACCACGGTTTAAGCCTGAACGTCGATATGGATCTGGAACCGTTTAACCGTATTAATCCCTGTGGTTATCCCGGGCTTAATGTGGTGGATATGGCATCGCTGCTGGGAAATGTCGATATGGAGGAAGTGAGTCGGCGTTTACTGGTATGCTTTCAGAAAGCACTCAGCTACATCAATATTGATGAAAGAACGGCGATTGATGAGCTGTTGACGACAGATAGCGGAGATAACGATTAAGCCGTTTACCAGTCCAGTTAGCAGTAATCCAAAAAAACAGGGGGAGGCATGTCTACTCATTCCGAAAACAGCGGTCTTGAACCGTTTGATAGCCATGAGCCATTAGAAGGTCATGAGCTCGTGAATAGCGGCCTCACCGGAGAAAGCCCACGGATGAAACCGGAAAACATTATTCCTACCGTGCAAATAGACGGTAGCGTCAAAATAGAAAGTGGCACCAAATTTGTCAATGACAAAGGTATCACAGCCATTAAAAATGGCATTAAAGCCAGTGCCGGGGGGCAGCATGCCCCGATGCAGCGGAAACCATCCTGGCTCAGAATAAAAGCAAGTCACGGCACAAAATACAAAGAAGTCAAAAGTACCGTGCATGAGCATAAGCTCAGTACGGTCTGCGAAGAGGCCATGTGCCCGAATATCAACGAGTGCTGGAGCTCTGGTACTGCAACCATCATGTTGATGGGGGATACCTGCACCCGGGCCTGCCGGTTCTGCGCTGTGAATACCGGGAATCCCAAAGGGTGGCTGGATCATGATGAACCAGAGCACACCGCTAACTCGGTCAAGCTGATGAATCTGAAATATCTGGTGCTGACCTCGGTGAACCGGGATGACCTGCCGGATGGTGGAGCCGGACATTACGCTGCGGTGGTTCGCCGGGTTAAAGAAGAAAACCCGGATACAGATGTAGAGGTTCTGACACCTGATTTTCTCGGTGTCATGTCCCACGTTGAAAAGGTTGTTGATAGCCCCATAGCGGTCTTTGCCCAGAATGTAGAAACCGTGCGCCGACTGACTCACCCCGTGCGTGATCCCAGGGCCAGTTACGAGCAGACACTGGCTGTGCTGGAGCATGCCAAGAAATACCGTCCTGATGTCCTGACGAAAACCAGCCTGATGCTAGGGCTCGGTGAAACCGATGATGAGATTCTGGAAGCCATGGATGATCTGAGAGCCATTAATGTGGATATTGTTACCTTTGGCCAGTACCTGCAGCCAACGGTTAACCATCTTCCCATTGAGCGTTATGTGACGCCGGAAGAGTTTGAAAAATATCGGCAATGGGGATTGGCAAAAGGGTTTCTTGAAGTCGTATCCGGTGCGCTGGTGCGATCCAGTTATCGTGCGGAGCAAGTCTTACAGAAGAACAACGTTGGTCTTTGATACGAATGGGGGGGAGGCAATCTCCCCATCTTTGACGCTATTGCTCTGCGGCCAGTTTTTTCCTTAGTCTTTGAATATCGCCTAACGGGGTTTTTTTTGCGATGCGATGAAGTAACGAGGGTTCGTTTTTTAATCGAATTCTCCAACTATTAAACTCATTGGCTGTGCTATAAAACTCCCCCGACTTTTGTTTGAGCCTGTTTTTCTCTTTTTGGTCATCACAATCTGTTGCCATATCACCATGTATGTGGCCAATAAGGGATAAAAAAGAACCGGTGACAAATGTCAGTGACAGGCTATGTTCAAATTCGGCTAAATGATGCCTGGCTATAGCGCAGGGCTGAATGATCCACTGAGCCTTATAGTCGGCTAAATTCTGGTCACAAGGGTGGAGGCAGCATAGCCATCCCAGCGCTTTATCAATAATCAGTTTTCGAATGGCCAGTTGGTTTTTTGCAATGTCGTCAGATAATAAAACCGTGTCGCAAGCCTTCCGGTCCAGGCCGTAATCAGTTAATGTTTTGCCGGATTGAGCCAGTATATTTAACTCACCGGACTTCTGTTCTTGTTTGGCTGACGCATTGAAGGCTTCCAGATGTTCAGATCCTTTTGCTATCACTCTGAGGCTCCATAAATCCATGTGAGCAAAGCTTGCCTGTTGTATTGTGAGCTGGGTTTCCTGACAGAATTGTTCTAATGCGGCTCGAGCCTGTTCAAAGTCGCTGTTGTGCAATAACTGTGTAACGGAGAGGCTGATGTAGGACAGCCGGATTCGAGGGATTGATTTAATGCTTTTCCCTTGAATGGGTTTTTCTTTGATGCTTGTGGAGCACACAGGGCTGGTGTTGATAGAACATTGATCTTCGCCAGGGCTTTGTTTTTGATCTTTCAGGTCTCTGGGTAAACTTCCCTGAAATCTTTTTTTACCCTGTATTTTTGTGGTTTTCTCTTTTCTGGTGGAGCCTGGACGGCGTCGTTGTTTTCTGGATCCCTTTTTTTCGTCAGATGTCGCTTCCAGCGCGAGTGGTTTTGTTTCGGAGAGTTCCAGTTCATCGATAATTCCCTGAATATATAATGATACGTCTTTGGCATCGATAAAATCATAGTGCTCTATAGCCCTCTGCAAGAGGATAATAACTTCCTCTATTGAACCGAGATCATTCTTGCTGTTCTTGATCAGCAGCAAAGCCAGTTGCAGGTTGGCCGCACTGATACCTTGTTGTATGGCCAGTCTGGAATGGTGAATGGCTTCTTCTAATCGGTTGCTTTGCTCATACACCTTACTGAGTAACCATCGGGCTTCAGGGGCCCGGGATTTTAACAGCTCACTTTCTGCTTTTTGAGGTTCGTTTTTCAGGTAGTACAAAACTGCGGATAAATAGAGCCTGCTGTCTTTGTTGGGGATATCGATAAGGTGGAAGGTATCTGGACTGATCAGAAAATTACAAATAGTATTCAAAACTGGCAGGTGTATTTCTGTTGATGCAATTTCCTGTATTAAAGGTGATACTTTTTTCTTGAATTCGGGGATCTGGAGGAAACGGATGAGCTGTTCCAATGCTGACAGGCTAATGTCCGGTGAGTTATATGCCAGCTGACCATTTTCACCAAACCGAAACACGTAGAATAATAACGAATTCGGGTTTAAATCAGGAATGTCTGTTGAATCGGGAATGATAGCAAGATTACTGCATTTTACTTTATTAACCAAATTGAGCGCAGACCCACACAATTCTGTGATAGTTAAATTTTTTGCGAGCCGTTGTTGCGTGTCTTGATCTTTTTTAAATAATTCGGAGTCATGAATAAATTTAATGACATTGGTTTTTATAGTTTCAGTATCTCTAAAAAAAAGTATGTATTTTAATGAGTTGGTAATACTTGTGATGATAAATGTGGGCAGTAAGTCTTCATCAAAAGGCTCCATTTTCTGACTCTCTAGATCGCAGCAAATGACTCTATGATTAATTTTTGCAAGTGGTATATTGGCCATTTTGTCATTTTCGAAAAAGGATAAAATCCGTTTGCTGATTAAAATATAGTTGGCTGATTCTATTTCACGTTTAGAGTTTTTTGTCCACTGTAACCAAATAGCCATTAAGAAAAGGTCCTGAATTTGCTCAGGATCGGAAGGCATGCAGCTCAGTAAAAAATCAATAGTGTGATTTTCAAACTGTTCAAGATCATCCGCTATGTTTAATAAGCTCTTTGGCAAACTCTCTGGTCTGCATTCCACGACTTCCTGTAGCTCCCAGAATTTCACATAAGTAGCCTGGAACTGGTCCAGAAGATGAGAGAGTGTTTCTGCTGATGGTGTTTGAAAATATCGTTTTTCTCTTTCTAAAGTGACATTGTTCCCTCGATGACACAGCTTTTTTTTCGTTTCCAGTTGTGCTTTCGTGTACTGAACAACCTGATGTTCAGTTGCTTTGACAGATCGGTTACGTAGATCCAGTGGTTCCTGTGTTTGCCCCTCTTTTGGCAGATGTGCCTTCAAAGTCGTTATCGCTTCAGTTAACGCTAATGCTTCCAGAAATGCCCCGTGATCGTTTGAGGTTTGAGGGACAAACGGTAGATGAGGGGAGAGGTTATAAGAGTTTGCCATCGGTTTGGGTCTAGCGTCAGGGGTTGAATTGCAGTTGAACTGTATGTTTAGACCACGGCAATAACGTTAAGTTCGGTAATGATGCTTTAAACAAAAAGCTACGATTTACTGGTAGGCTTCAGGGGGCTACTCACTTAAGATGTGTTTCCTGAAACTACGGCCTTCGCAATGCTTGCTTGATATTCATAAGTAGTTGGTCAACCACTTATGGTAAGGTGTTTGCTATTGCTCTTATGCCTCTGAGTAATAGCCGCTTTCCCGTCCCTACTGTTCTGTGGGCCAGAGCAGGGTAGAATATTCGCTGTTTTACCATGGGTATTTGTCACTAATGACTGAACATCCGATAGCCAGCGGCATTGAGTGCCGCCTGACTGAAGGGATGACTGCGGCAGGAATTCAGCTTTAACACTATGTTTATTGATCAATACTGTACCTCTCTGGCAGACAACCGCTTTTCCTTTACCCGCGAACAGGCCAGCCAGTTTGCGAAGCGCATTGCCAATGATTTTAACCCTCTGCATGATGTGGATAACTCCCGCTTCTGCGTTCCGGGTGATCTGCTATTTGCCAAAATCCTGCTGAGCGAAGGCCTGTATAGCGATATGCGTGTCACTTTCAATGGTATGGTCACCGACGGTGTTGAGCTGGAAATCTGTACCAACGATAAAGGGCATAAGAGCATTTATGATCTTTCCGGCAAGCTGTATCTGGATATTGAGCGCCACGGAGCCTGCAGCCACGATACGTTGATGATTGAGCAGCTGGTGCGCAGTTATGTGGCTTTCTCCGGTGAGAGTTTCCCCAATGTCTTTGTGCCGCTGATGAAATCCCATGGGGTAATGATCAATGCCGTCAAACCGCTGGTCATCTACGACAGCATGACCTTGAAAATGGCCCGTGTTGACCTGGTAAATCCGCACCTGGAAGCAGCAGGCGCGACTCTGGACGTTAATGGCAAGCGCGGTAAGGTAACGCTTAACTTTGTTTACCGTGAAAATGGCGATGTGGTGGGCATGGGGGAGAAAACCATGATTCTCTCCGGCTTGCGGCCCTATGACCAGGAAGCCATTGATATCATGATTGAAAAGCACAGCGCCCGGCAGCACCAGTTTGCCGGCTGAGCGTCTTTTTTTAATGGCCACTTTTCAATGATTACGTCTTATTTTCTGTGATGACTTTGAAGCGTGGATTCGATTCCGGTTTTTCTAGTGGTATTGCCACATAGTCAGACAAATCGCCTGAATTTTGATATTCTAACCGGCCGCCATCGGATGGTGATGAAAAACCCGTCAGCAATGGAGTGCAGTGGCTTTCTAAACGTTACCGGGTACAGACGAAGCAAGAATAAAACCATTTGCCATTGACCGTTAGTAGAGGGACTGTTTCATGCCAGCCTATCGCTCCAGAACATCCACCCATGGCCGTAATATGGCCGGAGCCCGTGCGCTATGGCGGGCAACAGGTATGAACGATGGGGATTTCAACAAACCCATTATTGCTGTCGCTAACTCATTTACCCAGTTCGTGCCTGGCCATGTTCATTTGCAGGACATGGGGCAACTGGTTTGCCGTGAAATTGAGCAGCATGGCGGTGTGGCGAAAGAGTTCAACACCATTGCCGTGGATGATGGCATTGCCATGGGGCACGATGGCATGCTCTATTCCCTGCCCAGCCGGGACATCATCGCTGACTCTGTGGAATATATGGTCAATGCCCACACAGCCGATGCGCTGGTCTGTATTTCCAACTGTGACAAAATCACCCCGGGTATGTTGATGGCGGCCATGCGCCTGAATATCCCGGTGGTTTTTGTGTCAGGTGGGCCAATGGAAGCGGGTAAAACCAAACTGTCACAACATGGGCTTGACCTGGTTGATGCCATGGTGATCGCCGCTTCAGATGCCGATGATGAAACCGTTGCCGAGTATGAGCGTTCAGCCTGTCCAACCTGTGGTTCCTGCTCAGGGATGTTTACCGCCAACTCCATGAATTGTCTGACGGAAGCGCTGGGTCTTTCCCTGCCGGGCAATGGTTCCATGCTGGCTACTCATGCTGACCGTGAGCAGCTGTTTCTGGAAGCAGCTCGCCGTATTGTTGACATCACCCGGCGTTATTATGAACACGACGATGAGAGTGTACTGCCCAGATCCATTGCCAGTTTCAAGGCGTTTGAAAATGCCATGAGTCTGGACATCGCCATGGGTGGATCGACCAATACCATCCTGCATCTGCTGGCGGCTGCCCAGGAAGGTGGCATACCTTTCGATATGCGTAATATTGACGAGTTATCCCGTCGGATTCCCCAGTTATGCAAAGTGGCACCCAACACCCCGAAATACCATATGGAGGATGTGCACCGGGCGGGTGGGGTGATGGGTATCCTTGGTGAGCTGGATCGTGCCGGATTATTGCACAATGATATTCCCATGGTGCACAGCGCCACCGTCAGTGAAGCCCTGTCCCGTTGGGATATTATCCAAACCCGTGATGAGTCGGTAACAACGTTCTTTAAGGCCGGTCCTGCCGGTATTCGTACGACAGAAGCCTTCAGTCAGGATTATCGCTGGGAGACACTGGATGATGACCGGGCAGAAGGCTGTATTCGCTCACTGGAACATGCTTTCAGTACTGAAGGGGGGCTTGCAGTGCTTTATGGCAACATTGCCGCCGATGGCTGTGTCGTCAAAACCTCGGGTGTTGATGATGATAACCTGGTCTTCGAAGGTCCGGCCCATATCTGTGAAAGTCAGGAGGACGCGGTCAACGCTATTCTGGAAGACCGGGTGCAGCCGGGAGAGGTGGTGATTGTTCGCTACGAAGGGCCAAAAGGTGGGCCGGGTATGCAGGAAATGCTCTACCCCACCAGTTATCTGAAATCGAAAGGACTGGGTAAGGCCTGTGCGCTGCTGACGGATGGACGCTTTTCCGGGGGGACTTCCGGACTCTCCATTGGTCATGCTTCTCCTGAGGCCGCATCCG
Organism: Endozoicomonas acroporae; assembly: GCF_002864045.1. Classification (GTDB taxonomy): domain Bacteria; phylum Pseudomonadota; class Gammaproteobacteria; order Pseudomonadales; family Endozoicomonadaceae; genus Endozoicomonas; species Endozoicomonas acroporae. The sequence continues at coordinate 57,251 of NZ_PJPV01000044.1, forward strand.
GTGGTGCTATTGGTCTGGTGGAAAATGGGGATATCATTCGGATAGATATTCCCAGCCGAAGCATTAATGTCCAGTTGACCGAAGACCAGCTGGCCGTCAGACGGGCAGCCATGGAGGCCCGGGGGAAAGCTGCCTGGCAGCCGGTTAAGCCCAGGCCAAGAAGGGTCTCCACGGCGCTTAAAGCTTATGCCCGTATGGTCACCAGTGCAGATAAGGGTGCCGTTCGGGATTTGAGCCTTTTTGACTGATCACTTGGTCAGAAAAATAGGATTCCATCTGGTTAACTACTTACATACACACAATACGAAGAGCCACCAGAATCAGCAGGATGCCACACAGCCGGTTGATCAGCGTGGCTCTTTTTCGTAGCGCTGGCAGCACTTTGCCATGGCCTGCTACTGAGGCAACCAGGCAATACCAGACGCCATCGCAGAGTGTGGCAATGGATGCCATCAGTATCTGAGTCATTACCGTGGAATCAGGCGTTACAAACTGGCTGAACAGCGCCAGGAAAAATACGGCAATCTTGGGGTTCAGGAAAGAGACCAGAAAGCCGTCAATTGCCGCCTGTTTCAGGCTCAGCTGTTGCTGTAACTGATGCTGGTCGTTAATTAATGAGGATGCACAGGTAATGGCCTTATACCCCATCCAGGCCAGATAGGCAGAACCGGCATAGGTAATGAATTTATAGAGCCAGGGCGTTTCAGTAATCACAACACCGATACCCGCCGCCACCAGAAAAGCATAAATGCCAATCCCCAGGGCATGGGAAATCGAGGTAACCAGCCCATGGAGCCTGGAACCCTGCACGGTACTTTTCATGACGGCCGCCAGACTTGGGCCCGGTGAGATGGTGCCAAGCGCACAAATGGCCAGAATGGATAACCAGGATGATGCTGTCATTGCACTACTACTTTTGTGTGTTGTGATGTTGTATTGGCTGCGAAGTATAGTGCTTTGCCAGCGATCTTTTAATTAACTTTGCTGGTTCTGTCCGGTTTGGCAAGGACATCCCTGGCTTTTTCCAGCGCGGCATACTCATCAATAAACCAGCCGACACAGCGTTCAGTGCTAATCGGCACCCCTGACTCATTAATGGGCTGATAAACGATCCACCACCGCTCTTCTGGCCGGGGGTCGTTGTATACAAAGACATATTTCATATCGCCCCGGTCAGTAATGGAGACCATTACCTTATCGTAGGGGGTATACGGACACACGTCTTCCATCAAAAACACATAAGTAGGCCTGCCCTGATTGAACTCAATGTACTGAAACTCCTTTATCCGGCGAAAGGTATCCAGTGCCTTTTCAATATCCGAATTCATCAGGTAGCCGGGAATATTGTTGTTATCCCACCAGAATTTGCCGTCCAGTGATGGCTTTTTAACAAGAAAAGATCTGTTCATACTGCATAGTCCCTTAAACATTGTTTTAACTTTTAGACCGTGCGTACCAGATTAGGTTCCATGTCATGTTCGCCGACAGCTCCTAGTGCATGGTTTCAATAAGTTTGACGTGCACAATCTCCGTTCACCCTGAGCGGAGTCGAAGGGTGCTTGGCACGATCTATCAGAGTCCGGAGTTTCCGCCTTTAGGCCCTATGGGTCCTTCGACAGGCTCAGGACGAACGGAGTGCGGAGGCACGACAACCCGTCAAACTCATTGAAATCATTTACTAGCTACTTTCTGGAGTCAGTTGATGACCTGAATGGGGGGTAAACCTGCCAGATTCAGGGTCAGGGTCAGCAGTTTATCCCAGGCGTTACCTTTCTCTAACCCTTTGATACAACGATCAATCTTTCCTGTATCCAGCAGCATCTGACGCAGGTTTCGCTCGCTGCTCCGGCGAATGGCCTTTTCCAGCAATGCTGTCCTGCGCTTGAGCATAAATGGCACGAACCCCAGCGCCTTAGCGGATTGTTCAATGGCCAGATCCCTTGCCATCCCCCGGGATAGCTGTCGGCTGAGATGGCTAAGCAGGCGTATCTCCCTGGCCAGAGCCCAGAGAATGATCGGAGGCTCAATGCCTTCACCTTTCAGAATGCCCAGGATGCGCACACACTGCTTGATATTGCCTTCCAGGGCGCTGTCCAGCAGTTGGAACACATCATATCGGGCACTGTCCGACACCGCTTCTCGCACAGTAGCTTCATCAATGGTTTTGTCCCTGGCCAGAAGCTTGAGCTTTTCCAGTTCCTGGGATGCCGCCAGAAGATTCCCCTCCACACGCTCGGCAATCAGGCTCAGGGCATCCGGGGTTGCCCGGTAGCCATCCACTTTAAGCTGTTGAGCAAGCCAGCCTGGTAGCTGTCCGGATTCGATTGGCCAGATGGGAATAAATACTCCGGCCTGTTCCAGCGCCTTGAACCATTTTGATTTTTGCAGGGTATTATCCAGACGATCCGTGATCAGCAGCAGCAGATTGTCCGGTGAGGGGTGGCTGAGGTATTCCAGCAGCGCTTTACTGCCTGCATCTCCGGGCTTGCCATTGGGTATTCGCAGCTCAAGAATCTGCTTCTGGGCAAACAGCGACAGGCTGTTGGCCGTGCTGAGGAAATCCGCCCAGTCAAAGCCGTTTTCAACATGATAAACATGGCGCTCGGAAAACCCTGCGTTCCTGGCATATTGGCGGATCTGATCACAGCACCGGGCAACCTGAAGCGGTTCATCACCACTGACGATGTAGACAGGTACCAGCTGTTTCTTCAGCTGTGCGCCCAGTTGGTCAATACGAAGCTTCAAGGCAGAGGGTTCCGGTTGGATTCAGTGCTTTCCATCTGGGCTTGCGCCGCAGCCCTGGCTTGTTCAGCGGCCGCTGACAGCTCAGCCTCAGACAGGCTGTGAATCCGGCGCAGGGTTGTGGCAACCAGCTCCTGCTGTAGCTCAGAAAGGATAACCCCTTGTTCTGATTCCGCCGCATTTGGCGCATCCTGGTTCAGGGTGATGTAGCGTTCACGGGTTAACTGAACCGGAGCGCCCAGAGGCAGGCCAGAGGCGGTTTGTAACTGATAGACCACCTGCATGGTAATTCTCTGCTCAAAATAGCCGGCACTGGCAACGGTCTGCTGGTCGGTATCACGTTCAACGCGGATGATGTTGATGCGCCATGGAGCCACCTCGCTGATATTGATGCCACTGCGTTCCATGGCTCTGGAGAGGGAGCGTATATAGACAGGATCATTGCCGGTGATGGACAGTTGGCTGACTTCACTGGCAGTACTCATTGCGCCTCTCAGATGGAAACCACAGGCCGTTAACAGGCTGGTTAACAGCAGCAAAGTCAGCGTGCTCACTGAACGAAAGGGGTAGGTCATGATCTCTCCAGCAATGATGCTTCAAGTGTCCAAATTCGACCTGTAACTCTACCATGACGGCGGTAGGCAGAAAAAAGAAAATTATTGCGATTGTGGGCCGCTTACTGATGGAAGTCAGCATAAATTCAGTGGCAATCAGGACATTTATATTCAAGCCTGCTACTGATATGCCGCTTTTTTATACAAAGAAAAATAAGAATATTGTTCTTATTTATTGGATTCTGGAGCCAAAGAGACATGCCTCGAAAAATTGAAGGTGGCATGAGGCCTCCCTTGCAGCCTCATCCACCAAAAAATCCTAAGCCAAGGAAAGATGACTTTGCTGGGCAATCTGTGGCTAAGGTGGCAGGGCAATCTTACGTCAGCCCAAAAAAAGGTGAGACGCTAACAGGGAAAGCCCCAACACCTCTTGTGCAACGAAACGCGCTCTCCTTTGAGATTGATAACCTGCAACCAGCAGCACCGATTACTTTTACAGGTGCCACCATCGATCCAGAGTACAACTATCCGATCGTACCCCAAAAAGATTTGTATAAGAGCAGGAAGTTAGGCACGGGAGAATTTGGTGTTGTGATTCTTATGGTTCACAGGTATACCAGTCAGAACCTTGCCCTTAAAATAGTGGCTGATGATGATGAGCGCAGGCTAGAATGTGCACAATTGATAAAAATTCAGCGTGCAGTCGCAAGAACAGGCGGGAACTCAGAGAATATTGTCAACCTCATTGCCCTGAGTCGAGGAAGATCAGATAAAAAATACGCCCTTTTAGAGTACGGAGGTAAGGATTTACGTGAGTCGTTAAAAGAGGGTGTTCGTTTCAAAGGTGTAGAGCTGAAAGAGGCTTTTTTTCAGGTGGTTAATGGGGTCAGTACGCTATTCCAGGCCGGTTATCAGCATCATGACATAAAGCCTGCAAATATTTTGATTAATGATGAAGGCAAGGTAAAAATCTGTGATTTCGTTTTAGCAGAACCACTTGGCGGAAGTGTTCAGGTCCTTAGTGGAACCTCCTGGTATAAGCCACCGGAAAAACTATATAGACTGGATGATCAGAAGAATGACAGGGCCGACTCTTGGTCCCTGGGTTGTACGTTCGCGGAAATGCGTCTGGGTTACTCGGTAATGCCAGTAGGTGATGACATGCCCTTTAATGAGGCTGTGAAAGCAATAAAATCATTGAGAAGACAGACATGGGAGGAGCTTTTGGAAAAAGAAGGTCAGGAAGCTGCTGACCTATTCTTGTCATTAACGGAACTGGACCCTGCGGACCGGTTATCCCCCACTGAAGCACTGTCTCACCCTTACTTTGCCACCTTGCGTTGATAGCTCATGGTGCTTTGTTGACATTTTTTTTAAGAATCCCTTATTAATGAAGCAGAGCCATTGCCTGGTCAGTATTTGTATGGCCAGGAGAATAAATGGTTATGCATAATCCAGCTCTTCATTCTGTATATTTTTCAGTACGCTCATGGTCCAGGCATCCGGGTCAAACACGCCGCAATGAATGCGGCGTGTGTATCGGGTTTTAGCCGGTGTTGCGATTAAGCCAGGTCAAAGCGATCAGCATTCATCACCTTGGTCCAGGCGGCGACAAAGTCACGAACGAATTTTTCCTGATTATCGTCCTGGGCGTACACTTCTGCGTAAGCTCGCAGAATTGAGTTGGAACCAAATACCAGGTCAACACGGGTAGCGGTCCACTTCACGGTATCGGTCTTGCGGTCCCGGATCTCATAGAGACCATCAGCGGCCGGTTTCCATGTGTAGTTCATGTCCACCAGGTTAACGAAGAAGTCTGTGGTTAACTGACCTTCGCGATCGGTGAAGACCCCGTGTTTGTTGCCACCATGGTTGGTGCCCAGAACCCGCATACCGCCGATCAGTGCGGTCATTTCGTGGGCGGTGAGTCCCATTAATTGAGCACGGTCCAGCAGCATCTCTTCCGCTGCCACGGCGTAATCCCGCTTCAGCCAGTTGCGGAAGCCATCGTGCAGAGGCTCAAGCACTTCGAAGGACTTAACATCCGTCTGCTCCAGCGTGGCATCGCCACGGCCCGCAGCGAAAGGCACCTTAACGTCAAAACCAGCGGCCTTGATAGAGGCTTCCAGAGCGACATTACCGGCCAGAACAATCACGTCTGCCAGGCTGGCACCGGTTTCAGCGGCAATCGGTTCCAGTACCGAGAGTACTTTGTCCAGACGTTTGGGTTCGTTGCCTTCCCAATTCTTCTGGAAATCGAAACGGATACGGGCACCGTTGGCACCACCGCGCTTATCGGAGCCACGGAAAGTACGGGCGCTGTTCCAGGCCGTAGTGATCATATCACTGTTGCTCAGGCCGCTGGCGGCAATTCTGGCCTTGAGCGCAGCCACATCGTAATCGGGCTTGCCAGCAGGTACCGGGTCTTGCCAGATCAGTGCTTCCTGTGGTGCGTCCGGGCCGATGTAACGGGCTTGTGGTCCCATATCCCGGTGGGTCAGCTTGAACCAGGCACGGGCAAACACGTCGGAGAAGTAGGCGTGGTCATCACGAAAGCGTTCGGAAATCTTGCGATATTCCGGATCCACCTTCAGCGCCATATCCGCATCGGTCATGATGGGGTTGTAGCGGATGGATGGGTCTTCCACATCCACAGGCTTGTCTTCTTCGGCAATGTTAATGGGCTCATATTGCCAGGCACCGGCCGGGCTCTTCTTCAGTTCCCAGTCGTACTTGAACAGCAGGTGGAAGTAGCCGTTATCCCACTGGGTCGGGTTGGTGGTCCAGGCACCTTCAATACCGGAAGTCACCGCATTGCGGCCTATGCCACGGCTGGTTTTGTTGAGCCAGCCAAGACCCTGGTCTTCCAGTTCAGCACCTTCCGGAGCTTCACCCAGCAGTTCTGCCTTACCGTTACCGTGACACTTACCCACGGTATGGCCACCGGCGGCCAGGGCTACGGTTTCCTCGTCGTTCATCGCCATGCGCTCAAAGGTGACGCGCATGTCGTGGGCAGTTTTCAGTGGATCAGGATTGCCATCCACGCCTTCCGGGTTGACGTAAATCAGACCCATCATCACCGCTGCCAATGGGTTTTCCAGGTCGCGCATACCGGAGTAGCGTCCACCTTCTTCAGTGCTTGGCTTCAGCCACTCTTTTTCCGAGCCCCAGTAGGTGTCTTTTTCCGGGTGCCAGATATCTTCCCGACCGAATGCGAAGCCGAAGGTTTTCAGTCCCATGGATTCATAAGCGACAGTGCCTGCATAAGCCAGCAGGTCAGCCCAGCTCAGCTTGTTGCCGTACTTTTTCTTGATCGGCCATAACAGACGACGGGCTTTGTCCAGGTTGGCGTTGTCGGGCCAGGAATTCAATGGGGCAAAGCGCAGGTTACCGGTACCGGCACCGCCACGGCCATCGGCAATACGGTAAGTACCGGCCGCATGCCAGGACATCCGCACCATCAGGCCACCGTAGTGTCCCCAATCCGCAGGCCACCACTCCTGAGAGTTGGTCATCAGATCTTTAAGGTCTTGCTTCAGGCCGGCAAAATCGAGGGTTTTCACCGCTTCCCGATAGTTAAACTCCGGCTCCATCGGGTCAGTTTTTTGGTCATGCTGATGCAGAATGTCGAGGTTCAGAGTTTTTGGCCACCAGTCAACATTCGACTTGCCGCTCTCGGTCACCGCGCCGTGCATAACGGGGCATTTTCCAGAGTGGGGATGATTCATTGCTCAGTTCTTCTTGTGGGTTACGTTGGCGGCATTATCAGTTTCCCCACGGGTTGCTGGTTTGACGTGTGTCAATATTTCTTCTTTTTTATCAGTATTTTACGAAGTCTGTTTGATGGTTTTCGGGGTGTTTTTGTGCTTTTTAGGTAGGTGTGCTGATTGCTGGCAATTAACTGCCTGTGGTTTCTGCTTCAGAAAAGGAAAGTGAGCATGGTTAGACCATTAGATGTTCAATCCAGTGAGACTTCAACTTTGTCGGTGATGATGAAAGCGGTATCTTCAAGGTAGTATGCGGCCTCATTAATAAATACCGGATAGCCAGGTTCCCCGGAATATCGGATGTCATCACCCTGAAATGTCATAAAAATGGGGTGACCGGTTTCCAGCAGACGATAGTCCCGATCCTGAAGGTCTTTGTGAACCATTGCGGTCAGATTCCCTTGTTTATTTCTGGGGTAGGGTACTTTTTCCCTGAACCTGAATACCGTCACGGCGTCAGGAAGTTTAGGTTCCTGGCGAGTTTTGCACAGAGTCAGGAACTTAACGACCAGATCCACCACTTTCTCGGTGGTTTCAAAGAGGTCATGACGAAGCACGGCATTGGCTAAGGGACCAACCTCAATCACAATACCAAAACGTGAAATGCTGTTTAAAGACTGGTGCTGAACATGGTCAACATCGCTGAGCAGGATCCGGGCTTCGGGAATATTTTTCTGTACAAAAGCCGCAGTGTGAAGGTTAAGTGGCTCACTATTTCTGACAATCAGGGTAATGCCCATATTGGCAGTGGTACTGTGGAGATCAACCAGAAAGTGCTGGCCTATGTCCTCCTGAGAAAAGTGTCGGGCGATTTCTCTTGCCCGCTGACACTCATGGGCGTCTTGAGTGCCGGTGAGAACCGGGGGAGAAAATGATCGGTTCAAATCCTGATCAATAAACCGCGTTGCCCGGGCAAAGGCTTCCGGATTGGCAAGGAGCGTTGCCACTTCCAGGGCATTATCCTGATAAATCCCCACTTGCTCTGCCTTACTTATGAAGTAGGGACCAATGTATTCATTACCGTGGGTTCCACCAATAATAGTGACTTTTTCAATGACCTGATGGTTGCCATTTTTCATCATTAACCTCTCTGGCAGTGCAATTGTTTATCTGATTTTTTATGACTGCCTGGCTGCATTTGTTATCAATGAACAGCGTATGCGTGATGTGTCTTACCCAGTCTTGATCATTGGTTGAATGATACTTCCGAGGAATTCTAGCTGAGAGTAGTTATAGTCTTATGATTACGCCAGTTTTACTGTGCCGGGAATCATTCCCGGCGTTTACATTTTTTTTTCAAGTTGAACAATTCTTTCAAGTTTTATCGGGAGGACCAGTTCACCTCCTGCCTGTTGGCTTTTAAGCTGAAGCTTACTGTCACTTAGTGCCGCTCAGGCCTATATCAATTTTCTCATAGCTGACACGGGCATAAGGAGAGAGGCTGGAGACCCATTGATTTACCATCAAGGTGATTTTACTGGATTACTGATTGTTGTCAGGTTCCGGGAGGCTGGCCGCCCCACCATGCCGGAACTTATCCGGATTTTCAGTGTCTTACTTTTAAAGGGAAAAATAATAATTAACTCAATATGATGGCAGAGTGCATTCTTTGCTTCAGGCTAAGCAGGAGGCCCCATGGCAGAAGCTGTATCCATGCAATTAGCGGTACCCACGCAACCGGCGGCATCCATGCCGCCGGATTTGCCCAATTCCGGCCAAACAGCCAATGTCAGCTGCACTGAACTGACCAGGGAAAAGAATCTGTATGTTACCGATGCTATGGGTAACTCCAGGCAGGTGCGGCTGGTGGAGCGTTGGGAACTGCGGACTGTTCAAAACAGGATTTTTGCCAAGCCATTAGGTAGTGAGTTAAGAACAGTCACTGGGAGGAACGTCACAAGCCAGTGCCCGCAGATACCATCTTCGCTTACAGCACCACCTTTTATGCCAATAGCGGTTTCACAGCCAGCTTTTATCAGCAATGCAGTTTCAGGTAACAGGATATTGGCTGCCTGGACGGCCTTACCCGACAGGTCGATTGCCTCTCTCTTTACCACACCACCTGCACTGCATGTTGTGGTCTGTGGACCTGACCTGACAGAAAGCCCGTCAGCGCAAAGTATCATTGAGGTGATAGCAAAAGTAGCACAACTGATTGCCCTGTTAACGGGTGGCAGTGCTCAGATCATTGATGCCGGACAGGGGGAGCCTGAGGATCACGCAGCGTCCCAGGGGGGCAGGGTGCCCTTGTCTCAACGACATTCAATCAGTGAACTGTTAGGTAACCTTATTGACAGTCTCATGTTGCAGGGGCGTCCGGAAGATATTCAGAAAGCGATGGAGTTATCCAGATTGGCGGAGAAGCTGTCGCTGGCTTTAAAAGATGCTAACTCAGTGACAGACTCTGCTTTATTGCAAGAAGTTGACTCTCTTCTAAATCAGTATGCTACTAACGCTGATATTGCTGGTGACATTGTCCCTGAAAAAGGACTTGCTCTTGTTAACCGGCAATACCAATCGGAGTTATTAAAGCCGGGGGTAGTTAATGGGCTTGGCAGCGGAGTAGAGCATGATGGATTATCTGCACCAGCAAAGTCCGGGGTGAATAATGGGCATGGCGAGAACAGGCTGAAAAACGGGGAAGGGCCTGTTTCCCCGGGGAACAAAAGTGCAAATGAAGCTGTTCGCCCTGAGTCAGGTAACAAGGTCGCTATTAATACCAGTGCCAATACCAGCGTCAATAATAGTGCAACGGCCATCAGCTCCGCTCAGGCAATGGGTTCGTTAAACCAGTTGCTTGCTTCAATGGGGTTGGCCAATATCGCAGCACAACCACCACTGGCTGTGGAAAGTGGCCCAAAGCAGCTGCCTCCCATTATTTTGCCAAATGCAAATCCCGGCAATAGGCTCGATAAAAGAAGGAAAAGCAAGAAAGAACTTAAAGAAGAGGAAGAAAAAGAGAGGGAAGGTATGGGGGCGTCTTTTCTATTTGATGAGGAGCCTTTTGAGCCCTTTGATGATGATGAATAAAGGCAATCGTCTGTCCATTCAGGCCAAAAGCACACCGAGCTTACTTTTGCTCAATAAGGCAAGAAAGTAATGGATTAATTATCTCAACTTTCATGTAATCATGAGCTGGATTTTTTTACCAGATCTTGTTGAAGATTTAATCAGAAACTGAACTATCTCCTGATCGATGTGTCAAAAGGGTGTATTTCCCAAACAACAACGAACTGTATTTAGTATCAAATTATGGACTCTCTCGCATCAAATTTTATGAATCTGGATCTGGTTTCCAACGCCGTGAAGTCTCAGGGTCAAACTGTAGATAAGCAAGCAGAAGGAAAAAACTCGCAATGCAAATTTCGTGGCCTACCCGTCAAGTTATATGATGTCATTCCGAAATCTGAACTCATGGCTGCCAATAAAGATGTTGAAAAAGAAACAAATCCTGATTTCAATCGCGTTATCAAAGGCTATCCAAAGTCAGAACTTCGAACTGTGAAGTATCAGGTATGTACCACTTATGAATCGACGAAATCATTCTGCAAACCGTTACTGGTTATTCCTGAATACAGTCCTGCTTTTTTTCAAATTCCTCTGACCGGTGATAGTGGGCCCGGCATTACCGGCCTCCTCCTGGATGACCACTGCGAACTTATGAACAGAGAAGCTATTGAACCTGTACTCAGAAAATATGTGAACTCGGATGCAGTTATCAATTTGTTATTCAGTGCGATTAAAAGAATGGCTTTTGAGTTGCAATTGGGTGGCCACACCATAAATATTCCGACAGCCGAAATTCTACGTTACCCTGTAACTGCGGAAGTAACATCGGATAAAACGGAGCGTGGCTGGTACCACTTTCACGATGAAAGCTCATCATGCAAGCCCACCATCTATATGATGGTAACGATGAACAAAAAAATTACGGATGCTGGATGTGGATATAGGGGTGGAGACATCAACACCGCGTGTAAAAGTGAAACAGGCTCAGATCCAAGTCCTGTAGAAGGAACCATTGAGTCTTATGATGTTAGTGTCGAAAATAGCGCCATCCTGCTCAAAGATGACCCTGATTTGATTGTTCGCACTAATAATGCGTTTCTGGTTGGTGATGTAGCCATTGCAGAAAAACGCGTGCTTGCCTTAAAAGTAACTGTCGATAAGTAGTTGGGCAAATGGAATCGTATATTTCTGGCTAAGTGGACAGCCTCCTAGCATAGCTATAGCTGTGTGAGTTGTAAGGCCCAGAGTGTCTGTCAACTTAGTCAAAAAAACAGGATTTCATTTGGTTAACTGCTTAATAATCAGAAAACCCCGTCCTGATACCAATGGCACTGACTTAAGCTTAAAAGCCCCGCAAACATGGGGATTGATACGGGTTTAGAGATTTGAATTGGAACCACAAAGCACACAAATGTTCATGACGATGGTTTGTCACCCTCTGTCATGAAAGCTTTAGCCACAGAGTCACGGAGACACAGAGGCACGGAGACAAGATAAAGTTTTACCTCTGTGTCTCCGTGCCTCCGTGGCAAATCTTTCATACCAGAGGGGGACGAACAATCGTCATGGGTATTTGTGTGCTTTGTGGTTCCAATCGCCGGGTGCCTTAAAGCCCACGTATGACAAGGCTTTCACCCTTAAGTCAGTGCCATTGGTCCTGATACCCATCCCGTTTCTAACGGGGCGGGTATGGGATAGACCTTGAGAGCAGTATTAGTAGCTTGGCCACGGTAGGGTAGTCATCAGCTTGCGATTAATTGGCAACAATATTCACCAGTTTACCGGGAACCACAATCACCTTGCGGACTGTCAGACCATTGGTAAATTTGCTGACGTTTTCATGCTCCAGAGCAAGCTTCTCAATGGCGTCTTTATCCAGGCCTGCCGGTACTTCCAGTTTTGCCCGCACCTTACCATTGACCTGAACCACCAGGGTGATGGCCTCTTTCTTCAGCGCTTCCTCGTCAGCTACCGGCCATGAAGCATCCAGCACCGGCTCAGAGTGACCCAAAGCCTGCCAGATACTGTGCATGGCATGAGGCGCAATCGGTGCCAGCATCAGCGTGGTAGCCTCAATGGCTTCGCGCATGACGGCGCGGTCCTGACTTTGTGCATGGCTCACCTGGAATTTGCTGATGGCGTTGTTCAACTCCATGATCGCGGCAATGGCGGTATTGAAGGTCAGGCGGCGCTCACAGTCATCAGAAACCTTATTGATGGTTTCATGCACTTTACGGCGCAGATCCTTTTGCCCTTTGGTCAGAGCGTTCAGATCAAGAGCGGCCACAGAACCACCGGCAATATGCTCTGCGGCCTGCTTCCAGAAGCGACGCAGGAAACGGTTGGCACCTTCTACAGCGCTTTCAGACCACTCCAGGGTTTGCTCCGGTGGCGCAGCGAACATGGTGTACAGACGGATCGTGTCAGCGCCGTACTGATCAATCAGGTCCTGCGGGTCGATACCGTTGTTTTTTGATTTGGACATCTTGCTCATGCCCGCATGTTCAACCACTTCACCGGTTGCTTTCAGGGTAGCCTTAACCAGACGTCCTTTGTCGTCAAACTCGCTGTCGACATCGGTCGGGGCAAGCCACTGCTTGACGCCTTTTTCATCAAGCTTGTAGAAGGTGTCAGCCAGTACCATGCCCTGGCAGAGCAGTCGCTTGAACGGCTCATCGCTGTCGACCAGGCCGGCATCACGCAGCAGCTTGTGATAGAAACGGGAGTAGAGCAGGTGCATCACCGCATGTTCAATACCACCAATGTACTGATCCACCGGCAGCCAGTAGTTGGCCTGCTCAGGGTTCAGCATCTGGTCATCAGACTGAGGCGAGCAGTAGCGGGCGTAGTACCAGCTGGACTCCATGAAGGTATCAAAGGTATCGGTCTCACGGGTGGCAGGCTGGCCGTTGTGGGTGGTTTTTGCCCACTCAGGGTCGGCTTTGATGGGCGACTGAACCCCGTCCATTTCCACGTCTTCTGGCAGCAGTACCGGCAGATCTTCCAGAGGAACAGGAACCTCAGTACCGTCTTCCAGGTAGCGCATTGGAATTGGTGCCCCCCAGTAACGCTGACGGCTGACACCCCAGTCGCGCAGGCGATAGTTCACCTGACGCTCACCTTTGCCTTCTGCAATCAGTCGGTCGGCAATGGCATTGAACGCCTCTTGTGAGCTCAGGCCGTCAAACTCACCGGAGTTCACCAACTTACCCTTGTCCGTAAAAGCCGCTGCGCCAAGGTCAATGGCTTCGCCATTGGCAGGCTCGATGACCTGTTCGATGGGCAGACCAAAACGGGTGGCAAACTCGTAGTCCCGCTGGTCATGGCCGGGAACGGCCATCACTGCACCGGTACCGTAATCCATCAGTACAAAGTTGGCCGCCCATACGGGGACTTCACGCCCCGTGATTGGGTGAATGGCGCGGATGCCGGTATCGACACCGACTTTTTCCATGGTGGCCATTTCGGCTTCAGTCACGGCATTGGATTTGCAGTCATGGATGAAGGTGGCAAGGGCAGGGTTATTGGCCGCTGCCGCTTTGGCCAACGGGTGCTCTGAGGCAATGCCGACGTAGGTCACGCCCATCAGGGTATCTGGTCGGGTGGTGTAAACCTTGAACTCCTCAGGGGCGCTCTCACCCGCAGCAGCAGGCCCATTGGCAACCCTGAAGGTCATCTGTACACCTTCGGAGCGGCCAATCCAGTTGCGCTGCATGGCTTTGACCTGCTCTGGCCAGTGCTCGAGTTTATCGAGGTCGGCCAGCAGTTCATCGGCGTAGGCGGTGATTTTGACAAACCACTGGGGCAGTTCTTTGCGTTCAACGACCGTATCACAACGCCAGCAGCGGCCATCTTCAACCTGCTCGTTGGCCAGTACGGTGGCGTCGTTTGGACACCAGTTAACGGTGGCCATTTTTTTGTATACCAGGCCTTTTTCGTAGAGCTGGGTGAAGAACCACTGCTCCCATTTGTAGTAATCCGGCTTACAGGTTGCCAGCTCACGGTTCCAGTCATAGCCGAAACCCAGGCGCTTGAGCTGGCCTTTCATGTAATCAATGTTTTCGTAGGTCCAGGGGGCTGGTGCCGTCTTGTTTTTGATGGCGGCATTTTCGGCAGGCAGACCAAAGGCATCCCAGCCCATAGGCTGCAGGACATTCTTGCCGCGCATACGCTGGTAGCGTGAAATCACATCACCAATGGTGTAGTTACGAACGTGCCCCATGTGCAGTCGGCCACTGGGGTAGGGGAACATGGAGAGGCAGTAGTACTTTTCTTTGCCCTTCTCTTGTGAAGAGCCTTCTGAAGTGCCTTCGGTGACAGCAAAGCTGTCATTGTCTTCCCAGAATTTCTGGGCTTCGCTCTCAATCTGATGCGGTTGGTAATGCTCTTCCATCATCGCTCAACGGGCTTAATGTAAAGGATCGCTTTGATGCTTTCCTGAAAGCAGTCCGGTGAGAAAAGCTTTGTGGAAAACCAATCAAAGAGTCAGGGAAACTAATAACCCGAAAGGATACAACACTGCCTGCGCAACTGCACTTTTCCTGATGATTTATCCACACAGATTGTCCCGCATTGATCTATATCATCCAGCTTGACTGTCAGTGTTTGTTAAGGTGGCGATCCGTTTTGGTCTTCATCATTAGTTCATTCTCACTTTCTGGAAAACAAAATGAGCGATATCGCGATATCCATATCGATCCTGTCGCTGGTGGCCGTGCTGGGCCTGTGGATAGGCAACTGGCGCATCCGTGGCGTCGGCATGGGCATAGGCGGAGTGCTGTTCGGGGGTATTCTGGTGGGGCACTTTGTCTATCAGATGGATATCCATCTGGACAGCCACACACTGGAGTACATCAAGGAGTTTGGCCTGATTCTGTTTGTTTACACCATCGGGATTCAGGTGGGGCCGGGCTTCTTTTCATCGCTGAAAAGCAGCGGTCTGAAACTGAATGCCTTTGCCGCAGGGCTGGTACTGCTGGGCGGGGTGGTGGCCACCGTGCTTCATCTGATGTTTGATGTTCCCCTGCCCGTTGTCCTGGGGGTTTATTCGGGCGCTGTGACGAATACGCCTTCTCTGGCGGCGGGTACCGGCATTCTGGCCGAGCTGGGGACGCCAGAGAGCATGCTGGCACTGCCAGGTTCTGCTTATGCGGTGGCTTATCCGTTTGGTATCTGTGGCATTCTGCTGAGCATGTGGTTTATCCGGCGACTGTTCAAAATAGACGTTAACGAGGAAGCGGAAGCCTTTGAGAAAGTGTCCGGTACCGGAAAGGAAAGCCTGTATACCATCAATGTGGCCATTCGAAACCCGAATATTGATGGCCTGGCGCTTCAGGATGTTCCGGGGCTGAATGACGGCGAGCTGGTCTGTTCTCGATTGAAGCGGGGCGAAGAGCTGATTGTCCCCAAGGGCAATACGACAGTGGCGCTGGGTGATATTCTCCACCTGGTTGGCAGTCGGCAGAAATTGCAGAATGCCCGCCTTATTCTCGGCGAAGAGGTGGACGCGTCCCTGACCACCAAGGGGACGGAGCTCAGAACCTCCCGGGTGGTGGTAACCAATGAGAAGGTGCTGGGTAAAAAGCTGATCGACCTGAAATTCAAACAGCGTTATGACGTGGTGGTTTCCCGCCTTAACCGCTCCGGTGTGGAGCTGGTGCCCAACCGGGACGCGACGTTGCAGTTTGGTGATATTCTCAACCTGGTTGGTCGCCCTGAGTCGATTGATGCGGTGGCCAATCAGGTGGGCAATGCCCAGCAGAAGCTGCAACAGGTTCAGATGATGCCGGTGTTTATTGGTATTGGTCTGGGGATTCTGCTGGGCTCTGTGCCCCTGACGATCCCGGGCCTGCCAGCGGCGCTCAAGCTGGGGCTGGCGGGTGGACCATTGCTGGTGGCGTTGATTCTTGGCCGAATAGGCAGTATTGGTCGTTTATATTGGTTTATGCCGCCCAGTGCCAACCTGGCGTTGCGGGAGTTTGGTATTGTTCTGTTTCTGGCCGTGGTCGGTTTAAAGTCCGGGGAAAACTTTGTGGATATTCTGTTGCATGGGGATGGTGTGCAATGGATGCTCTACGGCGCAGTGATCACCCTGGTGCCGTTGCTGGTGATCGGTATTACCAGCCGTATGTTTGGTGGGCTTAACTATTTGAGCCTCTGTGGCCTGCTGGCAGGTTCCATGACGGACCCGCCTGCGCTGGCCTTTGCCAACAGTCTGCATGAAAAGTCTGGAGCGGCGGCACTGTCCTACGCAACGGTTTATCCGCTGGTGATGTGTTTGAGAATTTTGTCGCCGCAGATACTGGCAGTGTTGCTGTGGGGGCTTATGTAAGGAACTGTCCTGAGGGTTGGAACTAAACAGCGTTGGTAATGGTCAAAGCCGCCTTAGTACCAGAAAATATAACCGGTTGTTGTTTCAGAGGATCTAGAGGAACTCAGATTATGCCTGGCGTTTTACAGCCCTTTTCAGTGATCACACCCTCAGGTCGACAGGTAGATGTTGCCTTCAGCAATGATTCATCGCAGATATCCGCACTGAGAAGCCTGGAATGTATTCAATGCAGGAATATCACCTACAACGGCAGGAAAATTGATGGTTGTCATCATACGATCTGCCAACCTTGCATAGATAATAACGATTCATTAGCAACAGGAGAGCATAATTGCGATGGTATTATCGTTACTGGCAAAACATTAACCAGCTACAGTATAGAGACCAGGACGCTTCTGGATAATCTGATTGTTCTCTGCCCCTTTAGCAATTGTAACCAGAAAGCCCTGCTGTCAGATGTTGATCAACACATCAGAGACCACATAAACCCCGCTAATGGTTCGCTCAGTGAGATTCAAATAGCTAATGATCCAGATGAATTGCCTCCGAACTCCCGGTGGATTGAGCATGAAGGCATAATCTATTTTGTGGTTGAATCGGATCCTCAGTGACTCTGTGGTATTAAAAACTCAGCAGAGTCTCAATCACTTCTTAACTCATTACTGGGTGATATCGGTGTTGGCAGTCTGAATACCACCAGATACGTAGAAACTATAAAGGTCAGAATTGCCGCACCTTCGATCAGTAATGCGGTCTCCTGCTGGATTCTTCCTGCCGTCATGGCTCCATAGGCCAGGAGTAGTGAGAATTCACTGCTCTGCCCCAAGCGTAACCCCATTTCTGCCGCATTATCGTTTCGTTCGCCTGCCAGATGTTTCAGCAGATATTTAAACAGTATGGGCTTGGCAATTAATACGATCGCTGACGTCAATAGAATAGCCATCAGCAGATGGCTTTTCAGCATCGGTTCAAACTGGGCTCCAACCGAAAAGAAAAACAGAATCAGAAAAAACTCCCTCAACGGTTTCAAACCCTCGGCAATAATCAGTGAGATTGGCGATGTAGCAATACTGACTCCGGCAATAAAAGCCCCGATCTCATGGGACAGACCAAAAGACTCCGCCAGTTGCGCCGCTGTCAGGCACCAGCCCAGTGACACCAGAAAAATATATTCAGAGATAATGTCAAAACGCCCCATTAACGGTAGCAGGACGTACCTGACAAAACACCAGGCCCCCAGGGCAAATGCACAGGTTTTCAACGGCAGTAATAGCGCTTCGATATGGGCTCCACCGTTGCTGCTGTAAAGAATCAGAATGGTCAGAATAGCCAGAATATCTTCAAACAGCAGGATACTGATCATCACTTCACCGGTTCTCTTATGGTGCAGTGTTGTGGTAGGGATCAGCTTTAAACTGAGTACGGTACTGGAAAAGGCCAGAGACAGGCCAGCGATCAACGCTTCTGTCAATGAAAAATCAAAGAGCAGGGCAAGAGTGGCGCAGATCATGGCACCAACAACGCTCAGGCAGAGAAAGGTTACCAGCGCCGTTTGTTTTAACTGTTTGAGCAGGTTTCTGGGGTGCAGGTGTAACCCCAGCAGAAACATCAACAGAATAATCCCCATGGTGGAGATCGCTTCAATATGTCCATCATCCATGACCACATTCAGACCCTGGGGGCCAATCAGCATACCAAGGCCTATATAAGCGAGAATAATGGGTTGTTTCAGCCAGACAAACAGGGTGCCCAGTAACGATGCACCACCAAAGATGACAGCCATTTCCAGAACAAGATGCTCAAACGGTCCTTGCACAGCGTAAACCTTATCGTTAAAACTATGGGACTGTTCAGGATAGTTGATCAAACAGGTTGGGATTGTCCGATTTTCAATAAGCGTGTCACAATAACGTGCCGTCACTAAAGTTTTCCCTTGTCGGCCTGTGGGGCTAGGAGCCTGTCGGACTTAAGACTGTCCTACACGGCAACTGCTCCTGCGTTGCCCTAGCTTCTGCATCCATGCAGTCGTGCGGTTGCGATAAATTGGTCTAAAAATTCCTGCTTCTTCGTCAAATAGCCCCGCTATTCTCCTCAGAAGCAGAAATTTTTATCCTCAATTTCTCGCAATCCTCGCTACGGGGTCGCCTAGACGGACGCTTAAGTCCGACAGGCTCCTAGAAAAACAAATGGACTCCT
>NZ_PJPV01000045.1 GCF_002864045.1 Endozoicomonas acroporae
AGTTTCAGCCTGTTGCACTTATTGTATTACTCCAGCCAGACTCTGTCAACCTTGTTGGCTTTGGTACTTTTGAACAACGCAGCCGTGCAGCCCGTACCGGTAAAAATCCTCAAACCGGTGAAACCATCCAGATTAAGGCCAGTAAGACGGTTGCTTTCAAGCCAGGTAAAGCCCTGAAAGAAGCCGTAAACTGATTAGACAGATCTCTCAGTTGCAATTGATGGCGTTGGCCAGAAAATACGGATACTGGTATTACCCTCTTCATCAATACTATTTGCACAACCTTTCAGAAAGCATTTTTCCATTGCCAGCTTTTTCAAGTTGCTCCATGGGGAAGTGTTTTCTTTTTATGTGCCTCTATAGAGTTCGGGACTGAAGTAATGAAGTTCAAATTGTTGTTATGGGCACTAGGTTTCATGATGAAACGTGCCAGTCGAAAGAACCCCTCATTTCAAAAGACGCTGGAAGGCCAGGACCTGACCTTTCAGCTCAGCAGTAAGGATGGTGTAGCCCGTCATTATATTGTCAAAGACAAACAGGTTTACCCGGTTGCCGGAACAACGAATGAGCCAACATTTGAACTTTCTTTCTCCAGTGCCGCTAAAGGGTTTGAAATCCTGACGGCGAAAAATACCCGGGAAGCCTTTATGCTTGGTGTTCAGGAGCAGAATATCGTGGCAACCGGTGATCTCAGTAAAGTGATGTGGTTTCAAACCATGACCAGAGCCATGAAGGGGTAGTGAATACTATCCGCTTCACGCCTTTCTATCGGATGCCGGGTAAATAACTGATGGCAGGATACGTAGCAGACATAAACTTTGGTTAATCGTATTTTAAGTGGTTGACAGTCCACCCAGTGATCTCTAATATGCGCCGCATCGCTGAGATGTTGAACGGTGGTGGCAAGGCCCAGGTGGCGGAATTGGTAGACGCGCTAGCTTCAGGTGCTGGTGTGTGTTTGACGGTTCGTTGTTTTGTTTTCAGACTTTTGTCCTTGGAAAACAAAGGTTTGCAGGTTTGTTAAGGTAGATGACATATGTCGTTTCCTAAAATAAATCCTAAAACCTCTGGCTAAAAAATCGCCTTGTTTTTTGCGCCAAAGTGCAATAAAGTTCAGCAACATTTTTGACGATGCCCAGGTGGCGGAATTGGTAGACGCGCTGGCTTCAGGTGCCAGTGACTGCAAGGTCGTGGAAGTTCGAGTCTTCTCCTGGGCACCAAACATCGTTAAAAAGTAGTAAATTGTCGTATATGCCCAGGTGGCGGAATTGGTAGACGCGCCAGCTTCAGGTGCTGGTAACTGTATGGTTGTGGAAGTTCGAGTCTTCTCCTGGGCACCAATTCTCAAAGACATGTCGTGTAATTGACGGCAAAAAAAAACCGGACAGCTGCCCGGTGATATCTTCTCTCATCTCTCTTCCCTTTTGTTATCTCGTACCCTGTACTTCCTGGGTTTTTCGGATATAGATTTTCTTCGCTTCCAGTGTTTTATGGCCGGAGACCAGTCCTTCATGATCAGAGACGCCCTTTGCCTTGAGGTCGTGGAAGTGCCATTTCTCGTCAATGAGCCCTTCATCCACCGCACGGTTGATCAGTTTCTGCCACTGGCTGTCCAGCGTGTTTTTATGCATCTTTTGCCCCGGTGACATTTGAATGCCTTTTTTGGCAGGGACGTTGGGTGCTCCAAACACATACTCAAATTTTTCACCGTTGTTGTAATCATCAAGGGTTTTCAGGGCTTTTCTCAGTCGTGGTGTCCAGAGAGTGATTTCATCCAGTGAGCCTTTGACCTGTTTCAGCTGTATGCCTTTTTCCAGCAGCTGGTCCCGCTTCATATTGATCAGCTCGGAACGTCTTGCCCGGCAGATGTAGGCAAACTCCATCATGGCTTTCCAGAAGGGATTGGCCAGATAGTAAACGCAGGCGTAGTCTTCATCGCTGACGTACACATCTTGCCGGTTTGGTCTTGGCAGTGCTTCGCAATCCAGCGATGGGTTAGGTGGTACCCCTT
This sequence comes from Endozoicomonas acroporae, assembly GCF_002864045.1. GTDB lineage: Bacteria > Pseudomonadota > Gammaproteobacteria > Pseudomonadales > Endozoicomonadaceae > Endozoicomonas > Endozoicomonas acroporae. The sequence continues at coordinate 2,012 of NZ_PJPV01000045.1, forward strand.
CAAGATGGCTTCTTCCCCAGCTCCATGCACTGGAGATCAGTTTGCGGGCATTGGCGACGGCGCCCGGTTTGTCGGAAAATTTTTCATAGAACCGGTTCAATGATGGTGGTGTGATCAGCGCCAGCGGTACTTTACCGAAAGTGCCATACCCTTCCACGGGGAAGTTTTTCACCTTGGGGGTGTACAGCCTTTTGTTGTACTGCCAATCCTTGCTCTGGCTTTTGAGTTTTCGTGACTCCAGATATTCATCCAGCAGCCAGCCCAGCGTCTGGTCAGAGCTTTTTTCCAGGTTCTCAATGGCCATGTAGAGTTTGGACATGGCCATGGTTTCCGGGCCCAGAACGATTTCAGCACCGTATACATTCTTTTGGCCAACCCGGCCATGGTAAGGCTTATAAATGAAACGCCCTTTGCTTCGGTAAACGCCATCCGGCAATTGAGCATTCTCTTTATTGCGTGGTCTTCCCATCAATACATCTCCTACAGGAATTTGAGTGGTTGTTTTTTTGGTTGTTGTATCTCTGTGCCGATCAATGGCTGGTTAATGGCGGCATAGGTGGTGACCACTTCGCCATTACGTCCGTAGTAAAACGGTATCCGGTTTTGGACCATCCATTTGACCAGTGCCGCCTTTTGCTTAATGCCTGACCACGCCATCAGGTCAGGCTGGGAAATAAGCGCATCCATATCGCCGACCCGGTTTAAAAGAATTTCAAAATGTCGTAACCGAGAACCGGTTGGGCATTACTGGTGGTCAGTCGCTTACTGTTTCGGTTGTGGAACAAGGTTTCCGTCGGGTCGTACATCAGGCCGAACTGCCAGCCTTTATCGGTAAGCAGGTACTTGCCTCTTTTGCCCTGACCGATCCATTTGATAAGCCGGTGCTTTTCCAGTACCTCCACCACATGCTGACGGCTGCGACCAATAAACTCGCCCAGCTCTACCAGAGAGAAGTAATCATCCAGTTCGTAGCGGTTGCGTTTGCGCTTTTGTTTTCTTTGCGCAGGCTTGTCATCGCTGTCAGATCCAACCACCGCAGGATCAGCATAGCGGCAATCCTGATCGATCGATTCAGTTTTGGATTCATCGGGGAGAGCCGGTTGCAAGCGATCCAGTACGGTCTGATACCACTTCACCTGTTTTACTGGTGCACCGTTGTTATGGGCTTTGACGGTATCAAGGATTTCACAGAGTGGCTGACCCTGATCGGTGGGTACCCAAAGGCTATCGATTTTGATTTGAAGTCCTGCCGCTTCCAGTAACTTGTTCACCTGACGGGGATCATGTGGTGGTTCCATCATCTGCCCGAGCTGGGTTGGCGTAAACGTCATGGCTTGGACAGGTGCCACCAGTTGTTTCTGGCCCATGGCTTCCAGCGGTGAAAAGTTGATCTGGCTTTTCACCAGTCGGTCTGCTGCCAGCATGGCCTGATTGCCTTCAAGGCCGTATTCCTTAACAAAGGATATGGCTTTCAGGCTGGTGTCCATATTGATTTCCAGCAGTTGATGGCGATCAAGCTCTGGTGGTTCCTGGGCAAGCGGGGGGACAAGGGGGGTAGATTGCCCGGATTCCAGTTCATACCATCGATTGATAACCGCCGCCCGACGCTTAACATCGTATCCGGTGATCAGCACTTCGAACTCAAACCTGGGTAGCCGATATTCGGTGTATTCCTGCTTGTTCTGCGGGTTGACGTAGGTATGCTCAAATTTGAGCGTACCCACTCCAAGCTTGCTCAGCATGACTTCAATGTCTCTTTTGACATTTTTATGCTCCTTGTCCAGTGCCTTCGCAATTTCCCGGCTGGACATAACCATTTCTGTTCTGGTCACTGCACTGTCCGGAATAAATCCATACTGGCTGGAAGAGGGCTTGATGGGGGTATGGGTGGTGTTCATATTGATTCCTTTCATGCTCTTGCCATTTTGATGGAGAGTGGTTGCGGCCATTTTCAATTCCCTTTTCTGGTTATGGTCTTGTTATGGTGTTTCAGTGGATGGCACTGCTCTTTACGACAGGGTCCTGATTGATATCCCTTATTCGTTGCAGGATCAGCCCAGTGACCAGCATCGACTGATCCCGCGCCTGGGGGCTGTGAATACCTACGGTGATGGCCACAATCAGGGTGGTCATTTCAATCAGTACGGTTTCTGCATTCAGCTGCAGGCCTTCCATTTCGTCACCGATCCGGTCCGCCAGCATGACTTTTCTTGCCAGTTCCTTTTCCTCCTGTTCCGAGCTGAGACCAGCGGTCTGCTTCTGTTTTATCTCTATGGCCAGGGCCAGATCATCGGGTGTGAGTGGGCTCATTCCGGCTTTCATTAACACAAGCTCCTTTAAAATGGGATGGAGTCGTCGTAGGAGTCATATTGTTGTGTCTGCATGGGCTGGGGAGCATGAGCACCATCCCGGGCATTGGCGTACTGGTTCTGATGTGTGCCTGGTTGTGACTGATAGTTCTGAGGCTGTGCCTGCTGAGCATTGGGGTTCTTTTCCAGAAATAGCAGCTTGCCGTTGTACCCGCTGTACACGACTTCGGTCTGATAGCGATCCTGACCATTCTGGTCCTGCCATTTACGGGTCTGGAGTTGACCTTCGATCATGACTCTGTGGCCTTTGGCCAGATACTGAGCGGCCAGTTCAGCAGGTTTGCCGTACAGTACTACCCGGTGCCATTCGGTGCGGGTCTGTTTCTGGCCATCTTTTTTCCAGCTCTCTTCCGTGGCGATGGAGAGAATGGTGACGGCATTGCCATTGGCGGTGGCTTTGCAGTCCGGGTCTTTACCCAGCCTGCCAATAAGGGTGACGCGGTTCAGGGATGCGGCCATCAGGCGGTCTCCTTTTCTTCTGGTTTTAGAGAGAGTTGTTGAGCTGGGGTGATTAGTGCGGCACGACGGATGATCAGTTCGATGCGGTATTCGTTGCCGTGGTGGTCAAAGCGATAGCAGTCCAGTGAGCCTTTTCCAAGCCACTTTTCCATGGCGTAGATATCGTCGGTCAGGATCTCTTCGGTGACCTCTCCATCGGTGTAAAGCAGGTCCGGTTGGTCTTCGGCGTTTTCAGGTTCTGTTACCGGTTCGGGTTCTTTGTCAGCTACCTTCTGCCTGGCTTCCTGATTCAGCCGCAGTTCAATAATGGCCATCAGGTCGGACTGCTCTTTATGAAGAAGCACATCCAGATCCGGAAACAGGTAGTCCTTATCAGCTGCCATTTTTCGGTATATCGCCAGATTGTTTTTTACGTCCTGTGCCTGCTGCTTCTGTTCGATCCGAGCCTGTGCCAGCCGGTCATTTACCGCAGACTGCATGCTGGATACGTTCTTTTTACCCTTGATCACCTCCTGAAAATCAGCAGGTGTAACCACTGCAGCGATCCAGCCGGGAGTAAGTTCGGTATTAATCACCTGACGTTCTTTTTCCAGGGTGGTGACGGCTTTCAGTACGATGCTGTCTTTGATGTGCTGCTTCTGATGCTTGACCTGCTTATCCAGAGACTTGCGTTTAGTAGCCATGGCCTCGGTCAGGTGGTCGATGCGGGTGAAGAGACGGGCGATATCCGGTACCTGGGCAAGTGCAGTCTCTTTGCCGTCCTTCAGCTTTGTTTCCGTCTTTTTGAAAAACTTCACCGCCGATTCGGCATCAGCAAAATCCTGATCGGTAACCAGTGCCGATTTGACGGAATCAATGCGTTTGAAGATCTGTTCTTCCAAAAGGTGCAAGTTGGAGTCGATAACAGAACCATCCAGCTGTACCACCAGAGCGGTGGTGTCCTGAATGACTTCTCCTTCCAGTACCTGTGATGGTGTTTTCGGCTCGAAATTTTTCAGATCTTCCTGAAACTGCTTCCATCCAGCGATCAGAGCTTCACGACGATAGTCCTGGGATTCGTAGTAAACATGGTGCAGGTTGGCAGAGGTACCATCAGAGCAAACAAACAGAACCCGTTCGGCACCACTGACCAATAGTTGTTGTTCCAACTGCCAGTAATAGGCAGGTTCAATACCTTCTCCTTCGATCTGGGCAACCAGCTTTTCATTCCAGAGCTTGTGCTCAAAGACCAGGTCTTCCACCATGGTCAGCCCGTCGAAGCTGGCCAGCAGAGGTAAACCGTCAATGATGGTGACGCCGGTGGCTGGGAACAGATCCGCTCCGACTATTTTCTCTGCCAACGGTCGGGCTTCTGCTTCGGCACGATGCCCGGCATCGAATTTCTTCTGCTGAAATTCGTTTACCTCCGGTGTGCTGCCGGTTTTCTTCTGGTGTAGCAGCTGGTCACGGGACAGAAAGGGACTGTCGCCCATCATGGCCGGTGCCTCGCTGGCGGTGAAATAGTTCTGGCGCAGGGCGAGCCATTCAGGCGTCCCCTGTTGGATATCGAGAATTTCCATTTAGTGACCTCTGGGTTGGATGGCTTTCAGTTGTTGTACTTGTTGTGGGGTGGCTGGGGCTTTGGAATTGATTTTTCGGATAATCCGATCTGCACTCTGTTGGCCGGACTCAATGGATGCCCGCCATTCTGGTAACAGACGCTGGAAGTCTTCATCGGAGTAATGGTTGTGAACCGGTGACTGGGTCGAGTCATTCATATCGGGCACATAACCATCGGTATCATCATCGGTGCAGGCCACGCCAAGAATCCCGACCAGAGTCTGTCGCTTCAGATAAGTCACGGTAGAACCGATCTGTTGCAGAGGGCTTTTTTTACCGGTGTTATCCATAGGACCAGTGGCCGTGTTACAGATGGTGTGGCCGGATACATGGGTCAGATTGCAGGTGATGGTGATGTTTGGCCCATTCTGCTGTTGCTCAAACCAGTAGCTCAGTCCGTAGCGGTGAAGAACCGGCTGAACCGCAGCAACCACATCATCAATGGAGGCGTAGGAGTACTCCATGCGACCGCCATTATTGGTGTTAAAGGCAGCGGTCTTGTTCTTTTTAACCACTGGCATCTCTTGCTGAAAGCGGGAAAAGGCTTCATTGAATTGCTGTCGTGCAACAATGGTCTGGCTCTGTTCGTACAGGTTCATTACCCGTTCCAGCGTGTCGATGCTGGCATTCTGGTCAATGGCCGACTGCATGATCTGGCCCACTTCAGACAGGGCAGGTGTAGGCTTATCCACAGGCAACACGTCAGCAGATTCCATCAGTTCGGTCTTCTTTTTAGCTGGCATGGCGAAGGGCCTCGTCCCGGTGAATACGGTTTCTGACGGCCAGCACCTGGTCGGCAATTTCCATCCGGAAACTCTTTTCCAATGCACTGGATAATGTGCGGTGCAGTTCGCACCAGGCGCGGAAATCAACGATAACGGCATCTGCCGTTTTCGGGTCTTTACGCCATGCGGTAATTTCATCCCGGATGACCCGATAGATCTGGAGCACCGTCATATCCGGCGTGATATTGCTGGCGATCTGGTCCTTCAGGATGCAGACCTTGCCGTAGTCGTAGGTGTACTGGTTGATGTTCAGCCAGTCGCTGATACCCGTGACGACGGGTTCTTCCAGTCGGTTGATTTGGGTTTGATTAGCCACGGCAATAACCTCTTTTGCTGGCGTAGTTAATGACATCCCAGCCGGAGAGCCGGGAGTGTTCGTCGTTGCAGTCATGCACCAGCTGTTTCACGGCCAGCCAGCGGTAGCCCTGCATCGGGTGAAATTCTTCCAGGGTAAGAAAGGTCAGGAAGTTGCTTGGGGTCAGAACGCCAAAACCGGCAATGATGATGTGCTTGTGATCTTCGATCTGTGCCTGAATGTGGGTTTCAATCCGTTCCAGTTCGGACTCGATGGTCTCTTCGAGGGCTTCCCTGTCGTCAATGGCATTGAGGTGCCGGTTGAGATCGCGGGTAACTGCGTCCATTTTGGCTCCATTGTTGTTGTTAATACTTAAGTAACAAAAGTTATAATATAAAAATATTAAGACTAACAAATGTTAGTTGATTGTATTTTTATATAGAAAATATCAAGTCGATAAAATCTGATAATTGATTTTCTCGAAGAGGCTGTAGTGTTCAGGCTTAAAACCAGGGTTGGATGATATGGAATTTGTCGATAATTGGTTGGATACGCTTCCGGCATCTTTAACAAATGAGTTGAAACCATTCACAAAAATAGATGGTCAGTCAGTGCTGATTAACACCGTTCCTGCCGGCAAAGGTCGGCCACGGTTTACCCGTCGGGGACGGTGCTATACCCCAGAGGCAACAAAAAAGGCAGAGCAGCAGGCGCACTATTCAGGACAACAGCAGAGGCAGGGAGCGTTGATGAAAGGTCAGATCGGCGTGCTGGTGCTGGCTGTATTTCCGGTACCGGTGAGTTGGTCAAAGAAGAAGCGCTCTGCAGCCCTGGCCGGAGAGATCCGGCCTGCGGTAAAGCCCGACTTTGACAATGTGGCGAAGCTGTATTGCGATGCCTTGAATGGTATTGTCTGGGAGGATGACAAGCAGATTGTCGATGGCCGCTGCATTAAGGTTTATGGGCAGCAGCCAGGCGTTTTGGTGTTGAGCTGGCAGTTATAGCGGGCAACTGAATCCCACGGCAGTTCCCTTGTATATGTCCATAACATCACCGGTGTAGGATATTTTCAATTCAGAATAGTGTGGATTAATCATTTTAAAAATATGCTGGTTGGCGTTAATCCGTTGCCAGACTCTCAGCAGCATCTGACCGTCGATGTCTATCAGCAGTATTTTACCGGGTACCGGCTTGCACTCCTGGTCAATTTGAATGGTGCTGCCATTGGGAATCAGAGTTTTTTCCGCATTCCCCGGGTCTATCATTGAGTCATTGTCCAGCCGGATCAGGAAACTTTCGCTATCCGACTCAATAATCCGAATGCCTGAGTCTTTCTTGATGGCTTTCTGCTTATTTTCAATCTCCTGATAAAAGGCGTCTATATCATCAAGGCTGATAACGGGCAGGGCGTTGGGATTGGGTTCTTCTTCCCCGGTATCCAGCCAGTAAACACTGACACCCAGTGCCTTGGCGATGGCGATTTTGCTTTCCAGTTTGGGATTGCGTGTCTGGTTCATCCACATACTGTACAGCGCCGAGCTGCAGCCAATCTCCCGGGCAATTTTAGCGTCCGACAGATTCAGCTCCCTGGTTTTTTGCTTAACGCGCTCAGTCCAGTGCATTGACACGTTTTCCACCATTCTCGTTATTCCATGATTTGGTAGCAATGTATCACAGAAGCCGTCTTGCCAATCACTGCCGTTGTTAAAGCTGCTTATTTGATTGTTTACAAGGTTGAATAAAAATGGTTATTCTCATCCGCATAGCTAACATAAGTTAGTTTACGTATCCATAATAATCACAAAAGGATGTTTGATAATGAGCATGCCTAACAGCAATCCTCGGCCAAACTACGACCAGTCCCGCAAAGTATCCAGCCTTGACCAACCCCAAATGGATTTTCTCACTGTAATGGGAGGTGCGGCATGAACGAAGACCGCATGAGCCAGGACAGCCTGAGCCAGGACAGCATGGATGAAGAGAGCTTGCCGCTCCATTGGTATGAGATTCCCTGGCCAATCCGTGGTCATCACCCGCACTTTGAAATGCCTCATGATCTCTATGACGAACTGGTGCAAACCTACCCCTGCATCAATGTAGAGCAGGAGCTGATCAATGCTTATGCCTACATGAAGGACCGTTTCCCCGGGTGCAGTGAAGGGCGGTTTACTCGGTTCATCACCAACTGGATGGAGAAAAATGAACAGGTAAAGCGGAAGACCAATCGGTGGTTTGGCCGCAGAGCTGCTGATGGAGGTTGTGTATGAAGGACTTTGGCAAGGTCTCTGGGCAGTTCTGGATCAGTGATGATATTCAGTCATTGTCAGATAAAGCCAAACTGCTGGCGCTTTACCTGTTGACCACCGGTCACGGGAACCTGATTGGTATCTTCAGGATGCCAAAAGGCTATATCGCGGCAGACCTTAACTGGGAAGAGCCGAGCGTCGAGCGAGCGATTGCCGAGCTAACGGCGAGCGGTTTCCTGTTGGCCTCTGACCAGTGCCAGTACATTTGCATTCCGCAGTTCATGGAACACAATCCTGTGGACAATATCACCCAGATTGATGCCCGCCTGAAGCTGCTGGTCAAACTGCCACAGATACTGCTGGAAGAATTGCCCGGAGTGATACCCGTTATCGAAAGGGCGGTTGCCAAAGCCAGTGATTACAAGGGCTCGAAGCAAACCAAAGCGTTGTTGGAAAGTGCTCGGAAGATGCTCGGCAACTGCTCGGAAGAATCTCGCCTAGAGAATAAGAGAAATAGAGAAATAGAGAATAAGAGAAATCTTTACAAGACATATGTCCGATCTGACGATCGCACGACCCCCAGGATGGGGGAAGTGCCATCAAGTGCCGGGAGCACGACTGGTGCGACCTCCAGGATGGGGGAAGTGCCATCAAGTGCCGGGAGCACGACTGGTGCGACTGCGAAAAATGCCAAATCGGGCAAGGCTGATTTCTCTGAATCCTTCGAAGAGTGGTGGAGCCAGTATCCGAAACGGGAAGGTGACAAGGGCAATAAAACCAAAACCTTTGGCCACTACAAAACCCGGCTGCGGGAAGGACACTCCTGTGACGACCTGTTGGCCAACATCCTGAACTACGCCCGTTACTGTGACGAAACCGGAGCAACGGGTACCCAGTACGTGAAGACCACCACGACCTACCTGAACAACCCCGATAACGCCAGCAATCCATGGATGGTGAACTATGAAGCCCGGCAGCGAAATTCTGGAAAACTCAGCCTGGTTGAACAGGTCGAACAGGCCAACGCCCATATCCTCCAACCCGAAAGAACGGGCAACTTCAGCGGAGGGAATATCTACGACGTTGAGCCGGAAAGATCTGGTGACGCTGTTTTCGACCATGACGGCGCTGTTCGGCCAGAAGTGGACCAGTGCCTACGGTCTGGCTGACCGCAACGGCGAGTGGCAGAGAACGCTGGACGGGTTACACCCTGCCCAGCTGGAAATTGGTCTCAACCGTGTACGACTGGCCGGTGGCGAATGGCCACCGACAGCGCCGGAGTTTCGCAAGCTCTGCCTGCCACTGCCGGAAGAATTGGGCTTGCCAACGCTGGCGAAAGCCTGGCAGGAAGCCAATGAGTATTCTGGTCAACCCAGTCACCACGGCTGGAGCCATCGGGCGGTTTATCTTGCCGGACGTGAGGCGGGTTGGCATGAGCTGAGAACCGCCGGGAATGCCGAGGAGTGCCGTAACGTGAAGTGCAAGTTTGGGGCGGCCTATCAGGAGCTGGTTAACCGTGAATGCCAAGGGCTTCCGTTGGAAGATCAGCTTGCCATCGAACACCAGTTTGATCCGGCCATCCACTCGAATCAGCTGTTCAGGGGGAGCATGGCCGAACAGGGCATTGACCCGCTGGATGGGCAGGGTGCGCGGCAGAAACTGATGAGCATGTTCTCTTGAACGGGCTCAGGGATGGCGAATACCTGGCCTTTGCGGAGGCGGTCTGATGGCGGAGCTGGCATTGCAGAAAGTGGGAACGCAGGTGCTGGTGCCAGTATCCGACGATGACCAGCTATTCGTTCAGCAGCTGAAGACCGGGCAGGTGATTCGGGCAGAGTTTCGTAAAGCCCGTAACCCGCATTTTCACCGCAAGTTCTTTGCCCTGCTGAAGCTGGGTTTTGATTACTTTGAGCCTCAGCCATACCGGATGGAAGGGGCTGACCAGTGGTTTACTCCTGAGAAAAACTTTGATGAGTTCCGTCGCTGGGTGACCGTGAAGGCCGGATTTTATGACGTGATCGGGTACCCGGACGGTGGTGTCCGCGTTCGTGCCAGAAGCCTGAAATTCTCAAGTATGAGCCAGGAAAATTTTGAGCTGTTGTACTCCACAGCAGTGGATGTGTTGCTCCAGTACGTGCTTCATCCAGCGCGGGGTTGGAGTCGGCCCAAGGTGGAAGCACTGGTGGAAAGGTTTATCAACTTTGCGTAGGGAGGAAGGGAATCCATGAGATACCTGTCGTTATTTTCCGGGATTGAAGCAGCGACGGTCGCCTGGCATCCATTGGGGTGGACGCCGGTGGGTTTTGCCGAGATCGAATCGTTCCCCTGTGCCGTACTGGAACACCACTACCCCGATATACCCAACCTTGGCAGCGTGACCGAGATCACCGAAGCCATGATCAAGCAACTCGGCCCTATTGATCTGGTGGTGTTTGGCAGCCCTTGTCAGGATCTATCGGTGGCTGGCAAACGAAAAGGATTTGATGGTGAACGATCAGGACTCTTCTTCGCAGCAATACAGATTATTCGGTGGGCCAGAAAACACGGCAACTGCCGCTTCGCCCTGTGGGAAAACGTACCCGGCGCCTTCAGCAGTAACCAGGGCAAGGACTTTGCTGAAGTACTGCGATTACTTACTGGCACTGACCAGTCATGCCCCGAGCAGCCTGGCCCAAAAAAGTGGCGGTACGCTGGAGTTTCATTCGGTAAGGAAGGGCTTGTTGAATGGCGGGTGTGTGATGCTCAATTTTATGGAGTACCCCAACGTCGTCGAAGGGTCTTTGCTCTGGCAGATTTTGGAGACTGGACCCGTCGGGAACCGGTTCTATTTGAGTCCGAGAGCCTGCTCCGGGATTCTGAACCGGGCACAGAAGCGTGGGAAGAGCCTGCCTCCCCCGCTGGAAAAAGCATTAAGGCAAGTGGCCTCACGGGCAGCCTGAGTGCCTACGATATGACCGCCTTTGGTCAGTACGGCCCTGGTAAAACATCCTCGACGTTAAAGCAGAGAGATTACAAGGTTGCTACGGATCTGGTGGTGTTTGAGCCCGGTGCCATGTCACGGCTGGGTGGCCACTGGTCATCAGAATTATCACCCTGCCTTCGTGCCCATATGGGTGATAACCATCCGACCATCGCCTTCAATCCAAAAGATGATCCGGTTCACTCCAACACTGTCGCAATGACCTTACAGGCTCAGGGTAACGGATTGAGTGCCGCAGTGGCGATACCGATTCATGATCAGGCCACCCGCCATTCCGGTAAGCGCGGCGAACATCAGGACGGAAAAGGCAATGGTCTGGGTATCGGTCAGTCTGGCGATCCGATGAACACGCTAACAGCTGGAGATAAACACTCAGTTGCCAGTAGCTCCGGGGGCGAAGCCGAGTTAGCCATACGACGATTAACTCCGGTGGAGTGTGAACGATTACAGGGTTTTCCTGATGGGTATAGTGCCATCCCGTGGAAAAATAAACCGGCAGAAGAGTGCCCGGATGGCCCAAGGTACAAGGCTCTGGGTAACTCTATGGCGGTACCGGTTATGCGCTGGATCGGAAATCGTATCCAGACCGCCCTGCGTTAGGAGACCATCATGTACTTTGCCCTGGAGCCAGCCCTGATGCGGATCTTCGGAACACCGGAACTGATGATGAAAACCGCGAGCTGGCAGCAGGATATCAACGCCGGTTATCGAAAGACAGCGGTTGCTCCAAAGCATCGCAGCACCAGAGATGAACGACTGGGTGATGATGGTATCCGAAAGGGAGACCTGCGGGAAAGAATGCAGCCAGAACTCTTTGCCATTCTGACGATTCGCTATGACGATAATCAGGCGAACCGTTCCAGTGCATGGCTACGGGTAACTCACCTTTTCAGGAGTGATGAACGGTTACCCAAAGCGATCCGAAAGAATCCGGTGATGCTTTCTCTCTATCTGATGTGGCTATTGCAGCACCCTGATATGCAGCAGAAGAAAGGCAAAGTAGAGATTACCGCAAAAAGCCGTAAGACACTTTATCGCTGGCGTATTGCCTGTGAAGCCGTGTGCAACGAATGGATCAGGTTGGCAGAGGATCATGCAGAGGAGTTACTGGAAGAAGCAGGTGCTATCAAATATGAAAACTGAGGCCTTGACTAAAAATGACCCACAAAGTACGGTAAAAGCTCAGGCTGGGAAAGTTCCCGATCATTCACTTCCCCGTCGCTTGAATCCTTCAAAGAAACCCGGCCCTCATTGCCGGGTTTTCTTTTTTTTATCCCTCCAAACTGAACCACTATAAAAAAGGGGCTTCATGTTTCACTTTTCCGCTTCGTCCAGGCGACATTTGTCGACTTGTGATGAGCGGCTTCAGCGTGTCTTCAGGAAAGTAATTGAGCATTACGATTGCACGATTATTTGTGGTCACCGGGGCAAAGCTGCCCAGATGCTGGCGTTTGAAAATGGTCAGTCGCAGTTGCAATGGCCAGACAGTAACCACAATCAGCTGCCCAGCAAGGCGGTGGATGTAATGGCTTATCCCTTGGACTGGTTTGATTATCAGCGATCCGCGCACTTTGCCGGGTATGTGTTGGGGGTTGCTGAGGGTATGGGCATCAAGCTGCGCTGGGGTGGTGACTGGGATCGGGATGGTCAGTTAAAGGATCATCGGTTTAGGGATTACCCACACTTTGAGCTGGTGGACGATGATTAACCTGAATCCAATGGCAGGAATAGCCAAAGAGCTGATGGGTGGTCTGGATGGTTTGTTTACATCTGATGAAGAGCGAGCCAAAGCTGAACTGTCTTTGAATCGCCAGCTGCAACAGCCTCATATTCTCCAGGCATTGGCCAATATCGAAGAAGCCAAACATCCCTCCGTCTTTGTCTCCGGTTGGCGACCCGCTCTTGGTTGGCTCTGTGTGTTTATTCTTGCCTGGACCTGGATTGTTCGTGATGTGGTGATCATCGGACTGATGCTTGTTGATAAGTCTGAAGTGGTCCAACAGTTACCCATAGCAGACACCAGTACGGTGATTACTCTGTTGCTCTGTCTACTCGGATTGGGTGGTGCCCGAACCATTGAGAAACTCAAGGGTGTTGCAAGGAGATAGTCATGGGTGATGAAGACCGCTTCAATCGCATTGAGCAAAAGCTGGACGGCATCACCCAGATCCTGCAGACCCTGGCCAAACACGATGAGCGGATGGTCAACCTGGCGCTGCGGGAAAAGCGCAGTGAGGAACGGCTGGACACCATTGAGAAAGCCGTACTCAAAAACTCGACCATCAGCAGTGTGATTCAATGGATCGCTGCCACCACTACCGCAGGCATCATAGCCTTTGCTATCAAACAGTTATTCTAACCATGGCCAACCACAGCAAATACAAACCGGAAATGTGTGATCAGGTGAAGGAGCTGATGAGCACCGGTTTAAGTCGCAAGGCTACCGCTACGGAAATGGGGATCAGCTATAACACGTTTCTGTCATACATGGACAAGTATGAGGAATTTGCTGAGGCCGTGGCTCAGGCAGATGTTTTGGCAGAGGTATTCTGGGAAGAGAAATACATGCAGGGAGCATTGGGGCTTAACAAGGATGTTTCGCCAGCCATGTTGATTATGTATATGAAAAACCGTTACCACTGGCGGGATCGCCATGAGCAGACAGTGGTAGCGGAAAAGATACCGACGCTGGACGAATGGCTGGAAGAAAAGGACGGGTAAAGCCAGCCCGGGAGAGGCTGCTCACCGAGTTTACGTTCTATGCAAGCAAGTGCCTGAAGATTCGCACCAAGAATGCCAAGGTAATTCCCTTTCGGCTAAACAAGGCTCAGCTCTACCTGGACAGTCGGATTGAGGATCAGAGACAGCGTACCGGTAAGGTAAGAATCGTGGTACTCAAAGGCAGACAACAGGGCTGCTCTACCTATACTGAAGGCCGGTTTTACTGGCTGGTGAGCAATCGCAAGGGATTACGGGCTTATATCCTGACCCATGAAGCGGATGCCACCGCCAACCTGTTTGATATGGTGCAGCGGTATCACGAAAATCAGCCACCGTTTACCCAGAGGGAACTGAAAAACAAAAGCTCCAAGTTACTGGAATTTTTCCATGACTCCGGGTATCGGGTTGGTACCGCTGGCAATAAGGGAGCTGGACGTTCATCCACAGCACAACTGTTCCACGGATCAGAAGTCGCCTTCTGGCCCAATGCGGATGAACATCTGGCCGGTGTATTACAGGCAGTACCCAATGAACACAATACCGAAGTTATTCTGGAGAGCACTGCTAACGGCGTCGGTGGTGTGTTTTATGATTATGTTATGGACGCTGATGCTGGTCGCGGTGATTTTGAACTGGTGTTTATCCCCTGGTTCTGGCAGGACGAATACCGTGCCCAAGTCCCCGCCGAGTTCACGACAGATGCCGACGAACGATACCTGAAACAGACTTATGATCTGGATGATGGGCAGCTGCAGTGGCGTCGCCAGAAAATCTATGAGCTGAAGTCGGAAGACAAGTTCAAACAGGAATACCCCTGCAATATTCAGGAAGCTTTTCTGTTCTCTGGTCGGCCTGTCTTTGATCCCAAGCATACCGAAGCGGCTAAACAGGAATGCTATTCGCCCAAATGGCAGTGTGAACTGACACCTAATGGTTTAAACCGGAAGAAACCGGGATTACTGAACATCTGGTACCCAGTGGAGGGGAGTCAGCAGTATGTCATCGGTTGCGATGTTGCTGAAGGATTAGCTCCCATCAATGACAAACACAAGCACGGTGATTATTCATCCATCGACGTATTGGATCGTTCTGGCTATCAGGTGGCACACTGGTCTGGCCATGTGGCACCGGATGATCTGGGCAAGATGCTTAATCATTTGGGGCGTTATTACAACAATGCCTTGATCGGTGTGGAAAGAAATAACCACGGTCTGACTACGATCACCAAGCTGAAAGATCTGAAGTATCCCAACCTCTATATGGAAACCACCGTGGATCAGCGTACCCAGAAACGCACCAAGCGGATCGGCTGGCTGACCACGACCAAATCAAAACCGTTAATGATTGATCACCTGGCGGCATTGCTCAGGGATGGTGATGCGGGGATCTGCAGTGTAGATACGGTAAAGGAGTGCCAGACCTACGTCATTGAAGATAACGGTGCTACCAACGCCCAGGAAGGTTGTTTTGATGATCGGGTGGTCAGCTATGCCATCGCTCAACAAATGGTGCTGAAGTTGCCCCGCAGGAAAATCAATATCAATGAGCTGAAATATCGCTCTCCAGGGAAATCGGCTTACTGATGGAACGGACAATCATTCTTTTTACTCAGCAGGTGGTGGGTAGCTGGCCAGCCATTATGGCCGGTCATCGTTTTGAGTGGCAGCGACGCAGAGGCAAGAAGGTCAGGTAATGGAACACGGACTGGTGATGGTCGCTACCCCGGATGAGGTGACTCAGACGGAGCTGGACAACGAGCGTCGTGAACTAGCGGTTCGTGATGCTTTTGCATCGGATCTCTACAGTCGTTGGCAAGGCTATCGGGAAGCAAGGCGGGAAGTGGAAGATGAGTGGCTGGATGCGCTGCGGGCAGTAAAGGGTGAATACGGTCCCGAGCAAGAAAAGGTGATGGAACAGCAGCAGGCCTTGAGCCGGGTGTTTATCAAGATCACTGCTACCAAAGTCAATGCTGCCTACTCCCGACTTATTGATCTGCTGTTTCAGAATGTGGATTCCTTTTGGGATATTGTTCCCAGTCCACTGTCTGATATTCCTGCCTCCATTAAGCAGCAGATTCGGATGATGGCTATTCAGGAACTATTGCCATATCGACTTGATCCCCGAACCCGAAACCAACTTATCCAGGAACGTAACGATGAGATGGAACGGGAGCTGCTGGCAGAAGCATTGGAGAAGGCCAATACCGCAGCCATGAAAATGAAGCGGTTGATCAAGGATTATCTGATCAATGCCAATGCACTCACCGAAATCAAAAAGATGGTTCGTGAACAGGTGACCCTTGGAACTGGCTGTATCAAGGTAGCAACCCTGAATATCCGGAACCATGAGAAGTGGGAAAGTGAAGGTGATGAATGGAAACTCAATGAGCATCAGAGCATTGAGCCGGATATTGAATGGGCCAGTGTCTTTGATTTGTTCCCCGACCCCTACTCCCATGATCCCGGCAAGCCGAACGATCTGTTTCGCCGTCATGTGCTGACCAAACATGAGTTTCGGGAGTTGGCAGGTAGTCCCGGTTTTGAGACTGATACCATTCACGCCATTCTGATGGAGTCTCCCCAGGGTAATCATGTTCCTGAAGATTACGAACGGGAACTGCGTAATATCAACAATAACGATGAGCAATATGTTACGCCTCAGCGCTTTGATGTGCTGGAGTACTGGGGGCCGGTGGATGGCCATCAGCTGATGGAGTATGGCGTTACCGATATTGATGAACAGGCAGAGTACCAGGCCAATATCTGGATCTGCGATGGCCGGATGATTATGGCCAGACTGAACCCGCTGAAGCCGGAAGCGATCCCCTACAAGTTTGTTCCTTATGAAAGTGTGCTGCACCGATTCTGGGGCATCGGTATCCCCTACATGATGAACGACAGTCAGGATGTGATGAACTCCACCGGCAGAGCCCTGTTGGATAATGCAGCCCTGACCGCTGGCCCCATGTTCCAGATGGATGTAAGCAAATTTCCGGAAGGCATGAGCCTGGAGGATGCCAAGAAAATCTACCCCTACCGACTCTGGTTCTATGACGGTGAAGCCGGTGAAGGACCAATGATTCAGGCAATCAATATTCAAAGTAACCAGAAGGATCTGTCCGGCATCTTTGAAATGTTTCGAAGATTTGCGGATGAAGAAACATCGCTCCCCAGTTATACCCATGGTGAACAGACTCAGAGCCTGAACAAAACCGCCAGCGGTATGAGCATGCTGATGACTGCTGCCAATGTGGCCCTGAAAAGCGTGGTAAAAAATATAGACGACTACGCAACTGTTCCGCTGATTGACAGCTTGTTTAATTTCGCCATGCGCTGGAGTGACAGCGAAGATGCCAAGCGGGGCGATTTGGATGTGGTGGCCATGGGCAGTGCCGCGTTAGTGGCCAAAGAGCTGCAGTCAGAGCGGATGATGAGTGCCCTGAACGTCAGCATGAATCCGGTGCTGGGTCCCATGACCGATCACCGCTATCTGTATAACGAATACCTGAAATCTCTGGATATTGATCCGGACAAAGCCCTGAGACCCGAGGAAGAACTCTATGCCCAATCCCATGCACCTGAAGCCGCAGGAGGCGGAAGCCGTTCTGACGGTGAGCAATCGTCCGGAGTACGAAGTGGTGGAGGAGTATCTTCTGCGCCGACGCAAGTTGCTGCTGGAGAAACTGGCAACGTGCCAGGATTCAACCAACTTGCGCGTCCTGCAGGGTAGAGTGCAGGAGTTGGATGACATTATCGCCTTGCAGCTCAGGGCAGCGACGTATTTGAAACAGCAGTAAAAACTAATCCGCTTCGGCGGTTTTTTTATGCCCAGGGATGGGCGGTATGCTGGTAACGCATGGAGCGGTTACCGGTGAATGCCTGAAATATGTGGATAAGCCCAGGCCCCACAAGATCAGGTTAAACCAAATGTGGACAAGCCTCAGCGCCCCACAGGGAGAGTGAAGATGGCAATCGATGCCGAACAGTTGGATCAGGAAACTGACGCCGAACTTGCAGCCCTTATGGGTCTAAATACGGAAGCCCCTGCCGCTTTTGCACAACAAGAGAACGAGCAGGACAAGCAGACCGACCAGAACCCGCCCGCTGATAAGTTACCCCCGCCACCTGCACCGGAGCCGGAAGCGACTGACGAAGAGTCAGAGCCACCTGCCCCCACATCTCGTGAAGAGAGCGGTGAAGACTGGCAGGACAAGTACACCAAAGCGGAAGAGTCCCGCAAGAATGCCCATGCCCTGATGACCCGGGCGACGCAAAAAGCCGCTGATCTGGAGCGCAGCAATACGGAGCTTCAGCAACAGATGGCTTTGCTGCAAGCCAAAGTGGATCTGCTCAGTCAGCAGAGTCTGAGTCAGCCGAACCAACCCAATAGCGAACCAGAGTCGTCTGATCAGTTTCAGGAACTCCGTAAGGACTACCAGGAACTGGATCCGGTGTTTAACAAGCTGGATGAGTCGGAACAGCTCAACCGGAAACTGGAGCAGCGGCTGGCGGTTATTGAGAAGGCACGGCAGGAGCAGGAGGCCGATCAGGCTCGACAGGCATTCTGGAGCAAGTTGCGCAGTCTTCATCCCGATGTGGAACAAATCTCTGCCAGTGAGGACTTTAAAGGCTGGTTTGCACGACAAACGGCTGATGTACAGGAACTGAGTCGTGTCAGCCCATTGGGAGCGGCGCAGGTAATGAGTCTCTATAAAGAGGCTGCCGGTCTGAATAAGCCAGCGCCAAAACCAGCACCCGATCCAGCGCAAAAAATACAGCAGGCAAAACAGATGAGCGAGCCGCCAGTGCGGTCCCGTTCGAAACCGACCACTCAGGGTCGCCAACCCGCTATGACACTGGAACAGATAGCGGCTATGCCGCAGAAAGAGTTTGATGCCAACGAGGAAAAACTCGATGAGGTTCTGGCCCAGTGGATTAAGCAGGGAGGTCGGCTCTAACCGTTTCTCGAAAGAGATTCAAAGGATCTGAATCATGGCAACGACCACGTTTCCAACGGGGGCTATGGCAAATGCCCTGTCCGTTATTTATTCCAAAAAGCTCAACGCGAAGTTCTATAAACGAACCGTGTTGTCGGCTATCTGCAACACCAACTGGGAGGGTGAGATCCAGTCGGAAGGCTCCAAGGTAGTGATCCGTACCCGCCCCGATATTACGGTAGCGGATTATGACCGTGCCGTGGGGGTTGAGTATCAGGATCTGGAACCACCCAAGGTGGAAATGCCCATCGACAAGACCAAGTACTACGCCTTTATTGATGACTATATCCAGAGTGTCCAGTCCAATATCGAGCTGATCAACGAGTCTTCTGCTGATGCAGCAGAAAACGTGAAGATCGCGGTAGACGGCGATGTACTTGGGAATATCTATACCGATGTCCATCCAGATAACAAGATCGACGGCGGTGGTACCAGCGTGGTTGTGGATAAGTCCAATGTGCTGGATTACATCGTCGATATGGGCACCCTGCTGGACGAGAAGAACATTCCCGAGTCCGGCCGCTGGCTGGTACTGCCACCCTGGGTGTGCGGGATGATCAAGAAGTCTGAGCTGAAGGATGCGTCACTGGCCGGGGATGGTACCTCCATCATGCGTAACGGAAGGCTGGGCATCATTGACCGCTTCACGCTTTACTGCAGCAACAACCTGGCCACCGCTTCAGGCATTACCCAGTGCATGGCGGGTGTGAAGGACTTTGCCGGGTTTGCATCGCAGTTTATCAAGCATGAGAGCCTGACCCTGGAGAAGCACTTCGGCATGGGGCACCGTGGCCTGCAGGTGTATGGCTACAAGGTACTGAAGCCCGATGCTGGTGTGCTGCTGGCAGCCAAACGCTCTTAAATTCATGCTTTTATTTTTGCCACGGAGACACGGAGGCACAGAGGAAAAGCCTTTCTTTTCTCCGTGTCTCTGTGCCTCCGTGGCTAATAAACCAAAAGGATATTGAACTATGGCTTTTGATCTGCAAACCTGCCGCAGCAAGGACGAACTGGAGTCCTTTACCCGGCAGATGTTTAACGTGGAGCTGGACAAGCGCAAAAAGCTGGATGATTTAAAAGACGAAGTTCGCTTACTGATGAATGGTGGTGATCCGCTGGTAAAACCGGAAGAGCCAGAGGAAGCTACGTCTTCACCTATGGCGGGCAGGAAGCCTTTGCAATTTGTGCTGAACAAGAACACCAATAGCGTCTTTATCTACAACCCCAGGCTGAAGAAACGGATGGGCGTGGATCTGGAGTTCTGTGACCAGCAAGGTAACCGGCTGTAGGTTATGAAGGTTACCGACATTATCCAGCGGGTTCGCAACTTGCTTCAGGACAATACCACCGTTCCCAGGTGGAGCAATAACGACCTGCTGGATGCCTATAACGAAGCACTGCTGGCCGTGGTGCAGAACCGGCCTGACGTGAACTCGCAGTTACTGACTTTCACCTGTCAGGCACAGGCCGTGCAGTCGCTGCCGCCTGGCATCTACCGACTGCTGGATATTGTGGATAACCCGGACACTGGCAGAACGGTGATTGCGACCACCCGCAACAGTCTGGACAGCCTGCTACCCAACTGGACCACGGCCACCGGCATGGAAGTGGAGCAATTTGTCTACGACCAAAAAAGCCCCGCTGTCTTTTATATCTACCCGGTACCACCAGCGGATCATCAACTGAACCTGTTGGTTAGTCAGGCTCCTGCTCGAATAGTGATTACGGATTTTGACACCGATACCCAACTATTCAGCCTCGACGAGCTGTGGCTTAACCCGGTGATCAACTACATGTTGTTCAGGGCTTTCAGCATGGATATGGAAACGGAAGCCAATATGCAGCAGGCCCAGAGTTACCTGGCCATGTTTGCTAATGACCTGGGGCTGAAGTGGAACGTGGATCAAATGTTTCGGCAGATGCTTCAGGGCAAGGTGAAGGGATAAATGGAACTGGACGCCTATCTTTCCCGAATCAGGCCTTATGCCAAGGGCTGCCCGGACCAGGTCATCAAAAACTATCTGATCATCACCCTGCGGGATATTTGTCATCGGGCGAACCTGTGGCGCCACAGTGACAAGCTGTTTATGGTCAAGGGCATCAAACAATATTCCCTGACTGCACCCACGGGAACCGAGATTGCCACGGTGCAGAACATCCAGCGGGAGGACGGTACCCGACTGGAAAGCCGTGATCTGCTCCCCCCGCATATTTCCAACGGAACGCCTTACTACTACCGGCACTTTGAGACAACGACACTGACCGTTGCGCCAATCCCGGATAAGAATGAGATGCACGATATTGAACTGACCCTGATGCCTGCCTTTGATGCCGTGGAAGTACCTGACGATCTGGGCCAGTTGACATTGGAGTTTGCCTGCTGGGGCGTACTGGCTGATCTGCAAATGATGCCTGACGAGCCCTGGACCAATCCACAACTGTCAGAAGTGAACCGGCAAAAGTACGAACGGGAGCTGAATAAAAAGCGCATTCGTGGACTGGTGGGTGCCAGTGGTGGTGAACAGTCGGTGACCCGCAGGAGATTTGTCTGATGCCATTGCCCACATCCACAGATCTTCCACCTATCCTTCGGGGCGACAGCTTCACTATTCCGGTCGCGTTTACTGATGCTAACGACCAGCCAGCTGACCTGTCGGGCTGGACATTAATTTTCACCCTGAAGTTTCACCGGATGCAGCCTGACAGTGAAGCGGTATTGCAAAAACGACAGATCATTGCCGGTTCTGAGGCAATAGTTATTGTCACGCCGACGGATACCAATGAGCTGACACCCTATCGCTACGAATACGATATCCAGCTTTCCACTCCAGACGGTACCGGTGTCAGAACCTTTATGATGGGTACCATAACCCTCACCTCTGGAGTCACCCACGCCATTTCTTAAAGATTCACCACAATACCCACAGGGCACAAGAGGCACAAAGAACACAAAGAAAAGCTGTTTCTTGTCTTTTCCTTTGTGCCCTTTGCCGTGAAAAATATTTTGCTTAACCATTTTTCATCCCTGAGGGTGGCGCAAAATATTTTCACGCGCCATGGGCATTTGTGTCTTTGCCATGAAAGAAAATTGCCACGGAGGCACAGAGCACGGAGAACAGAAAAACGCTTTTCCTCCGTGTCTCCGTGACTCTGTGGCTAAAGCTTTCATGACAGAGGGTGACAAACCATCGTCATGAACATTTTTGGTTCAAACCAAACAGGACAAGGATATGTCAGACCCGAAACTGGCGGATATCAAGGTATCCCTGATCGGTGAGGCCGATCTGATTGTGGCTCAGCGTCAGGCCGTAGCCGAAGACAAGATAGCCATTGAGCAGATGAAGGCTGATATTGAAAACATGCAGTCTGATGTGGACAACGACCAGAGTGATGTAGCGACGCGCCATACAGATATCGTCGCCAAACATGGGGAGGTTGAAGCGGATCGGTTAGAGGTATCCACCAACCGACAAGATGTAGAAGACCGGCAGACCGATATCATCAATCGCCAGACCGATGTGATCAGTCGACAGTCAGATATCACCGCCAAACACAATACCGTGCTGAACACTGCCGGGGCGGTGGCAAAAGATAAAGTCCGGGTGGCCAGTGACAAGGTGGACGTTGGCAATACTGTCACTGCATTCAATACTACCGTCGCTAATGCCCTGCAATCACTCACTGATGAAGGCAACCAGCAAAACACCAGAGTTATCGCCACCGGAGAAAGCCAGGAACGGCGGGTGATTGATGCTGGCGATACCGAACGGGGTGACGTTGTCCAGGAAGGTATAAACCAGCGAAACCTGATTAGCACAGAGAGCACCAACCAGCAGACGCTTATCGCCAACAAAGGTACTGAACAATCTGACCGTGTAAAAGCTGAAGGCGATGGTCAGGTACTGCGGGTTCAAACGGAAGGAAATAACCAGATCAGTCGGGTCATTGTAGAAGGCAATAATCAAACCGCCCGAGCCACCACCGAGGCGGATCGTTCATCCAGTCAAGCCAACCTTGCCCAAACCCATCGGAATTACGTTGAAGATTTTGCCGGTCGTTTTGGTAATGTGGATCAGGCCATTACCGATGCCACCGCTCATGCAGCCCGTGCCAATACCGAAGCCAACCGCTCCAAGTCGGAAGCGAATCGTTCAACAGATAATAACGCACTGGCAGAAAGCCATGCTGACCGGGCGGATGCTGCCGCCAGTCGAGCGGATGAAATTGCAGGGTTGAAAACGGTAAGGGATGCCCTGGTTGCCTCTTCGCTTCCGGCACCGGATTTTCATCTACCACTGACTTCTGATTTACAGATCCGTGAAGGTTTCGGCCCCGCAGATCAGCTGGATATTTCTCCAGCCCGGGATGGCAGCCAGCTGATCAACCTGCCTACCCGCTCAGCGTCGTTCCATCGCAACGGCATTAAGTGGTATACCAATAAATCCGGTGTGCTTACCAAAGCCGAGATTAACGAACCTGCCTTTGAGCAGGAGGGTATTCTGATTGAAGGCAGTAGCACCAATATTGTCCCCCGCAGCAATCATTTCTCATCTCACTGGGTAAAGTATCCCGATGGTTCGACCACCGTGATTACCGACAACGCCGAAACTGGCCCCGATAATATTGAAAACTCAGCCGCACAGCTGGATTTTGTTGGTAACAGCGCCTGGCTGCTGACATACAACCTGAGCGGATTCGATCAGACAAAAGCCCATACCGCATCTATCTGGATGAAAGGCAGTGTCGGCGGCGAACAGATCAAGATCGATTTTAAAAATCAGGCGTCAGTAGGCCAGCAGGGAGCGACTTTTAATCTCACTACCCAGTGGCAGCGCTACCAGGTCAGTTCCGTTGATCCCGGTGATGGTAATCACAATATTCAGGGCTTTCAGGTCCGTAAAAACGACGGTGTCCCCGGCACCATTTTTATTTATGGCGTCCAGCTGGAAGCACTGCCATTCGCCACTTCCTATATTCCTACCGATGGCAGTGTTGCAAGCCGGGAACAGGATTATCTGAACATTCCCCGTGCAAACAATCTTGTGCACAGCTCCCGCACCCCCATGAGCTGGAGTATCGATTTCAACACTCTGGGGGAAATACCCGGTGCGACCAACTACCTGATTTTTTGCAATGGCTATAACCCAGATTACGATGTCTCTGGCTGGGCGCTGGTGGTGTGGCCCCGCTCCGGTTCTTATGATGGTCTGCGGGTACGTCAGGGCATTGATATAATTATGCCTGCGGTGACGGATACCCAAATGCATCGGCTGGTCAGTTCAGGAGAGGAACAAAAACTGATCGTCTATCTGGATGGACAGCAGATTGGCTCAGGGAATCAGGGGAATCTTACCCGTATCTATAACTCCAATGATGTAGCCTTGGGTCGTGCCGGAGAGCAGTGTCTCAATGGTCATATCCGGGATTTCAGAATCTGGCACCGGGCGTTAACCCCTGAGCAGGTCAGCGTGCTGGGGTAAGCCATGAAAATCGACATCACTTCTTTTACCGGAGAAGTCCCCTGGCTGGACAGCCACTTGCTGGAAGATACGCAGGCAGAGGCGGCGGTGGATTGTCGTTTAACCAATGGCAGTCTGAGAGCCTATCGTGCGCCGCTGGTTGAGCAGGTACTGAACGATACCCCGCAGTCTGTTTACCTGTATCGCAACGAAGGTAACCGCTATTGGTTTGACTGGACGGAAGATGTGGATGTGATCCGTTCCCCAGTGGCTGACGATCCCAACAATCGAGTGTATTTCACTGGCACCGTCAAGGGGCCAAGATACACCGATAACGGCCTGGCCCTGAGTGGTGGCAGTGACTATCCGGTCAATGACCATCAGCTTGGACTGCCAGAGCCGGACGTGGCCCCCGTGGTGACGCTCAGTGGTACACCGCTGGACGATGCTGAAGCAGTGGATGCCGAAACCCGTTTCTACACCTACACCTGGGTGGACGAAAACGGACGGGAAGGACCGCCATCGCTGCCCTCCGGTGAGATTGTGGTGAAACCCGGTGAAACGGTGGACATTACCGTGGGCTCAGGTCCCGGTGCCGTGGACCTGAACATTACCCATTACCGGATTTACACCAGTACCCAGATCGGCGTGTATCAGCTTTGCACCCAGATCAACAACGCCGGAACGGTGGCCACCGATACCCCCGTAGGTGTCACCACTGTGGTGGATCAAACGCCGTTGGACCAACGGGGAGGTATCCTGAAAACCATCGGCTGGATAGCACCACCCATCAACCTGCAAGGCATGGTGGTGCTGCCCGGTGGTGTGGCAGCGGGATTCTCCGGCAAGGAGCTGATGTTCAGTGAGCCTTACCATTTGTACGCCTGGCCAGCGGCCTACCGGCTGGCGGTGGAGTATGACATTCAGTCACTGGCGGTGGCCGCCAACAGTGTGCAATGTACAACAATATAATTGCACCTTCGTCGATGTTATTGCACGATTATAGGAGGCATTATGACGATAATAAAAACAATGGACTCAACGATTACACGGACGACCTACTGTTACTCATATCACCGCATCTCAACTCGTAACCAGTTAAAAGGTGGCGGTATTAAACGCCAGATAGAAGACAGTTCCAGATTCTGCGAAGCACAGAACTGGGTGATGGATACGACCTTCAAACTCACCGATATCGGCACCTCTGCCTACCATGGTAAAAACCTTGATGATCGTGCTGCACTTGGGAGCTTTCTCAAAGCGGCGGATGATGGCCTCGTTAAACGTCCTGCTGTCCTTCTGGTGGAAAGTCTGGATCGATTAAGCCGGGCAAATATCATGGATGCTCTGGAACTGTTTATTCGTATATTGAATGCCGGTATTTCTATCTGCACTTACCACGACCGGATGATATACAGCAAGGAAAGTATTCAGGCCAATTTCGGCCCACTACTTATTTCTATTACCATTATGTGCCGGGCTCATGAAGAAAGTGAGACAAAATCAAAACGAGTTAAAAGAAGCTGGATTCAGATGCGTGAGAAAATCCGGAATGGGGGCATTGGCAGCAAAAAAATATATCCAAAATGGATATCAACAGAGAGTGGGAGGCCAGAAATCATTGAAAGCGAAGCTAAAATAATTCGAGAAATTTTTGATCTTTGTGTCAATCACAATATGAGCTATACAGATATTATTGTCGAAATGAGAAAACGACACAATAACAATATTAATTTAAGGAGTTATCAGCTCAATCGCCTTTTTCGTCATAAAAATGTTCTTGGAATATACTGTACTACTGGCGCTCAAGCAGGAGAGGAAATTAAGGCATATCCTGCCATTATCAGCGAGGATATGTACTATAAAGCCAAAGCTCTAATTAAAGAGCGGATTTCAGTCCGGGTTGGTCAACCAACGAAGTATGAAATTAATTTTTTTAAAACCAAACTATCCTGTGGAGATTGCGGTTACGCAATTACATCCAATAGGGCAAACAGGTCGACCTCTTACCTTTGCAGAGAAAAACTTAAAACAAAGACTGCCTGCAAACAAAGTTCAAAGATAACGGCTAAAAAATTTCAACCCGTCCTTTTGTACGCCATCTCACTGATCGACAAAGACGATATGCTGGAAAGTGCTGCTAACAGTAAGAAGGCCAAGCTCTCCAAGGCAATCAATACTAAACAGGCTGAGCTAGAAGATAAGCAAACTCGTATGGATAACCTTGCTGATCTGGTTGCAGCCGGGTCCAAAAAAGGAGTTCAGATGGTGGTTCAGCTTGAGGGCGAAGTTGATACTATCCTGCAAGATATAGCAACAATGCAAGACCAGCTGGATATGCTTAATTCGCCCACTATGGCCGCAAGCATTGATCACGCAAACGAGTTTGGCAGGAAATTTATTCTTGGGCAGGCCACCAAGGAAGATCAGGAGCCATTCGTTCAAGCACTTGGAAATATAGTGGAAAAGATAGTAATTCATTCTCCTGAGAAAGAAGGCCAGAGAACCATTGCCATTATTAAACTGCTTTCAGGTATAGATATAAGGGTTGTAGTAGAAAAGGATTATTCCGCAGATATTTTCAAGGGGAAAAAACGTATCGGCCGCTTTACACCGAAGGGGTAGTCACCCCTTCCGGTTAGCCTTAATCCATTGATCAACAAGGGAGTTAAGTACACTCCCTTCTTTTTTCCCCTTTTCCTTCACCAGTTGGATAAATTCATCAACCTTCTGGTTCGAAATCACAAAACCATAAGCGATAGAGTCATCACGAATACATTGTTGAATAAGGTCCATATCCTTATCATTCTGTTCATCATTTGTCATATCCCTATTCCCTAAAAATCAATATCCGTATCAAAGACATCAAAATGATCAGCGTTGAATCCCTCTGGTTTTGGGCGACCTGCCGGGTTGTCATTCCATTCGCTTGGTGTGCCTGCTTTTACCGTAAAGTCATAAGCCCTTACCCGCTGCCAGCGCCCGTCTTGAATAACTTCTATACGACAAGGTTCTTTCATATCCCGAACCACATTAATCCGGTTCAGTGCATCGTCGGTGAATTCTGGGCAGGGTTCATGGTTAAAGCGTTTCACCCACCAGATCACGGCTTTCTGTCGTGCATAACCGCCATATTCAAAGCAGACCCATTCACGGATTGTTTCCAGGCCGCAGCGATAAGAGACCTGCATCGAGGGTGGTTTGCCTGTTTTCTCATGAAGGGTGTAAATGATTTCATCCACATCAAACCATTCCGGTTCAATCTGGTTCGCCAACAGTGCGGCGCTGGATGCTTCTGCTTCATGCTTTTCCCGTTCCGGGAATTCATAGTGGCAGGCAGGGCAGATTTGCAGGCCTGCAAGAATCAGTTCAAAGCATTCCGGGCATTCCTTAACCGGCGGTTCTCCGGAGCCTTTACCTGCTTTTATATGGTCAACAGTGATGCGGTCAATCGGTCCATGGCGTTCAACGTTGCCGCCATAATCCAGTACCAGGCAATCCGTCTTTCCAGTCTCAGGGCTGATGCGAAGGCCTCGTCCTAAAATCTGAACATACAGTCCGGGAGATTTAGTGGCTCGAAGCAGAGCAATCATATCGGTCAGAGGGGCATCAAAACCGGTGGTCAGGACGCCTTGGCTGGTAAGCGCTTTTATCTTTCCTGCTTTATAGTTTGCCAGAATCCGAGTCCGGTCATCTTTTGGGGTTTCTCCGGTGAGGCATTCGGCCTCAACACCCTCAGCTACCAGTAATTCTTTGACCTGTTCAGCATGTGCCACACTGACGCAGAAGATCAGCCATGCTTTCCGCTCCTGACCGTACTGAATGATTTCTGTCACCGCTTTTTCGGTGACATCGTTTTTGTTGACTGCGGCTTCCATATCACTGGTGCGATAATCGCCCTGCCGGGTTCTGACGCCAGTAAGATCAATTTTCTTTTTTCCAGCTTTGGAACGCAGAGGCGATAGAAAACCATCGTCAATTAATCGCTGAATGTCGGTCTCGTAGACAATCTCATCAAACAGGGGCTGCTTTCCTTCCGTCAGTAAACCCTGTTTCATGCGGTAGGGAGTGGCCGTAAAACCAATAATTTTCAGTGCAGGATTCATGTCCCGAAGACCAGCAATCAGTCGAGAGTACATCGTTTCTGAGCTTTCACTATTGAGCAGATGGCATTCATCAATAACGAGTAAATCACAATGACCTAATTCCTCAGCCCGTTTATGAACACTCTGGATGCTGGCAAACAGTATCTGAGCATCAGTATTGCGGGAATTCATAGAGGCCGAGTAAATACCCGTCGGAGCCTCCGGCCACTGGGCAACAATCTTTTCATGGTTCTGTTCAATGATCTCTTTCACATGGGAAAGAACCAGGAACCGCTGATCTGGCCATTTATTCAGAACCCCGTGGATAAAGTCAGCAATAATCACAGACTTGCCACCACCGGTACTGACGCAAACCAGCGGGTTGCCATTGGCGGCGCTGAAATACTGATAGATGGCATCAATAGCCTCCCGCTGATACCAGCGGAGCTCAAAAGCCACGATCAAAACCCTTCATCTGGTTAATGATCTGATTGGCTACGCGCTCAGTCGCTTTGCGGTCAGTGGTTGTTGGTATCCCGTCGCTTGTCTTCCTCACCTGAAGCATTTTATCCGCAATGCTGTAGGCAAAATTTACGGCTGGCTCAATGGCCGTGCCCCGGTTGCAGGTAAACTCCCCCATCAGCGCAGCAATGGCAAACAGATCCCTGAGTTGGATAGATTGGCTTTTAAACTGTTCTAACTGGTTTTCCAGGTTGTTGATGGTTTCATCGCAAGCCGCTTGAGCGTATTGATCAAAAGAAGCGGTATCTTCGATCAGATAATGAGAGACCTGCGGGTAGAAATTGCCTTGCTGGTAGTCTGTTATGCACAGCCCACTGTCCCCATTGAGACCAACCAGGTCAATCTGGTCTTCTGCAGGTGGATTGCTTACAGGTATGAAGCGATAGCGTTTGGAATGATCCATTGCTCATTTTCCTTCTCATTGATTATTTTCAATCGTTCCATCGAACTGGGTTTTCAGCCCTGCCAGCTTTTCATCCGTCAGCAGGCGTTTGTCTTCTACTGCCTGAATTTCCCGGGAGGAAAACTGCCCTTTATCCGTACCGGTAACAAACTCTTCGCCGGTAGACTTCAGGCGATAGCGTATCCAGTACTCACCGCTATCAGTGGGCTCGGCAAATTGCTCTAACAGGTAGGGGTTATAGAGGTGGAGTTCACAGCCGGACTTCTGAACAGATTCCGGAATATCCATATCATGACGGGCGCAGTGCCACTCACCTTCCTCAATTGGAGTGCTGTGCATACAGGTACGACAATTAACCGCAGGGGCTTCCTGACCATGGCAGATGGCCTGGTGGTCACAGAATTTGCAAAGGTACCAGCTGGGGTCTTCGGTGATTTTGCACAGCGGACGGTCACTGGCAATAATGCCCTCGGCCTTTTGTAACGTTGCCTTACCAATTACCGGGTCAAGACGAACCCGTTCACCATACAGCTCATCCGTATTCTTATTCACAGCTATATAGAAGGCTCTGGTCAGTTGGGGATTGGCCAGATACATATAGACCTGCATCTGAATAAAGTGCTCTGGCTTGGCTTCCTGCACTCCCTTCTTAACCAGGTTATTGAAGGATTTTTCATTGTGGGTTTTCATCTCGATCAGGTGCCAGGTTTTGGGGGCTTCGATAAAGCCCAGACCCACACCATCAAATGAACCACCAAAATGGCCGTTGCAGGCTGAGACTCTGAACTGTTTGCCGGTGGCAGGATCGGTTTCAAATACCTTTATTCCGATACTGCGCAGATCAGATACGAATCGTTCCTCTGCCAGATGACCAGTTTGAAAGAGTCGCAGCAGTTGGCCACCATGCTTTACATCAGAACACCAGCGAAAGGTATACCAGAGTGCCCGGTCACAGGGGCGACCAATAATTGAACCGCCCAGATGCGCCCGCATTACACCACCCTGGTTGTCCTCATAATGCCGGATAATCGCTTTGATGGTCGTTTTGTTGGATTCGGGGATTTTCACAATGATTCGCCTTCCCTGGCTCTGAGCCTATTTCTGCTTTCTGTTTAACCGTCTGGCAATTCGCTGGGCTTTGCGCTTTCGCTTTCTCTCTGTTTTGGAGGGTCGTCGTTTGGTGAATCGGGCTTTATCCAGCTTTCGGGCGGAGGTGCCCGTTGAATTGAAAAACATAACTTTCTTTCCTGGATGAAGGGGGCAAGCCCCCTTGATGAATGGCTATTTTTGTCCCCACGGTGGCGCAGCGTACTGAGTGGCTGGATGGGCTGCTTGTTGGGCTGGCGCAGGGTTGTGGGCTGGTGTCTGCTGCTGAGGTGCAGGGGCATTCTGCATGGGCTGACCACCCACATTGATCCATTTTTTTACTTCATTTTTAGGGCCATAACCCGGATCATTCTTGACCACCACCCGAATCCGAACCACCTGATTCAATAGTTGATCCGTGTCGCTGATCATTGGCTGACCAATGGCGTGAGCAATTCGGCTGAGTTCTTTCCTGCCGATTTCCTCTGCCCTGGGGCTCCGGTTTTCAATGTTGTGTTGTGACCAGAGTTTCCGGCTCTCATGCGGTCCTTCCATAATGGTGTAGGTCAGTTTCACCATACGACCGCCAGTTTTAGTGTTTTCCAGCGATGATTCGGTGATCATGGTCAGGTACTCACCAGCCGGTAGCGGCTCAAATTCATCGGTGGGATCGTAGTCACCGGCGTTAAAACCTAACTGTGCCATGGGCAATCTCCTTATTTATTGGCTTGGGTTATTGGTCAGTGCGTCACTAAAGGCCTGCCAGTTCAACGGCAGCTCTGGCGGCAGCCCGTAACGGTTTTTAGCAACAAAGCTCGGACGAGCTTCGGTATAGAGATAACGTTGGCCGGTGCTGATGCCACGGGCTTTCACCTTATTGAAACCGGCTTCTTCTTTCTCAATGACGGTTTTGTAATCCGCAAACAACACGCAATCCACCGACTCCATGATCAGCTCACTGGCGCGTTTGTGAAGCTTGATCTGGTAGCGGTCATAACTGTCGGTCATTGGACTTTCAAACCGCTTGATTTCGGAATGGGCGATCAGGATAAAAGCCATGCCTTTGTCATTGCGCAGGGCAAACAGCGCATTCAACAGCTGTCGCCATAAATCCAGGGCGAACATAAAGCCTTTGCCGTAACCAAAATCTTCAACCGATTCGTAACGCTCACCTTTCGGACCAACATAGTGTTGGCAAAGGTGAATCCATAACAAGTTCTCAAGGTGATCCAGGCTATCGAGAACCACGGTTTGGTATTTATGATCACTGCTATACAAAGCGTGAAGGGCATCCAGAACATCCTGGAAGCTTTTCATCAACGGGAACGCATCCACTTCCAGCTTGCCAAGCCCATCCTCGGTGCAAATAAAAATAGGGTTGGGCGCCCCGGCTGCCAGAGAGGTTTTCCCCACGCCAGATGAACCATGGATGACCAGTGCTGGGGCTTTAAAACCCAGTGAGCGGCTGATGGAGTTGAGTGTAATCGCCATTACTTGTCCTCCAGCCGTTCATACTTCACGGCCACTTTTTTGGGTTTGGTGGTGATGGCTTCTGCGACAATGGTGTAGTGAGCCGGATCAAGCAGCTGCAAGCTCTTCAACTGTTTGATGTTCAGTTCTACTTTGGTGCGAACAAGCCCTGCTGACAGTGATTGCGGGATACGCTTTTTGACGTCTTCCCACTTTTTCTGATCAAGGGTTCTGGTGAACCCTGCAGACGTTGTTACCTTGTAGTAGTCACCTTTGATGGACTGGCTTCCCTCATCTTTTACGCCCACCATATCGCACAACTTCTGTTCAATATCGAGGCGGTGATTCCTGGCATGCTCTTCGGATTTTTTAGCCCGCTCTAACTCGTAGGCGAGTTTGTCCAGCCGTGAAGCATCATTGCTTTCGGTCATAGCAATTCCTTTTGTTGTGGTTTTGGGGTGGGTCAGCCGTTAACTGGCCTGTTTATCCTCTGATTCCAGAAGCTCTTGCAGCTCAGGGACTCGATGCAATTCGGGGTATCCCTGGTTCCCGGATGTATCAATGAGGATGCCATTGGTGGTAAACAGCGCAGGGATCTGCTTGTCCGGAAGGTTGTCTTTTAATTCTGAGAGAAGATCAATGAGCAGGTTGCGGGTCTTTTCCAGGTCATTCCGTAATTTTGCGGCACGGAGATCAAGGGCTTGAGCTTCCTGCTCCATGGTTAATACATCGTTGGCGGTTACTCCTATTACCGTTTTCTGATCAGCAAGTGTCATTGTCGCTTACCGTTTAGAGTTATTGTTCAATCAGTAAGCATTAGACTGCCAACAGCAAAAACCGCTGTCAACGAAAAAATAAACTTTCCTAATATTTTTTGTTTTTTGTATTTCGCTAAGGAAGGCAAAAACAGCCAATAGCCTGTCCGATGTAGTTATCTCTTAACACCGAAAGGGACTGAAACCGGGGGTTGTTGAACACCAGCATAGACTGGCAGTTGAGTTCTTCATAAGTCCCCAGGACGGGTCCCTGATCCTGAAAAAGGCACACCTTACCTGCTTCAGCTGACAACTTCGGATCAATAAACACCAGAGAACCATTGGGGTAGCTGGTACACGGCATGCCATGGTTATCCATTGATGAGCCGGTCACGGTCAGGCAGAAAGCCTGCTCACTGCAATCCACCGGACAATTGCGCCAGGCCACATCATCCGGGGCTATCCGGTTAACCACCCAATCGGCAATATCCCCATCGGTCAAATGCGGCAGTGCCCTGCCAATACTCACTGTTGGCTCGACAGCACCTTTACCGGAGATAATGTAATGGGGATCAACATTGAGAACCGTGGCAATTTCATACTGCATTTTCAGGACATTTTTATCGGTAAAACTGACGTTGTCCCCGAGCCAGATGGACACGGTGGGCTTTGTCACGCCCAGTTTTGCCGCCAGCTGAGTCTGTGTCATTTTTCTCTTCTTCAGGAGAACTTTTACCCTATCCTTCCAGCTCGTCATTGCCATCTTCCTTATCTGTCCTGCCCCAATTATCAGGAAATAGTGAAAGTGAGTAAACCAACAAGCCTACTCCAATACAGAAAACACTAAACATATTTGATTAAATAAGTTTATCGCGATAATAATTTAAGTCCCGACCATGAAGCCCAACACTAAACAAGGAGGTTGCGCCAATGGATAAGCCTACGCCGGGAGAAATTATCAGGACTTATCGGGAATGTCGCGGTATGACACTGACCAGTTTGAGCAGAGTGCTGTACTGCTCCAAGTCTGAACTGTCTCTGTTTGAGAACAACCGAAAGCCCATCGGCAAACTCAGAAGACTGCTCTGGTCAACCATTATCCCGGAATGGACACCGGATATGCTCACCCACAAAGGGCAAAAGCCCTGCAATGACTGGCAATAACAATAACCACTCACAGGACAGCATGACATGGAAGCCAATTTGCCGGACACCGCCACACAAGCCTGGAAACTGAATGAAGCAGGACTTTCAATTGTCCCGCTCGGTTCACCTTTTGAAGAACCGCCCAATTGGTTTGTAGAAGGGCGCTGCTCAGGGGATGTCAAGAAAGCAAAAATGGAATGGCCAAAAGCACCGCGGTTTCGCTGGAAACAATATCAGGAAGAAGCCCCTGATGACAGCGCGATCGATAACTGGACAAGGCTCTACCCGCATACCAATTGGGCCATCATTACCGGGTACAGGGTTGTGGTAGTGGATGCGGACAGTACAGAAGCGGTGCAGTTTATTGAAGAAGGTACCATTACCCGGACTCCCCTTCGCGCAAAAACCAGTAAGGGAATGCACTTCTACTATCAGGTTAACCCGGACTTTCCTATTCACAACTCCGTTCGCAAAAACAAGATCGATTTGCGGGGAATCGGTGGTTATGTGGTTGCACCGGGCAGCACCCATGCCGACGGAACGCTCTATCAGTGGGAAACCGTTGGGTATATGGACATCTCTGACTTTCACGACCTGCCTATGCTGACGCCTGATGATATTGCCGCCATCAATGGTTTCAATGGTCAGTCCATTGAAGATAAAACGGTGGGTGACCTGGGTTTCTCCACCGATCAATACCCTCTACCGCACGACGGAAGCAATCTGGCAGAAGGACAAGGTCGGAATAATGCAGCCGCCAGTATGGCAGGACAGCTGATCCGGCAGAATTATTCTCTCAGAGAAGTAAAAGCCATTCTGGATCAGTGGAACCAGTCTAATAATCCACCACTGTCTGATGCTGAGTTGAATACCACCATAGCCAGTATCTCCAAAACACACACCAATAATAATCCCGGTTCATCCATTCTTATTGAGCCTCTGCCCGTTACTAAACCTGAGTTTGCCTTCAGCCATGTGAAAGAGCTGGTTAAGGGAGTCAAGCCGATCAACTGGCTTATCAAGGGTTTTCTGGAAATGGACAGTCTGTCGTTGATGTTTGGTGAACCTGCCTGCGGTAAATCGTTCTCTGCCATTGATCTGGCCTGCTGCGTGGCCACAGGGAAGGATTGGCATGGTAAGCAGGTTAAGCGTTCGGGGCCGGTCTTTTATATCGCCGGGGAAGGATTTAATGGTCTCTCCCGTCGCCTAATGGCATGGCAGGTATCCCACGGCTACAACCTGCGAAATGCACCGATCTACATCAGCCAGTGTGCCGCCTCTCTCACAGACCTGGGCAATGCCCGTCTGGTCAGTGCCAGTATTGAGGAAATTGTGGAAGAAACTGGTGGTGTGATTCCTTCAATGATTGTTATTGATACCCTGGCCAGAAATTTTGGTCCAGCTGACGAGAATGCCACTAGGGAGATGAATACCTTCATCAACCACATCGACCAGCTGCTCCGGGCGAAATACCAGTGCAACGTATTGATTGTCCACCACACCGGCGTGGGATCGAAAGATCGTGCTCGTGGCAATAGTGCCCTCAAAGGTGCACTGGATGCTGAGTATGCAGTGGTGAAATCAGACGACGAGATCACAATTACCGCCAAAAAGATGAAGGACGCAGATGAACCAGACCCCATCAAATTTCTGTTTCACCCTGTCCGGTTGCCTTTCGTGGATGAAGAAGGTGAGCCTCAATACAGCTGTATTTTGAAAGAGTACGACCCCTCCCAGCTGCAAAGCTTGAAGGTAAAAAAAGGGCTTGAAACAGTCCTTGGAGAACGGCAGAGAAAAATTCTGGAAACATTGAATCGGCTGACCGGCAGTGCCCAGGAAAATCTGCGTAAGGACGGGCGTGATCCTTCACTGGCAAAAATTGAATTAAGAAACCTGAAAGACGACTGCTATGAGCAGGGTTTTATTGGCTCCAAGCACTGGCGCAGAACGATTAATGCCCTGGTCGAGCGTGATTTATTAACGGTGGAAGAACCCTTTGTTCTTGTCTCTGAAAAGGGACAGGAGGCACTCAATAATGAGTAATTATTTTGATTATTTTTTGATCAGAAAAGAGCCCCCCTACCCATTTTTTTCTTTTCTGATTTTAAAGAGCCCCTCTATCCCCCTGAACCCCTTTATTTTCAAGAGTTTCGGGCGAGTTGATGCCTTTAGCCGACGCACCCCACCCCACCCACTCTCTCTATAGAGAGTGGTGGACAAGGGGGGGCAAGGGAAGCATGGCAAAAGCGAGGGTTAGGGAGCCTTATTGGAAGGGATATTTTAAGGACAAGTAATTATGAAAATAGTGATAGGAATAGATCCGGGACTGACGGGAGGTATAGCGGTTCTGGAGAGTGAGAGTAAGGAGTTAATCAAAGTCGTAGATATGCCCATTATTCCCGAGGGAAGCAAGAAAAAAGTAAGCGGTCATGGCTTGATGAAAATATTTGGTGGCTATACCCGGCATCAGGTGGAGATGGTCTATCTGGAAAAGGTGGGAGCAAGGCCAGGACAGGGCGTGGTCTCCATGTTTAACTTTGGCCGTTCGTATGGTGCTGTAGAAGCTGCAGTCAGCTTAATGGGTTTTCCCCTTACCTATGTAACTCCCCAACGCTGGAAACGCTCTGCTGGACTTATGGGAGCTCACAAGGATGCATCGAGAGGAAAAGTGTTAGACCTCTACCCGGAGGCTGACGTTCATCGAAAAAAAGACAATGGACGTGCTGATGCTGTGCTCATTGCCCGATATGGAGAATCGGTATGAAATTCTACTCAGCAAGACAGGCTATTCACGATGCCTATGCTATTCATCTGACCAGCAAGGGTTTTGAAGTTAACCCCTTGGCATTTCAGGCTGGTAGTCAATCGAGCAAGTTGGACAACAACCTGTTGATCTGCAATACCGTAGAAGCTGGCAAAGTGATTGCGGCAGTAGAAAAACTTGATGAGCCATTTCGTTCCTGGGCAAAGTGGGCCTATGGACCAAGAACTGAGCACTTGCTACCTGAGCAAAGACGGTTCTTTCAGTGGTTGGAGCAGGATGTTACAGAGAGGCTGGCGGAGAGTGAGCGGGATTATCGGGAGGTGACACAACAGAGGATCAGGGATGTGGTGGCCTATACCGTTCTGGATTATCGAAGCTTTGTAACCACCGGTCAGCATTTTTACCCAGTTAGTCAGATTATTAAAAAATGCCGAATTCATAAACAAAACTGGAAGCGTGACTTTTCACTTTGGAATGCCCTTTACTGGGATCAATGTGATCATTTTTTTGACAGCGAAACACTGAGGAATATTGCCAAATCTATTGCATTGCTAGAGTAGAGGTAAGTAGTTGGATTTGATTTAACCAACTGCTGAGCTTTAATGATTTGCTAAAATAGATTTGCAAGTTTTTTTGTCTGCACGAAGGAGCATGGTTATGGAGTACTGTCCTTTTTGTGATGAAGCACTGGATAAAATTTCAAGAAAGCTTAAAAGATTAGAGAATCAAAATAAAAAGCTTCGATCTCAGATTGAAGAATTGAGTGAAGATGATGAACTACATACAGAATATTTTGTTGGTAGTAAATCAAGAAGCACCTTTCATAGACCGGATTGTGTTTGGGTAGAGAACCTTCTCTGCTCAAACAGACTTGTCGAGTTTTACTCTCACGAAGAAGCAGTTGATGCTGGTTACAAGCCTTGTAAATCCTGTAGAGCTTAATAACTGGGGAAGTAATGATATGAGTAATATCATTGATTTTAACAAAGAAAACAAATGGATGGGGCGAGGCTCAGAAGAATTATTGATGGAGGATATCCGTAATGCTGAAGCAAACTTCCTAATAATTGCTTGCAGGGATCATAACCCGAGTAATATGTTTGGTGGTGACTCTAAGATGTGGCTCGAAGAAAATAAAGGGCGTTTTCCAAAAGCAGGTAGATACAAAGTTTGCTTTTCTTGCCCTGAATCACAGGGAAAGCCAGATTATTTCGGACTGGAAGAAGATACATTAAAAATCATTCACATTTCCCGCTTGTAGTCTCAAGTGTGAAAAATCTTAACGTCATGGAGTTGCCAATGATTACTGAATAAGGCATAGTTATTCAACATGCAGAGCCTCACCCAGAAATGGTGTGGGGTTTTTTTATTGCCCCAATTTTTTCCCTGTGCAGGACGCACCATGACTGACCTCTCCGACCGTCTGGATCGCATTGATGTGAAGCTGGACAAACTGAGCGAGGCAGTATCCCAGCTTGCTCGCATTGAAGAACGTATTTCTCATCAGAACGACAACATGAATCAGCTGGATTCTAGGCTGAGTGAGATGGAAGCCCGGATCAGGGCCTTGGAGCTTCAGGGTAGCTCTCGTGGTGTTCTGCTGGCCGGTATTGAACGACTCGGCTGGTTGGTCGTGTCTGCACTGATTGGCCTGGTTGCCTTCTTCTTCAGGAAATGAAGCGATGATTCCAAGGACGGAAACCAATTACATCGTGATCCATTGTTCAGCTACCCGGGCAGATCAGGAAGTCACCGCAGACGATATCCGACGCTGGCATGTGGAAGACAATGGTTGGTCAGATATCGGGTATCACTGGATCATTGAGCGAAGTGGCAAGATTCAGCATGGCAGAGATGCTCAGGTTCAGGGTGCTCATGTTCGAGGTCATAACCATGAGTCCATGGGTATCTGTCTGGTGGGTGGAATAGCTGAAAATGGTGATCCTGAAGACAACTTCACTTCTCAACAATGGTTGATGCTGGAAATGCTGGTTGAATCCCTGCTGCTGCGTTATCCAGAGGCTCAAGTGGTTGGTCATTACTATTTCACTCCCTACAAAACCTGCCCAAACTTTGTGGTTGAGCACTGGTTGGAGACCATCGAATGAGCTGGACTGCTGCAATTCCTCTACTGGGTAAGGTGATTGAGCGCATCATTCCGGATCCTGACAAAGCTGCCCAGGCGAAAAAACAACTGGTGGATATGGCGGTTAAAGGTGAGCTGGATGAACTGGCTCAGCGTGCGGGGGTTATCAAGGCAGAGGCTCAAGGTGATGGTTGGCTACAACGATCCTGGCGTCCCATCGTGATGCTGGTATTTACTGCCCTGATTGTTGCCAGGTGGTTGGGCTGGTCAGCACCGGATTTGTCAGAAGCGGTCGAACTCAAGCTGTTCTCTATCGTTCAGATTGGCCTTGGTGGTTACATTGCCAGCCGGGGCATTGAGAAGGTGGCGGACAAGATA
The DNA here is from genome assembly GCF_002864045.1 of Endozoicomonas acroporae. Lineage (GTDB taxonomy): Bacteria > Pseudomonadota > Gammaproteobacteria > Pseudomonadales > Endozoicomonadaceae > Endozoicomonas > Endozoicomonas acroporae. Next base: position 40,616 of record NZ_PJPV01000045.1, read on the forward strand.
AGGCGCTAAGGATGGCAGCGAAAAAGTACAAAATGGTGGATCGAAAGGTCAGCGATTTGATCCCGTATGTAAACAACTCCCGGGTTCACGATGAAGAGCAGATTATCCAGATTTGTTCGTCTATCAAGGAGTTTGGCTTTACCAATCCTGTGTTGATTGACGAAGAAAACGGGATTATTGCTGGCCATGGACGTTTGATGGCAGCAAAGAAATTGAACCTGAAAACCGTTCCCTGCATTGTGTTGGCGGGACTATCGGAAGCCCAGAAGAAGGCCTACGTCATAGCGGATAATTCCATAGCCCTGAATAGCTCATGGGATATGGACGTACTATCCCGCGAAGTGGAAGCCCTGCAAGCAGAAGACTTTGATCTGAATCTACTCGGGTTTAAGGATGACTTTATGGTCAGCCTGTTCGATGATCCTGCCCCTGAACCGGAACAGAAACCCAATGGTGAGGAATACACCGAAATCTTCAATATCCTGGTGGAGTGTGACAACGAAGCCCATCAGCAGGAAATCTACGACGAACTGACACAGAAGGGACTGAAATGCCGAGTTCAAAGTTTGTAGTGGAGTCCGCTATCAAGCCTTCCTTTCGCACTGAGAAGGTCAAGGGGATGTTTGATATTGATATGCAGTCGGTGAAGAAGGAGTTCGACGTAGATATTCCCATTGAGGACAAGCCCTGGAATATCGGCCTGATTGTTGGTGCCAGTGGTTCTGGCAAGACGACCATTGCCAGAGAAGTATTCAAGGACTTTGAACTATTCTGCGGTTACCAGTGGTCAGACCGCTCCGTAGTGGACGATTTCAGCGAAGACCTGAGTGCCAAGCAGATTACGGAATCATTGAGCAAGGTAGGGTTTTCTTCTCCCCCGGACTGGTTGAAGCCGTTTTCTGTGCTCTCCAATGGCCAGAAGATGCGGGCAGAACTTGCCAGGCTGATCCTGGAATCCGATAAGCCGGTCATCTACGACGAGTTCACTTCGGTAGTGGATCGTCAGGTGGCCAAGATCGGCAGTGCCGCTATCCAGAAGTTTATCCGTAAAGAGGATAAGCAGTTTATTGCAGTCAGCTGTCATTACGATATTGTCGAATGGCTGCAACCGGATTGGGTTTACGACTGCAACAAGCATATCTTCAAACGGAGGCGTCTTCGACGACCTGAAATCCGTATCGATGTCCGCAAAGCCGACCAGTCAGAGTGGCCATTATTTAGGCCATTTCACTATCTGAGCAGTGTTCACAACCGGTCAGCCCATAAATACATTGCTGAGATCAATGGTGAGCCTGTAGGCTGGTGCAGCGTCTTACACTTTCCTCACCCGAGCAACAAGAAGCTGAAACGACTGCACAGAACGGTGGTATTGCCCGATTATCAGGGACTGGGGATTGGCTTTCAGTTGCGCTGCTATATCTGCGAGTTGTACCGGAAACAGGGCTACAAGGTGAATACCGTTACCACGTCGCCTGCCTTAATCCATGCCATGAATAAATCGGACCGTTGGATTATGACCCGTAAACCGGGGCGGGTGGGTATGCCTGCCCAGTCAATCCTGAGCAAGCATTCGTTCGATCGGTTGACCTGTTCATTCCAATACGTGGGCAATGAATGAACATTCAATAGGATCAATTCTACGTCGATTTGGCGGGTTGTTCGATATTTTCGATAGGTTATATGATCAATATTCAAACGTCGTGTGGTGACGATTTACCGGTGTTTGGTGATGATCCGATAGTGCATGAATAATCATCAAACTCAAAAAAAGCAGGCATCGTTGCCTGCTTTGTGAGGAATTGAATCCGGGATTAAATGCGGAATGTCTCCTCGTCCTTTTTGCCTCCGTTTTTAAAGCATTCGGACAGGTCATCAACTGCAGATTTCAAGGCACTGATAATGGCGGTGGATTGAGCATCGGTGTACTCATATTTGTCATCGTTGGCCAATGATGAAATAGATTTCAATACCCGCAGGGCTTTGGGTACACGAATGTTTGCCAGTTCAGCAAATTTTTCAGAATCGGACTTTTTGCTTTTCTTGTCAGTGTTTTTATTAGCCATGGTTTTATCTCCTTTTGCGTTCTTCTTATCAACAGTTTTAGCAGTGGTTTTAGCGGTGTTTTTATGAGTAGTCATGATGTATCTCCTTCGTTTTGTTTAATGTTTTTACACTTTAACTATGGGTGAACTGCCGTATATCTCAAACTTTATTCTGCTGTTTAAATCTCTCTATACGGTTGATATAACAATGCTTTTCCCCGTAGGTAATGGCTTTCAAACTGTCAAATTACAAACAACGTGGGTCCCTGCAATGTTTAGTTTTTTGCGGGTGCGAGGGGGCGCGGATTTGCGTTAGTGACAGGTCTGAAAACGAGGTATACCCTTGGTATACTTTTTGGCATTAACCAGCTGAAAACTAATAAGAAAATCCAGTTTCAAAAATGGTGCAGCAGGTATACTTTTTATTCAAACCAGTGCCGTCCTTGGCGGTTGCGTTACTGTCGCTTTTCAAGCCATTGCTGAATCGTTAATTCTCTGGGAAGGCGCTGCTGAAGCCAGTCATCAATCAGCTGCTCTACCAGTTTTCTGAACTGTTTTTCATCCGGGAAATCCCACGGCTCAAATTCCTGGTTCTGCTCACACAAGGCAATCCAGAGTTGTGCAGCCAGCGTTTCAGAGATTTCATAATCAAACACGCCGGGAAAGCCTTCCTCATCATTTTTGGAATGTTCGATCTCGCTGATGATCTGGCTATAACGGCAAAGGTTATGAATCAGCTCCAGTTCTCCATCACCAAATAACTCAGCCGGTGTTCGGGCCTGGTCGCTTAATCGGTCAATAACGCCAGTACAGAAATAGTAATGGGTGATCAATTGGGCTTCATTATTCATGGTTTTTCTCCGTTATTAATAGTCGATGGCCAGCATGATGGTCAGCACCCGAACGGTATTGTTTAAATCCGAGGCATCTTCCGAACCGTGTTCCATATCCGGGGCGTAATAATCAAACTTGGCAATGATCCATTCATCTTCAAACTTGAATCGGAAACAATCGTGTTCGCCATAGGGATCATTCTGCTCATTGAAGTGGTTAAATTCGGAAACGGCTTTCAACAAACCGACTTTGTTCTCAATGGTGTTTTGCAGGTTGGCGGTCATCACTATTTCAAACCGGCAGTTGATCAGGGCAAGACTGTTCTTCACTTCCAGATTCACCAGTGACTGTCGCACGGCATCATTTAACGTGGCAATTTCATTCATAACTACATCCTTTATTGATTCATTTTTTGTTGTCGCAGTAGCTCTATAGGGGATGGCCACGATAAGTCGAGAAAATTTAAGACAAATGTCCATATTGAATGAGATGGCTGTAGGTATGACTTCCCATGGCGCTGATTTCACAAGCGGAATTTGCCAGGCAGCAGGGCTTTACCAAAGGCTATGTCACCAAGCTGATCAAAAAGGGCATTGTGAAACTGAAAAATGGCAAGGTGGATTCGGTGCAGGCTGAGCAGGCCATGAAAGCCAATAGTGACCCGGTGACGTTGATCCGTTCCGATCAATCCACCGATCTTGCACCGACACAACCGGGAGCCGTTGACTTTGTCACTGCCCGCACCATGCGGGAGGCGTTCAAGGCCAAGATGGCCAAGCTGGAGTATGAAGAAAAAAGCGGTACCCTGACCGATGCAGCCAAGGTAAAACAGGATGCTTTCAAGGCAGGCCGGATTATTCGAGATGAACTGCTGGCCATTCCTGATCGAATGGCGGATGTGCTGGCGGCGGAGGATGATCCCCGGGAAGTGGGGAAAATACTTCAGGAAGAGCTGGAAACGATACTGAATAAGCTATCAAACCATTAGTTACCAGATTTGTTCGGACAAGGTATTTGTCCCTTCCATTGAAGCAGGCTGGCTAACTTCTCTTTCAGAGGCATGTCGGCAAAATGGTGGTTGATGGTCTTGCAACATACGACCTTGTTTTCCACGGTATCTTTTCCTCCAAGGCTCTTGGGTATTACATGGTCAATGCTGGCATCAGCTGGTTTCAAGGTACATCCACAATAAAAGCAGTTATTGCCCTGTAACCATAAAAGACGCTGTAGCTGTGACTTGGCCATTGATCATCACCTTTTTGTTCTTATGTCATCACCATACATCATAGGCTTTTTTGCGGGCTTGAAACCAGACACCCGCCTGACCGTTTCCGAATGGGCTGACCAAAAACGGATTCTTCCGGCAAAAGCCACCAAAGAAGCAGGACGCTGGCGAACTTCCCGCACACCATATCTGAAAGAAATTATGGATTGTCTGTCACCATCGTCGTCTGTGGAACAGGTGGTGTTTATGAAAGGTGCCCAGGTGGGTGGCACCGAATGCGGCAATAACTGGCTTGGTTATGTGATTGACCATACGCCGGGTCCGATGATGTATGTGCTTCCCACGCTGGATATGGCCAAGCGGACATCGAAGCAGCGGATTGCTCCGATGATCGACGAAATGCCGGATCTTCAGGAGAAGGTTAAAGACCCGAGAAGCCGGGACAGTGGCAATACCCTGCTGACCAAGGAGTTCCCCAATGGTGTGCTGATCTTTACTGGAGCCAATTCAGCTGCAGGCCTGCGCTCGATGCCTGCCCGTTTTCTGTTTATGGATGAGGTGGATGCCTACGACGATGATGTGGATGGCGAAGGCAGTCCCATCAATCTGGCCATCAAGCGAACGGCCACCTTCAGCCGTAACCGAAAAATCCTGATGGTCAGCACACCCAATATTGCAGAAACCAGCAAGATTGAAGCGGCTTATGAGAGCAGTGATAAACGACGCTATCTGGTCCCCTGCAATAGCTGTGGACACTACCAACCAATCGTCTGGGCTCAGATCATTTTTGATAACCATGACCCGGCAACCACCCGGTTTGAGTGTGTGCAGTGTGGTCATAAGCACTATGAAAAAGACAAACCGAAACTGCTTACTAATGGCCATTGGCAAGCTGAAACTGAAAAGAGCAATAAGGTCGCTGGATTCCACCTGAGTTCGCTTTACAGCCCTAATGGCTGGTACAGCTGGCAAAATGCAGTAGAGGATTTCCTCGCCGCCAAGAGTAATCCGGTACAGTTCAAGGACTGGACCAATACTGTGCTTGGCGAGACTTGGACGGAACAAGGTGAGACTGTTGAGCATAGTTTGCTCTACCAGCGACGGGAACATTATCCGGCAGAGGTGCCCTGGTGGGTGGAGATACTGACGGTTGGTTGTGATGTCCAGGATGACCGCTTTGAGTTTGAAGTAACCGGCTGGGGTTCTGGTGAGGAAAGCTGGTCAATTGATTATGTCCGTTTATACGGTGACTTATCCCGACAAGGTATCTGGGATGCTCTGGCCGATATGCTCCATAAAACCTACACCCGTCAGGATGGCACCAAAATAAATGTGGCTCAGGTCTGCATAGACTCTGGTGGCCACTACACCGATGAAGTGTATGCCTTCTGTCGTAAGCAGGGAGCCGATTGGGCGATTCCGGTTAAGGGTTCCTCTCAGGCTGGCAAACCTATCGCTACATTTCCCAAAACCAAAAACAAGAAAGGGGTCTACCTGACACTGGTCGGCACCGATACCGCCAAGGAGTTGGTCTATCAACGCTACCGGGTATTGGAGCCTGGACAAGGCTACTGCCACTGGCCGATCAAGGACTGCTTTGATGAAGATTATTTCAAGCAGGCCACCGCAGAAGAAAAGATCAAGAAATACCGGCTCGGTGTCCCTTACTTTACCTGGGATGCCAAGAACCGCCGGAATGAGGCGTTGGATTGCCGGGTATACTCACTGGCCGCGATCCGTATTCTTCAGCAGCACCGGGGCATTAATCTGGAGCTACTCACCAAAGGCCGACCAGCACCAGAAGATACGCCTGATCCTGAATTGGAAGAAACCAGCAACAAGCCAAAAACACTCCGTCGTTCATCCCGCAGTTCCTACCTTCAGAGATAACTTCCATGATTACCGAGACAGAATACCAGGCTCTGAAACGGGCAGTGCTGCTGCGTGAGACCCGTACTGTGGAATTTGAAGGTCGACGGGTGGAGTACAGCAGCTTTGCTGAGATGGAAAGGCGGCTGCAGGCCATCGAACGGGAACTGGTCAAGCAGCAGAAACGCCCGAAGCAGTATGGCATCTATTCATCCAAGGGAGTTTGAGCATGGGATTGCTCACCAACCTGTTTCGTCGTTTCAAAAACTCAGCTTATACCGCTGCGGGTATGGGGCGACGAACCAAAAGCTGGTATGCACCGGGGCTTTCCCCGAATACCGCACTCACTGCTGATCTCTCCAAGCTGATTAACCGTTCCCGGGCCGCCATCCGCAATGATCCCTGGGCCAGCAGTGGTTTGGAAAAGCTGGTGAGCAATGTGATTGGCCGTGGCATTACGCCCAAATCACTGGTGAACGACGATGGTTTACGGGAACAGCTGCAAAACTTGTTTCTGCAATGGTCCGATGAATCGGATGCCGATGGTCTGCTGAGTTTCACCGGTCAGCAATCGCTGATTACCCGCGCCATGTTTGAAGGTGGCGAGTGCTTTGTCAGGCTACGTCCCCGCAGACTGGAAGATGGTTTATCCGTTCCCCTGCAGCTGCAAGTGCTGGAATCCGAGTTTGTCCCCATCAGTTATAACGAGACGCTGAATAATGGCCATGTGATTAAGTCGGGGATTGAGTTCGATAAGCTGGGCAAGCGGGTCGCTTATTACTTTCACCGGGAGCATCCCGCCGAGTTTGCTTTTGACAGCACCAGACTGGTGCGGGTGAAGGCCGACAATGTTCTGCATATATTTGAAGCCCTGCGACCCGGTCAGTTGCGCGGCCAGCCACTACTGACTCAGGTATTAGTCAGACTCTATCATCTAGATAAGTTTGATGATGCCACTCTATTACGGCAGGAGATCGCTAACCTGTTTACCGGCTTTATCAAGAAGCCCTCTCCCGAACAAGACCCTATTGATCCTTTGACCGGCAAGCCGTTGGTCTTTGGCGACAATGGTCTACCCATGGTGGCCATGGAACCAGGAACCATGCAAGAGCTGGCACCGGGTGAAGAGGTCGAGTTCAATAATCCACCGGGTACTACCGCAGACTACCCCAATTTTATGAAACAGCAGCTGATGGCCATTGCTGCCGGGATTGGACTGCCTTATGAACTGCTGTCGGGTGATATGGCGGGAGTCAGTGACCGGGCACTGCGCCTGATCATCAATGAGTTCCGCCGCCGCATTCAACAAATTCAGCACAACCAGATTATCTTTCAGTTCTGTCGACCGGTCTGGAACCGCTGGCTGGATATGGCGGTGCTTAATGGTTCGGTAGCCATTCCGGACTATGGCAATCAACCAAGAGCCTATCGCCGGGTGAAGTGGATCGCCCATGGCTGGCCCTATATGCATCCGGTTCAGGATATGCAGGCGCAGAAAATGGCCGTGCGCTCAGGCTTCAAATCCCGCTCAGAGGTGGTCAGCGAATTGGGTTATGACAGCGAGCAGATGGATGGTGAAATCGCCGCCGATAATCGCCGGGCAGATAGCCACTCACTGAGGTACGACAGCGATGGCCGTGATCCGGAAAACAGCAAATCTACCAATCAACCAGAAAAGGATGACAGGGATGAGTCATAACCGACAGTGGTACACCTTTAAAAATGAAGCCAACCAGACACCAGAGCTGTTTATCTTTGATGATATTGATGACTGGTACGGCGTTTCGGCACAGAGCGTAGTGGACCAGATCCGCAACCTTGATGCTACGGATATCAATGTCCGCCTGAACAGCCGCGGCGGCATGGTGTTTGAAGGCATTGCCATCTATAACGCCCTGCGCCTGCATAAAGCCAATATCCATGTCACCATCGAAGGGCTGGCGGCCAGTATTGCCAGTGTTATTGCCATGGCTGGTGATACGGTCACCATCGCTGAAAATGCCATGATGATGATCCATAACCCCTATGGCTGGGCACAGGGTGATGCCGAAGCCATGCGCAAAACCGCCGATATTATGGATAAGATCGCGGACAGTATTGCTGTGTCGTACACCGGCAGAACCGGCAAGAGCCTTGAGGATATGAAGGCACTGATGGAGTCTGAATCCTGGTTCACCGCCAAAGAAGCGCTGGACATGGGCCTGGTGGATCAGATTGATGAACCGGTGAAGGCCGCTGCACGCTTTGATCTCTCCATGTTCCGTAATACACCGGATGGCTATGGACGTATCAAGCAAGCTAAAAACCCGGCAGAGCCAACTCCGCCGCAGAATCAGACGATGGAGCCGCAACCTCAAATTGATTCTGTGGCTATTGCTGATCTTTGTCGTCAGGCTGGTTATGCAGAAAAAACCGCTGCAATTCTTAAAGCGGCACTGTCGGAAGATGAGGTCAAGGTTCGACTCGCCAGCTATGACCAGATTAAGAACCTCTGCCAGACAGCAGGCTTCCCGGATAAGGCAGCGGATTTTATAAAAAACGACTGTTCGGTATCCGAGGTGCAGAATAGCCTCCTGGCATTACTGACCTCTGAAGATGAACCCATCAATAATGCCCTGACGCCCAAACAGCAAGGCCTGAAACCCACCACTTCTGCCATTGATACGCAAGCGATCTACAGTCGGCGTAATCGCGCTTAACCCCTGTTTAATAATATCCCCCAACCAAAAGGACTTTACCCATGAGTGTAAAAACGGAATCGGTCTATACCGGTGAATTTCTGGTGTCTGAAGGCAATAACGGCATCAGCCGTGAGCAGGTGCCATTCGCTGCGAACCTGACGATGGAGCCTGGTACTGTGGTCGCCAGAGCTTCTGATAATGGTATCTACAGCCCTCTTGACCCTGCCGCCGCAGATGGCACTGAATCCGCAGTAGGCATTCTCTACGCTGGCAAGGTGACCGATGCCTCTGGTGGTGACGGTGTGATTATCGCCCGTCTGGCAGAAGTGGTGAACAGTTTGCTGATCTGGCCTGCTGGTATTTCTGACGAGCAAAAGGCGACTGCCGAAGAGCAACTGGCCGGGCTGGATATTATCTTGCGCAGCGAATAACCCTTCCTGATTTTTACCTCTGTAACCCATTCTTAACAAACTTCCGTTATCAAGGAGCGATAACATGCTGGATATTTTTAATGACGATGCGTTCAGCCTTACCAGCCTGACCGCCACCATCAATGAGATGGACTACAAGCCGGGTCGTCTTGGGCAACTGGGCCTCTTTCAGGAGAGCGGCATCAATACCACAACCGTCGTGGTAGAGAGCATTAACGGAGAACTCCGCTTGTTGCCCTCTACCGAGCGTGGTGCACCCGCCACTCAGGCCATTGGCGATAAACGTCAGTTGCGCAGCTTTGTGGTGCCCCATATTCCCCATGACAGCACTATCCTTGCCGCTGAAGTGCAGAATGTCCGTCAGTTTGGCAGTGAAGACGCCATGCAGGGAGTACAGGCTGTCGTGAACCAGCGGTTGCAAAAGATGAATGCTAACCATGAGGTGACACTGGAATTTCTGCGCATGGGGGCGCTCAAAGGTGAAATCCTGGATGGCGATGGCAGCACCATACTCTACAACCTGTTTGATGAGTTCGGTGTTACTCAGCAAACCCATGACTTCAAGTTCAGCAGCACGACCACTGACGTTCGAGCCCAGGGTGTCAAAGCCCGTCGTCTGGTGGATGATGCGTTGGGAGCACTGCCCTACAGCGGCCTTCATGCATTCTGTGGCTCTGATTTCTTTGATGGTCTGGTTGGCCACAAATCAGTAAAAGAAGCCTACCAGCGTTGGCAGGACGGTGAAGCCCTGCGTACCGATCCCAAGGGCCGGTTCCGTTTTGCGGATATTGATTGGGAAGAGTACCGAGGCTCAGTGGGTGGCAATGACTTTGTTGCTGCCAATGAAGCTTATCTCTACCCAACCGGTGCGGATATCTTCAGGACCTGGTTTGCGCCGGCAGATTTTGTGGAAACGGTGAACACCATCGGCCTGCCACGCTATGCCAAGCAGAAGGTGATGGATTTTGAGAAGGGCGTGATTGTTCATACCCAGTCGAACCCACTGCCAATCAACCTACGACCACGGGCAGTGATCAAACTGACCATGAGCTAACCCACAAGCAAGGAGACTGCTCCAATGGATGAAGCTTTCAAAGTGATGGATCACACCATTCTTTCAACCTTTGGGCAGTCGGTTTTACTGACACTTTCGGATCAGTCATCGCTGGAAACCCGGGGCATTATCAATAAAGAACTGGTAGAGCTTGGCAAGTTTGAGGCTGTCCAGGGTGAAATCACCGTTCTCTATGTGGATAGTGTTATCCGACTGAAGCGTGGCGATACCGTGTTGGCCAATGGTCAGGTTTATGAAGTCGACCGAAAACTGAAAGACGATGGCTATTTAGCCAAATGGAATATCTATGCTCATTGAACAGGAAGTCAGCGGCGATATTGAAGAACTCACCGCCCTGTTCAAACAGTCCCCGGAAAAAACAGAACAAGCCATTCAAAGAACCCTGTCCAAACTGAGTCGCTGGGCTGAACGGCAAGTGCTGCGTGATATGTCCCGACGCATAAAAGTATCACAAAAACGGCTGAAGGAGCTGAACCGGATCAAGGTAAGGCTTAATAAAAGCTACGGCAGAAAAGAGCGTTACCTGACCATCTGGATCGGCATTAATGAAGTAGGCGCCCATCGTCTGGGTAACCCAAGACAAACCCACCGAGGTGTCCGGGTAGGCAGTCACAGTTTTTGGGAAAACAGTTTTTTGATGCAGCCGGTCAATGCTTCCCGAGAACTGATCTTTGAGCGAAAGGATAACTGGCAACACCGTTACCAAAAGTCCAAACGCTCAGGCCGGTGGATGTGGATGGGCTTGCCGCTGGAAAAGAAAACCGTCCGGATCGATAGGGAAGCTGAAACCTCACTGGCAAAAATCAGCCCACTGCTGGTGAACCGGTTTACCGATCTGCTACACCAGGAACTCAACTATGCCTTTAACATCGAATCCTGAACGACAGATTATAGAAAAGCTGATTACCCATCTGAAGCAGGTTTCTGAAAACACGCTCCTTGGCTATTCAGCCACCGGCCAGGAACAGGATTTAGACCTTCCGGCCATCCTGGTGCAGCTGGAATCCATTAATGAAGAGCAACGCCAGGGCCAACGGGCAAAGTACCGGATGACGTTCAATATCAGTGCCGTGGCCAAAACCAATAAAGACACCACTTACACCCTGTTGGACTTAACCCGCTCCATTCGGGCGTTATTTACTGCCGGTCAACGCTTCACCCCGGAAGCCCGACATATCAGCTTCAGTGAAACCCAGTTCGATATTGCCCCAAGCAATGCCCACCTGTCGTTTGCAGACCTGCAACTGCAGATCGAAGTCATCCTTTAATCCCACCTTCCTGTTAAGGAGATAACCCATGTCTACAATGGATCGTAGCTTTATCGGTGCCGGAAGCATCTACATCAAACCCGCTGATGATTCCGCGCCCCTGCTGCCGGTTGGCAACGTCAGCCAGTTTCGATTCAGTTTCGAGGAAGATAAAAAGGAGCTGAAAAACTATCTCGGTGGTGGTGGTAATCGCAATACCATCAGTCGGATATCATCTATCTCGGCCAGCCTCACGGCACACGACTTTACCGCTACCAACCTGTCGATGGCACTGCGTGGTTCTGTGGCAGCCGGTTCAACGACAGCGGTCACAGATGAACTTCATACCAGCTTTGGCGTTGCTGACGAGCTTATCCCGTTTGACAAGCTTCCCGATCTGTCGCAGTCAGTTACGATTAAAGACAGTCTGGATACTGTACTGACTGCCGGGGATGATTATGAATTGACCAAGTCCGGTATCAAGGTCATTGGCGGTGGTGGCATTGATAACCTGGGGGTGAAAGTGAGCTATACCCCACTGGCCACCAATATGGTTCAGGCCCTCATTGAATCGGGCAAAGAGTTTGTCCTGTTTATGGAAGGGCTCAACGATGCACAGGATGGCAAGCCATTTAATATCCGGGTGCATCGGGTAAAGTTTTCCCCTGTTCAGAATCTTGATTTTATTTCTGACGACTTTGCCGCTATCGCACTGGAACTGGATGTACTGGCAGACAGTACCATTGAGGGCTCCGGCCTGAGTACCTTTATGCAGATCGATCTGGCGCAGTAACCCACCGTTTGCTTCCTGCAATTCAGCCCCTGACTCCTAAAAAGAGCAGGGGCTTTTTTGATAAAAGACTATGGCCAATATTAAACAATCCGCGATTCGCTTAGTCCTGAAAGCCAAGGATTTACTATCCAGGGACGTGAATAAATCCTCGGCTTCCCTGGATGCCTTTCGGCAAGAGGCGAATAAGCTGAAAGGCCAATTAGAGGAACTGGAAAACCAGAATAAGCTCCTTTCGTCTTTTAAAAAGCAGACCAAGGCCACCCACGATGCTGGTCGTGCATTCCGTGAGGCTGAAGATAAGGTGGCCAGGCTTGGCCGGGAAATGGGCAAGACCGGCAAGCCCACCAAGGCCATGCAAACGGCCATGACAAAAGCCCGCAAAGACGTTAAGAAGGCCAATACCGAATATAACCGCCAACGGGAGACACTGGCCAAGCTTCGGGGCTCAATGTCCTCTGCTGGATTATCGACCAAAAACCTGAAGCAGCAGCAGGCCAGGCTTGAGCAGCAGCTAAACGACACCCGGGCCGCCTTCAAACGGGCGGATGAAAGCGCCAGGCAGACAGCCAGATCCCTGCGTAACAGCAACCTGAAAAAAACTGCCAGGGATGCCAAGGCGGCCAGCATCTCCATTGGCCAGCTTTCCCGGCGTTTCTTGGGGCTGGCAGCGGCAGCGGGTGGACTCTATACCTTAAAGCGAAGCATTGAAGGGGTATTACAGACAGGCGACCAGTTTGAGCGTTTGGCCGTGCAGATGGAGGCGATTACCGGATCGTCTGAAGAAGCCCAAAAGGCCATGCAGTGGATTAAGGATTTTACCCGGAATACGCCCTATCAACTGGAAGAAGTATCGGAAGCCTTTGTTCGGCTCAAAGCTTTTGGCCTTGATCCTATGGATGGCACCATGCAGGCTTTGGTGGATCAAGCCTCCAAGCTTGGCGGCGGTATGGATCGGCTTAACGGGATCTCCCTGGCAGTCGGTCAGGCATGGGCAAAGCAAAAGCTCCAGGGCGAAGAAATCCTGCAGATGGTCGAGCGGGGCATTCCGGTGTGGGATTTGCTGCAAAAGGTGACCGGTAAAAACGTTCAGGAGCTGCAAAAGCTCTCTTCGGCTGGCCTTATTGGCCGGGATGTGATGAGGGAGCTGATTCTGGAAATTGGCCGATCCTCCGAAGGCGCTGCCGCCAGGAATATGAGTCTTCTGTCGGGTTATGTCAGTAACCTGAAAGACAGCTGGCAGCAGTTCCAGGACGAGGTGGCCAAGAGCGGGGCTCTGGATTATGCCAGAGAGTCCCTGGCAGGCATCGCTGGTGAAATTGAGCGGATGAACCGTAATGGCCAGCTGTCTGAATTGGCTAAAAAGGTCAGTGATGCCTTTATCGCCATGGGTGACGCTATTAAGCATGCCTTCACTGGAGTTACCGTTGATGGTTTTGTCACCAGTATCCAATCAGGCTTTACCACCATCACAGAATCCATGGCGGCTCTGCGCACTGCCTTTGATTTTACCCGCTTCACCGTCATGGGCTTTTTTAATGCCTTTTCTGCGATGGTTAAGGGCTTTGGCACTGTTTATTCCGGTGTTTTATACGGCATTGTCAGGGTATGGCAGGAAGTAGCCGATGCCTTGGGCTTGGATGGCATTGCTGAAAAGCTGAAAGGAACCACCGATTTTCTTGGCGGCTTGACCAGGGAGTTTGCCCGACAGACGGTTGAGGATGCCAGGGATGTCCGGAATGCGCTAGTCGGGGTATACGACAGCTTTGCCGAAGAAAGCCGAGATGCGGTAAAGACAGCAAACAATGCAGCCAAGACCATGACCCAAAGTCAGAGGTTGCTCTGGCAAAATTACGCCGATGAATTGCTCCAAGGGCAGAAGAAAGTTAAGGAAGCGACAGCCGAAACAGCCCAAACCGTCAAAAGTCATTTTGAGAATGCAGCCGATGCTCTCAGCCAGGTAAACGCAGCTGAAACCCGAACGGAACTGGCCAGCCTTGGGGTAGCCTTGGCTGAAGCTTTTTCTCAGGGCACTTTGTCTGCAGAGGAGTATTACGAGGCGACCGAAGCCAGTCGCAGGAAGCTGGCCGAGCTGAAGACCGAGGCAGAAAACACCAGGGACAGCATAAAAGAAACAGGCGATGCTGCAGAGGAAGCCGGGGATAAGCAAGAACAATCTTTTGAAAACGCCCAGTCTATTTCCGCTGCTTTAGCCGGTCACTATAACGCCATAACCGCCGAACTGATAGGCATGAGCAGTGCTGCTCACGACGCTTTTGTAGCCATACAACAAGGCGGCGGCTCTGTGGATACCACCGCAGCCAAAGGCAGTATTGAAGACCTGAAAAATGAGCTTAAGGAAACCTCCGCAGAAATTAGCCGGTTGCAAAGCAATCAATATCAATTTGACGTGACAGGCATTGGTCGCTGGCTCAATCAAACATCAACCGCTGCCGCTTATGTGAAAAAACAATTTTTAGAGCAAAGAATTGCCCTTGAACAGCTGTTTGAAAGCTATGAACAAGGCGAGATCAATGCCAGAAGTTTTGTCCGTGAGGCCGAAGATGCCGCACAAACCATGAACCTGCTCAATCAAACGGATTTAGACCGCCTCAATAACGCCATTGTTACAGCCAAACAAAACATGGCCAGCTTAGGCGACAGTTCCCGCAATACCCTCAACAGTCTGCAAGATGAACTGGATGAATTGCAGGGCAGGCAATCCGATATTGAGCAGCGCCGTTATCAAAATCAGCGTGACGATCTGAAGGCACAGCACGCAGAGGCCATCGCAAATGGGGATCAGGAGGCGATCAGGAATATTACCTCAGCCCTGCGGATCAGCGAGCAGATTTACAATGAGCGCAGGCGGCAAGCTAATAATGAGAGAACGCAAGCTCTTAAAGAGCGCCAGGGGAGCGCAGACTTATCTACCCCACGCACCATTTCACAAACCCCGCAGCGTATTATCCGGCTCGAATATCCGGGGGGCGATGTGAATGTTGGGGTAACACCGGGGGATGAAACCAAACTGCTGGAAGCCCTGAAAAATGCTGGCATGAGGACGGTCTGATGCAACTGGATACTATTACCCTCCCGGATGATCTTCTTTGGATCAATGAGTTTGAATGGAACCCTGTGGAGCAAAGCACAGAGCGCAGTTTAACAGGAGCATTATTAGTTCAAGAGCAAGCAAAATTACAGGGCCGCCCCATTGAACTGACCGGTGGGCAGCAGGCCGGTTGGGTCTCCCGCAAAACAGTTTTAGAGCTTCAGGATTTAACCGCAGCTCCGGACAAGGTAATGATCCTGACTCTACCTGACATGCGACAGCTTAATGTTATTTTCGACCGTAGCTCTGGCAGCCCGGTTTCAGCCTCCCCGGTACTCGAAGAGGCGTACCCTGCCGATAACAGTTATTACCATCTTTCATTAAGGCTCATAACCGTGCCATGATCAATCGGTTCATGGGTCAGGGAGAGTAATAACGATGACCGTTCAATTATCAGACCATCTAACCCTTGATGGTGTTTTGTATACAGTGACTGGCGCAGAACCTTATCCGATATTTCATCCAGATATGTTGGGAATTGAAGTATCCCCTATGGGTACCTGGTGTTGGGCTGGTTTTCTCGTTGAGTATGAATACAAAGAGGGTCAGCTTTTCGCCAGATCAATGAACTTAGGGGTCTTTGATGATGAGCCGTTGGTCAATGGCAGGAAGCCTGACCCGCGTCCAAAGCATGCTGGCTCGGCTCTTGACTTGACGCCTAACTTAATGCCTGGCCTCAGATACACCGACGTATGGTTGCCTCTCGAATATAGTGGTGAGGTGACTTTTGGAAGAGACTGGTGGGATTATCCGAGGCGTCGGTATTACGGCAGTGCTCGATCTGTTGATTTCAACGAGATCAAACAGGTTTTGTTCTTAGAAGGGAAGATTCAGAAAGTAACGAACATCTCGGAACGGTTCATTGAGGAACGGAACACACTGATTGAACAGGAAGAAGAAAAAAGAGCAAAAGAGTGGAGTATTAAGGAGCGTAGGCTACGGAGAGTCCGCTTTAAACGAAAGATTATGAAGTTTATTACCAGAAAGAAGCAGCCCATGGCTACCCATCTTTTTGACTAATTGGGCATAACTGAAATCAGAAATTACCGCCTGACTGGCGGTTTTTTTTCGCCTGAAAAAAAGGAAAACCGATGGCAATTAGCAACAGCGATGTAAAACTCTTCGAAAGTCAGCGCCTTAGCGATGAGGAAGACGGTGGCGGTCGGATCACTGGTAATGAGGTCATTGATGGCAACGTCAATAACCTGTTTCAGGATATTTCCAGAATCGACCGAACCATTGGTGATGTGGCTCTGCGAAAGGCGTTTATCGGGATCAGCACTGATAACAATGACATTTATCTCGGCAGTCATCTTATCTTGACTGAGCCTCCCAAAGACAAGAATGTCTCGGTTCTGCTGTTCAATACCGACAGTCAGACTGATGAACGCCTGGATGCCAGAGACCGGATCGAGAGTTATGTGGTTCCGGGCATTAAAGCAGCGTGGGAGCTGGTGGGCGATCAGCTGGAAGGGCAGCGATCCGTTGTCGGCTATCAGCGGGAGGAATCGGCGGTTCCTGAAATTGGCGAGGTCTATAAGCTGACAACGCCAGATGAGACAGTCAGCCAGTTCATCCGTATTACAGCCGTTGATTATTCCAATGAGATTTTTACCTATTTCACTGGAGCTGAGTATATCGATTTTACCCGGCGAAAGGTGGAGATGCAGATTAGCGCACCTTTGGTGACCAAATTTATCGGGGCATCTCCCGTTCCCGGCGAGCCGGAGGAGGCAACCAGCCGCATTCAGGAAACGCAGATAGCCGATACCAGCCGTTACTATGGCATCCAGTCTATGAGCGCCAACATTACCGCAGGCGACCTGACGGTAAAGGCT
Organism: Endozoicomonas acroporae; assembly: GCF_002864045.1. Classification (GTDB taxonomy): domain Bacteria; phylum Pseudomonadota; class Gammaproteobacteria; order Pseudomonadales; family Endozoicomonadaceae; genus Endozoicomonas; species Endozoicomonas acroporae. Next base: position 57,760 of record NZ_PJPV01000045.1, read on the forward strand.
GAGAGCGTTTATGCGCCTTTGGTGCCGAGTGCCAAGGTGGAAAGCCCATTACTGGATCAATATGGCGGTTATACCGGCAAAACCATGGTGGCGACTTCGGCCAGTAGCCGATCAGTCAGCTGTCGCTTTGTTCATATCACTGGCACCCAGAGTCGCACCTATCTGCAGCGGGGTGTTTTGCCCGGAACCCTGACCCTATCGGTGGATGGCGGCACCTTTGAAGATAACGGCACAGGCAATCTGATCCATAAAAGCGGCACCAATAATTACAGCAAGCTGACCGTGGATTATGACCTTGGGGAAGTAAACGTCTGGCGAGTAAGCGGAGTTCTTTCGGCCTCCGGTAATGCGACTTATCAGCCAGCGGTGGGAATTACGGGCTCTGCGATCAGTGGTGCTATTCCCATCACTAACCAGAACCGGGGCTTCAACTACACCCTGAACATGGCTGAGGCCAAGCCAAGGCCGGGGACGCTGGTGGTCAGCTATATCGCTCTCGGCAAATGGCAGGACATCCGGGATTCCGGTAACGGCCAGATGATTGGTTCTGGAACTGGCACCATCCTCTTTGCAACCGGCTCGGCGGCAATTACCCTCGATGCTTTGCCCGATCCAGACAGTGCCATTGTTCTCAGCTATGTGGCACAAAATGATGATGAGGTAACGATCAGAACCGGCTCGGTGCCGGTGGATGATATGACCTTCCGGCATACTGTTCAGAAGCCCGGTATCAAGCCCGGTTCCATGACTGTGACGTATGTTTCATCCGGGGGGAATAAAACCCTGACTGATCAGGGCAATGGCCTGCTGACGGGCGATGGCAGCGGCGCTATTCATTACGCTCCCGGCGAGCTGAGTTTTAAGCTGGACAACCTGCCTGATAGCGGAACCGAAATACAGCTGACTTATGAAGAAGGCACCAGTGCTGGTGGCGAGGTTATTGTAACGGTGGATGATCTTGGCGTAATGAGCGGCACCATACCCGGAGCGCCTTTATTGCCCGGTTCTGTCCAGCTGCAATTTCTGGTTAAGCAGCTGTCCAATGTACCCAACGGCGCAAGGCTGGAGGATGATTGGACAACCTACCAGTCAACCAGAAACGTTGCCAAGCAGATCAGTGATGATACTTCGGGTGGCTGGCGGGGAGTGACCGGCAGCATTAATTACCAGACCGGGGCGTTCACTATTCTGGCATTGGAGAATTACAACTATCCAGAATGGCGGGTAAGAACTTATGGTGGGAATGGTCGTATCAGGGAGGTCGAGGTCACCAATGTACCCAAAGTTCAAACCTTTACTGGTAATACCATTACGGCCATTGCACAGGCCAGCAGTTTAAGTCATGCGCCTTATAATGAAAATATTACCTCGCCAGAGTTGACCATTGATCTGCTGCCCTTGATGGACAATACCGTTTTGCTCCCCGGCAGCGTGGTTTTTGAATGGAATGGTGAAACCTACTTTGACCGGGATGGCTCCCTCTATAAAAACCTGAGCACAGAAACCAATGCCGGTGTTCAGGTTGGCAGGGTCGATTACAGCGGCGGTCTGGCGGCACTGGCCAGCTATCCATCTGGCACTGTCAATACGGCCACCATTCAGGCAGCGGCCACCATCGGGGTCGGCTTTGGCATAAATGCGGTGGCTTTCCGTACTCCCGGTGCTCCTGTTCGGCAGGGCAGTTTGCAACTAACGGCAGTGCGGGTGGATACCGGGGATGTGATTACTGCGACAGCTGACTTTAATGGCGACTTCAGTACTTCAGAGGTAGCGGGAAACATCGACGTGACGACTGGCTGGTGTGAGATTGAGTTTACCGATGGAAACTCTCTTGAAAAGAAGCCAATCTACGTCATCCCGCAGAGTGTCCGTTACAACTGCGTGGTAGAAACCAGCCTGCCGCTCGATGCTGAACTGATCGGCCTTGACCCGGTACGTCTGCCTCCCGATGGCAAGGTTCCCATCTATCGAGCCGGGGATATTGTGGTTATAAGTCATACGGCAACCACCGAGATTGGTACGCCAACGACAGGTCAGGTGATTAACCTGGCTCGTGATCATCAGGCAGAAATAGTGGTGGAAGACAGCAGTGGTACTTTGCTGGCCAGCGATCAATACACCGTCGATAGAGAGGCAGGAACCGTGACCTTTGCCGATCCGTTGAGCCTGATTGATGCCGACAGTAGCCCGCTATCGGCACCCTATGCCATTAAGGATCGGGTGGAGCACATGAGCGTATTGAGCGATGTGCAGATCAATGGCGACCTGTCCATTATCTCCCCAGTGCCTTGGGATTTACCCGCAGGCGAAACCTCGGTCAGCAGTGCGGTGGTCTATGGCGATCTTCAGGCGAGAGTGAAAAACTTTTTCAGCCAGAAGGTATGGGATAGCGGCGATCCAAACTGGACGGATGACCGGGTTGGAGACCAGACAACTGCCCAATACAACTCCATCAACTACCCGGTAGAAGTGAGTAACAAAGGTGCCATTTACGGCAAGTGGGCGATTATCTTCACCAGCACGACTTCCTTCCAGATTGTTGAGGAAAAGCTCGGGATCATATCAACCGGCAGCACAACAACGGATACCGCACCCATTAACCCGGAGGCGGGAGTGCCTTATTTCACGATGAAAGCCGATGGTTGGGGCAGCGGCTGGTCAACAGGCAACGCTATCCGCTTCAATACCGATGGGTGCCTTGCGCCAGTTTGGATTTGCCGGACGGTGCTTTCAGGTCAGGGTACGGAAACAAACGATGACTTTACGCTACAGATTCGGGGGGATGCTGACTGATGCCTGTTACTTTTTATTCTTCAGATGATCCGGGAGCCCCAAAATTTGTTTATTCAGGGTCAAGCGGCAGCTATAAAATCGGAATTATTGATGTCTTGGATGCCATTCTTGTTAATGGCTATAGCGGCAAGACAGGTCTTGGCTGGACAAAGCTAATGACCAGTGCAGTTGCCGGGAGTGATCGCACCGTTTACAGAAATCAGTCAGCTTATGAATCGGATTGTCATTTGTTAGCCGAGAGCAGTCCAACTAATTCAGGCTGTTTTAAAATGCAGATTGCTGATGCTGTCACATCCCCTGAAGATTACTCTGGCTATAGTCAGGTAATTAATACTTATGTAAATGGCTACAAATGGATGGCTGTTGGCGATGAACGGAGTTTTATTTTCTTCGCATACTCTTCCTCTATGTACACAACCTTTAGCAGCAGCTTCAACTCTGTTATGCCTTTGTGTATTTACATTGGTGACGTTGATCGCTTAAACAATACGACACATATCGGTCATGCGTTGATTACGGATGTGATGCATTCAGGTACTATGGAAACTGTTACAAGCTATTCCAGCAGACCGTCTTTTTTTGATAATTTTTCAGAGAGGGTCTTAACTAACAAGACGATTCGGCCAGTAACACAGGTTCCCGGCGAAGAATGGTCTGAAAACAGCTGCTATCATTTTTTGACAAGCATTTTGCCTGACAATGCTGCTAACGCAGCTGGTGCTGGAAAAGATATTGCTTCATTTGAGCAGGCTGCACAGCTCCGTGTCCCTTGGTTTTTAGTAATCAATCAAGTGTACGTCTATCGTCTTCGGGGACTTTACAATATTTTCCCGATGCTTCAGCACAATGATGATAGTAGTAGGGCGCAGATGCTGAAGCCTCTTAATATAGATGGCATAGAATACAGGGGAACGAAGCAGAATGCTGATCGATATAATGGAGTTCCGATGTCTTACTACATTCAAACGTCAGGAGACTGGTAATGTTTACGGCATCATGGCATCTGTTCTCGGAAAAGCCTCCTGCTTATGCTAATCAAATCGTCGGGAAATTAACCGTTGATGGACTGCTTTATGAAGGGATCGTGTTTGCCCTTGCTGTAGGAAAACTGCAATATATCTCTGGCCAACATGTAAAAAACGGCAATGTTCACATTCAATCAATCCCGGAAAGGTACAGCACCAAAACCTTAAATCTGTTGATTTTTAAAGATGGTCGGGCGCTGGCCAGTGAGCCTGTTACTCCCGACAACGTGGTTGTCTATGATCTCGTCATCAGCACCAGCGGAGGCGGTGGTGCGCCAACCGGCGACCCTGCCACTATAACCGGCAAGGTAGAGCGGGTGCTAGACAATCAGGCCGAACCCGCAGCAAGGCAACTGGTGGCTATTGAACATAAGCCCGATGGTTCATGGGCGGTAACCGGCAATACGACCAGTGACGCTGAAAATGGCAGCTATACACTGGATGTGCTGACCGAAGGCGGGGATACCTTTGTGCTGGCGGTGGATGAATATGGTGTGCCTTTTACCGCTACCGCAGCAGTCGTTCAAGGGGACATCATCCATCCAACCATTCCCAATGGCCATGTTTACCGGGTTGAAGCAGGCGGCACCTTGCCAGCTACCGAACCGACATGGTGGATTGATACCGGCACCAACCATACCCGCACCATTGAAGGCGGTATATCCCTCCGGGCGTTTCCTTTCTATCGCCCATTAGTGCATGGCCATATCAAGGCGGAACCCTTGCCATGAGTTATGAGGTTCCCACCGACAGTGTCGATTTTCGGCTGACTGGTGCTTCCTATACTGTGTCATCGTCGGCTATTGCTGACTTTACTTTTGACGGAAGTCCGTCGTTTTATTTTGTACCGCCTCCCAGTGTGATTCGCCCTTATGGATGCCAATGGCAGGGTGCGCTCAATCGCCAGCAGGGCTTTTCTGCGGGCTATTCCAGCAGTCGGCCTGTTAGTACTACCCGGCAGCAAAGTAGTCAGCAGGCGAAGCCTCTGGAAGCCTCACCGTTTGGGGTGTTTTGGGGAGCCGTGGCTAAAAAGCAAGCTAAGATCAGTTTTAGTCACAGGCAGAGCCAGAAGAAAGAAGCGACAGCAGGAACCCGTTGGCAGCAGACTGAGCGGAAAGACAGCGGCAAGCTGAGTGCATGGGATAAAACCATTGAGGCGCAGGATCATAATCATGCCTCACCATGGAATCATCCTTCGGAGCGGGATAGCAATGTATCGGAGAGGATGCAGTCGGTTGATCTGTATGGTGCCAACGAAAGAAAAAGCCCTGCTTATATTTTTCCGCAGCAACCGCTTAACTTTACCTTCCGGGATAGGGAGTACCAGCCACAGGTAAATGGCTCGGTATTTTTCCAGATTGGTGCCTTTGACAAAGAAATCGCAGCTGTTCCTGTGGATAGCAAGCGGCGCTTTGCCTTTCAGAGCAACCGGGCCGAAGATCAGCCGGTTGTCCTGCCATGGGGCATCGGCCAGAAAGCCAAGGATGAAACGGTAACCGGCAACTATGGCGGCGAGACAGACCCGGTCGTTGTGGAAAAGCCGGAGCCGGAACAGCCAGAGATCAGGGAGAGTTATCTGCTTATGAACATCATCACCACTGTCGTTTTGCCTGCCCGGACACCGCTTGAACTGCCCTCAATGGAAATTAGCCTGGATATTGATAGCTTCTCATGGAGCTTTACCGGGCAGTTGTGGGGCGCTTCCAATATCGCACTGGTGGAACCGGACGAGAACGGTCCAAAGCAGATCGAGGTGGATATAAACGGCTGGAAATGGGTATTTATCATCGAGCGTTACAATACGGATAGACGCTTCGGGGCTGAACGTTACACCCTCTATGGCAGCAGCCGCACCCAACTACTCGCAGCGCCTTATGCGCCACAACGAAGCAAGAGCAACAGCACCAACCTCAATGCCAAACAGGCTATCATCGAAGAACTGGCCAATACCGGCTTTACGGCGATCTATCCTGACCTGAACGACTACAGCACACCGGATTGGATTATGCCAGGTGGCTCATTCAGCTATCAGAACCAGACCGCTATGCAGGTGGTGGCCAAGGTCGCTACCACAGCCGGATCAGTGATTATCCCCAGCCGTGATAATGACCAGGTGAGCATACAACCCCGATACCCGGCCAGCCCTTGGCACTGGAACACGGCCACTATGGATAAGATCATTCCTGCCAGTATGGTCATTAGCTTGAGCGCCAACTGGCGACCAGAGCAGGCTTACAATGCGGTCTATGTTTCCGGGACCAATGCTGGCGTGGCGGTCAACGTCAAACGAACCGGCTCCAATGGCGATAACCCGGCTCCCGATATTCTGGAAGACTGGCTCACGGAAACGCAGGTCAATACCGAGCGAGGCCGGAATGAGCTGGCTAAGGGTGGCAACCAGAGCATTACTACCATCGAGTTGCCATTGACCGACACTAATACAGCACCCGGGTTAATTGAGCCGGGAATGTTGGTCGAGGTTCAGGATATAACGCGAGACTGGCAAGCCCTTTGTCTGGCGACCAGTATCAGTGCCAGTGGCGTGGGAACCGTTATTCAATCGGTTGACTTAGAACGTCACTATTAGGAGTAGTTGTCCGAGGGGGCGAATTTCACCTGAGCTTTTCGCCTCGTATGAATAAGTAAGGTACAAAAAACTAGCACAGGGGGGCGAATGTCAACTACCAACATTTGGCAACGGTTCAAGGCTTTAATACCAGAAGGAGTACGGATTGTGGCTACAATTACTGGCCATAATGGCAATGGTACCAGTCAGGCAGAGTTACGTGATGGTTCCGTGATCACTGTAAAGGGCGAATCAATCTCTGTCGGACAAAAGGCATTTATCCAAGATAGTGAGATAAAAGGCACTGTGCCGAGTCTGGCAGAGTATGAGGCAGAAGTATAATAGGCAAGACCGGAGTGAACAATAATTACACTGCGCGGTCAAAAATCAGCAAGATGCCCTCAATGATTTCATATATGTTGGCAGTTATAGGAGCAAGCATCACGTAGAAGAGGATCCAGAACAGTAGCGATTTTGGCCAGACATCAGACATACCTAATGGTAAGGGTAGATAAATTAAATGAGTTCACGGACAGTAGAAAAAAACGATAGAATCAGAACCTTGATCCATGAACATAGCAACCTTTTACACTGCAGGGATGTTAAGAGAGATACTATGAGTAACGTCAACATACAACGTGCAGTCGATCATATTCCGGCGGGCTCAGGTGTCAACGTCTATACCCCTATTGTTGAATTGATAGTAAATGCGATTCAGTCCATTGAATGCAATGACAATGATAGTGGCCTTGTACAGATTGTTGTTCATCGTGAACAACAAGACGATCTGTTAGAGCATTCCACGCCTGCTGTTTGTGGCTTTACTGTTATTGACAATGGTGTAGGGTTCGACACTGAAAATCGAAACTCTTTCGATACACTCTATTCAGACCATAAAATCACTCAGGGGGGCAAGGGTTTTGGCCGGTTTACCTGCTTAAAATATTTTCAAACGTTTAATGTCAAGAGCGTTTACAAAGAAGGTGAGAAACTCTTTTGCCGACGGTTTGAAATGGGACGCCATAAAGACATCGTTACCAATGAGACGATTGAACCGTCTGATCAGCAGTACACTGGATCGGAAATTACCATATCAACCCTCAGAAACTGTAAATTTACTGACAAGCAGTTGAGTACCATTGCCAGGGTTATTGTGGAGCGCCTACTGCCCTACTTCTTTGATAAAAAGAGACAACTGCCTAAGGTTGTACTCCGTGAAAATGATGAGTCCAAACTATTCATACTGAATAATTATCTTGAAGGCCCTGGTGAGAATCTAATTTCTGAGGTTATGTCTGCAGGTGGTCAGTTCACCTTGGGACAAGGAGATTTTCGACAAGTATTCACGGCAAGAGTCTTCAAGTTTTACTCTCCAAGGGAAAAAACCAGTAAAGTCAGCCTGGTTGCACATCGTCGCGAAGTTACAGCGAACTCTTTACATAACTATATTCCAGAATTTATTGATGAGTTCTATGAAAAAGCGGTGGGTAAAGAAAAAACAGATAGAAACTTTATTATCAAAGTCTATGTTTCTGGTGAGTATCTTGACCAACATGTTTCGCTAGAGCGTGGTGGTTTTGATTTTCAGAAGGAAAAGAAAGATAGTGACTTAGACTTTGGGATTGCCCAGTCAGAGATTGAAGTGTCGGCAGCGGAACTGGCGATTAGCGCAGTGAGTAATGATGTCCAAGCTCGGAGAGAAAGGAAAACCCAGCGGATCAAAAACTATGTAGAAGAACAAGCACCTTGGCATCGAAGCTTGATGGGCAAGATTGATGTTACGGACCTGGCATACAATGCCACCGATGAGCAAATCGAGGGAAAACTTCAAAGCGAGAAATATCGATTAGAAGTTAAGACGCGTGGAGCCGTAAAACACCTCCTGGAAAGTGAAAAAACTGAAGATCTGAAGCATAAGACCTCAGAAATTGTACAAATGGTCTCTGATACCAGCAAAAATGATTTGGCTCATTATATTTCCATGCGTCGCAGTGTTATTGACATTTTTGAAAAAAGCCTGCAAACCGGTGATGATGGTAAGTACTCTTCTGAGGGTGTAGTGCATGACATTATTTTCCCCAGAAAAGGAGACAGTGACCAAACACCTTTTGAAGAGCATAACCTTTGGTTAATTGATGAACGCCTCAATTTTACCGAATACCTCTCCTCTGATATCCCTTTGGAAGGAAAGTCAGGTAGGCCAGATATTCTGGCATTTGATCACCGAATGGTTTTTCGGGGCGAGAATGAAGCCAGCAATCCTGTAACTATATTCGAGTTCAAGAGGCCACAGCGAGATGATTTTGCCAACCCATCTTCCAAGGAAGATCCTGTGCAACAAATTATTCGCTATGTTCGCAAGCTACGTGATGGAGAGTTCACCACACCTCAGGGTAGGGAGATACAGATTAACACCAATACCCCGTTCTATGGCTATGTTATCTGTGACTTAAACAAAAAGGTGAAGACTTGGTTGGAAGAAGAAAAAGATTTCAAGCCCCTTCCAGATCGACAGGGCTACTTCCGTTGGCATGATAGCCTTAATCTCTACACTGAGGTAGTCAGTTGGGATAAGGTGCTAAAAGATGCAATGATGCGAAACCGGGTATTCTTCCATCATCTTAAGATTTGACGTAGGACCTCCCCTCTCTCAATGGTGGGGAGGGGGTTATTGATACAAACAAAAATGATTTTCTCTTGTTCTTTATATTGGCTGTTGTAGCCTTGATTCGATTTCAACTCTCGTAGAGATAACTGCAAACAACATCAGTCCAAAGATATTTATCCTCTCCCGGCTCCACATTTTGTTCCTTGGCCCAATGTAAAGATATATCGTGTATGGTATCCAGGCTTGGCCCCATGCACGTATAGATTTCCCGCCATATTTTGTAATTCATTTCTGAATCAATATCATCAAATCTATAAAGTACATACTCTTCATTGGCTCTCTCCCAGTCTCCCTTATGCTTGATCACAAGATGAGACCAGATGGTTCTCACATTACCAATCCAAAAACGATCAGGCCTGAGCAAACAGGCTATTTCAGAGCCAACACTGATTTTGACATAAGGCATTCCTGCCTCCCAAATCAGTGCAGGAAGATCAGAGGTAGAGACACCATCTTGTGAAACGGTTTTTGCAAAATTAAAAATTGCTTGTGGCTTGTTATTAGATAATATGTATTCACTCAAACCGTGCTGAGAAGCACTAAAATTTCCGTAATTGTCTGTATAACCAACAGCTAGTTCTGCGTATTCTTTGGCCTTAGATCGATTAAAAAAATTATTTAAAGCATCTGAAACATTTTTTCTTCGATCATAGTCCTTCCTGGCCAAGTCAAGATCGATATTAAAATCAACTAAATAGTGTTCTTTCATCTAAAGAGACCATAAAAAAAAGCACATCCAACCTAGTTGATGTGCATGAAAAGGACAAATTCTAACAAGCTTACTTTTTAATCATCTCTATATAATTCAACGGTTTTGCCAGAACCTGGATACCATCAGCACTACCGGTTTCAAAAATAGACTTCCAATAGTCATAGTTTCTTTTTCCAGAGAAAACCGTAGTAGCCATAGATCGATCTTTCCAAAGTGGCAACTGGCTCAGATTAACAACGAAGTTTTCAATATTTATCCATAACTGGTCATCAAACTGAGTCTGGAAGATTTTATTATCATCAAGCATTTTTCCCATATTGTAGAAATAGGCAGAAATCACCCGCTTCAATATCTGTATCCAGTTATAGATAATTAATCATGAGGTAAACCCCCGGCTATGCCGGGGTGACTCGCATAGGCTTGGCCGAGGCTACGGTAGGCTCTTTCGAGTGATTTTCTTGATTGTCTATTGTGCTGTTTCAGTCAGGTTGTTGAGAATTGATATGTGCTCAATGTGGGGCGCGCCCGAGGGCGCAATAATAGCCCTTTGAGGGCGTCCCCTAATAAGCTTCCGGCTATGCCGGAAGTCATTTAACTTCTTCCTTGCTGATTCTATAGGCGATCAGGTGATCATCCGTAATATCTCTATCCTTCTTATCGGCAATCTTTTGCTCTATTCTGTGGGTGCCCAGTTCTGGCTGAAACTTATTAATATAAAGGGTTTCCGCAATGATGCTGAGAATTTTTGCAATCTGGTTGATTTCCAGGTTTCTTGGATTGAGCCCTTCATCCGCTTTATCATCGATTGGTCTGTTAAGAATTACCTTGGAATTGACAAAGGTAGACAATATCGACTTATCAAAAGCACTGTAGGAGATGGGTAACTCCTTAGCCTTGCCATCGAAATCAATGTAGTCTTTTAGTTTATTGTCTTCATGCCGGGTAATGGAGTACTTGATTGCATCAATAATATACTTCTTGATTTTGACACCATCGCCTTTGAAAAAGTCCACCAGCTGTTGCTCGGAGAACGAATAATCATCAGCCTGCATTTGATGGACAATCTGATACTGTTTAACCCTTTCTGAATAAAGTGTGCTGTTCAGCTGTCTCATGATCGACTTGTCAAAAGCGATCTGTCTCAAAGTACTGCCAGCATTGGTATTGGTTTCTGTCAGGCGATCGATGTTTGGCTTTATAAATATCCTGGTAACAACCCGCTTGCTGCCGAGTAGTATTTGAGCAACTGCCTTATGCTGTCCATCAAATATTTTCAGCTTATTATTGTCTATTCTGGCCAGACAGAGATGCAACTGTGGATTGCCTTTATCAAACTCTTTAATCAGCTTACCAATGCTATTATTGATCCCTCTTGGGTTGATGATTTCATCATGAAACAAGTACTCAACAGGAACATCAATAAAGCATGATTTCTCACCAGACAGCTGGTCCTGAAAAATTTTCGTCGTGTAGCTTTTGTTATCGCCCATCAGGGAAAATGAATATTTCAGTTCGCCATCATTCTCAACATACTTGAAGTCATACTTTGAGCCATCATAGTAACTGAGAACATCCTTAAGGGATGCAGACTTGCCATTCTCAGCTTTGGTCTTTTCCTGTATCTTGCTCAGTCGCTGCAAGATTTTGGCAATCTTCAGGTTGGCATCCTGCTTCGATTTATTGCAGGACTCATGAGTCAGGGCAAAGTTGGCTTCAGAATCTTTGCCTTTACTGGCTAAAGGCACAATATGGTCAATATTGGTTTCATGAATCTGGAGATCAATTTCACTCTCACAGATAAAACACTGACTATTCTGAATATTCCATAGTTGCTCGGTCAGTTCGCTATATTGATCTTCTGATAACGAAGCAAGATATTTTGATCCCATATCAATCCTAATATTTATCATCTGATAAGGAAGCAGCTACTCTTGGCTTGCCCCCACGTATTTATAAGTGGATGACTCAAAACCCACCAAAACATCATGTTTTATCGGCTCTTGATCAGTGAACATAAAATCCTTTCTAAGCCAATAAACTACCTCTGCACAACCTCTGTAAGCTTTTAAATGCTACAAATGGATGAATAAACAAAAAACACTAAATACTTACCTGTCATGATTCCTGGCAAGGAAGTTATAACTCAGCTCGCAAGTGTAATTCATTAAATCAAAAATAGAGTAAGTGCTTATAAAATAACGTAAATCTGATAGCTCAAAATCACAGTTGCTTGGTAACTTAATGCAGCTAAAGTGGACTAAATTAATATCTTGGGATTCTATTGGAGGAAAACCAAAATAAAATTCACTACTCTCAATAATGTTCCAGGCCAGTTCTTCATTGGATACGTTTTTATTAGTACCTTCAAGAGATGGAAAAGAACTCTCTATACTATCCAGTAAGTTATCTGGGTCATCCTTTCTATCGTTTTCAATCAATTTTATTATTTTCTGATAATACAGTGCTGCATATTTTTCCCTGGATAGATAACTACCACTTTCTGTTTCAACAAAATAGAACAAATATCCCCTAGGATCATCGATACAATCAAAGTACTGCTCAGGCTCTGGAACCCAAATATTGTCAATATTAAACATCACTTGAAAACCAGTGTATAAATTCATTCACCAATGCCGAGAAGCAGCTAAACACTTACACTTATCGACATTGGTTCCTTCAACTCACTATTCACCCACTCCACTCACAAGCCAAAGTCTCCGCCTGCTTCAAAACCAACTCAACCGCAGCCGACGCTCCATCCGGTGGATACTTATACTTCTGCAAAGTACGCCGGACCAGAATCTTCAACCGTGCCCGCACACTGTCCCGCACCTGCCAGTCAATAGTGGTGGATTTACGCAACTTATCGGTAATCTCAACGGCAATCTTTTTGAGAATCTCATCACCCAGTTCCCGAACGGCACTTTCGTTATTGGCCAGTGCATCATAAAACGCCACTTCATCCGGGTTCAGGCCAAGCTCAGCTTCCCGGCTCATTTCCGCCTGAAAGTCTTTGGCCATTTGGATCAGTTCTTCAATCACCTGCGCTGTTTCAATGGCGCGGTTATTGTATTTGCGCAAGGTGGCCTGCAACCGTTCGGAGAACTTCTTCTCCTGCACCACGTTATTACGAGTCTTGGCGCGGATATCGTCTTTCAGCAGCTTTTCCAGCAGCTCCACGGCCAGATTTCTGTGAGGCATCCGCCGTACATCATCCAGAAACTCATCGGATAACAGACCGATATTGGGTTTCTCCAGCCCGCACAGCGCAAACACATCGGCCACGCCTTCCGCCACAATGGCATTATCCAGAATCTGCTTCAGGGCAGATTGCTGTTCCTCCCGGCTGCGCTTTTTATCCACCGTGGTGAACTTATTAATGGCCGCTTTCACCGCCGAGAAAAACGCCAGCTCAAGCCGCAGCTCTTTCGCTTCATCCAGCGTGCTGCACAGGGAGTATGCCTTGTTAGCCGCCAGCACCAAATCCATCAGCCGCTTCTTGCCATCTTTCAAACTCAGCACATAATTGGCCGCAGGCACCAGCAACTCTCTGGCTCGGGTTTCAAAACCACTGATATCCAACCCTTCACCCTGTGGTGTTTTGGCAAACAGCCCACGCAGCGCATCCATCTTTTCCGCCAGCACCGCATAGGCTTCTTCGGATCGTAAGGTTGGCTCACCCTTGCCCCGGGCATCGGTGTAATCTTTCAGTGCCGCCTTCAGTTCATTGGCAATGCCGATGTAATCCACCACCAGCCCACCGGGCTTGTTTTTAAACACCCGGTTCACCCGGGCAATGGCCTGCATCAGGTTATGGCCCTTCATGGGCTTATCCACATACATGGTGTGGCAGCAGGGGGCATCAAAACCGGTCAGCCACATATCCCGCACAATCACCAGCTTCATCGGATCGTTCACATCCTTAAAGCGTTTCTCCAGCCGTTTCTTGGTCTTCTTACTGTAGATATGGGGCTGCAACAATGGCTTATCGGAGGCGGAACCGGTCATCACAATCTTGATCACGCCTTTTTCCGGATCAGGGTCGTGCCATTCCGGACGCAACTCCACAATCTCGTTATAAAGATGGGCGCAGATATCCCGGCTCATGCCGACAATCATCGCCTTGCCATCCATGCTCTCATTGCGGGATTCAAAATGCGCCACCAAGTCAGCCGCCACCTGTTTCAGCCGGGGCGTGGCACCCACCAGCTTCTCTAACCGGCTCCACTCGCCCTTGGTTTTTTCCCGGAGGTTGATATCTTCCTCATCTTCCACCACCTCATCCACCTGCTCAGAAAGCTGCTGGATTTCAGCGTGGTTCAAATCCAGTTTGGCCAGGCGGGATTCATAATAGATGGGCACCGTCGCACCATCCTCAACGGCATCCTGAATATCATAAATGGAGACATACTCCCCAAACACCGAGCGGGTATCCTTGTCCTCCTGGGAGATGGGCGTGCCGGTAAAGCCAATAAACGACGCATTCTTCAAAGCATCTCGCATATGCTTGGCATAGCCGAACTTGTAATGGCCTTCTTTGGTCAATACTGCCTTAAGGCCATATTGACTGCGGTGAGCCTCATCGGAAATCACCACAATATTGTGACGACCATTCAACAGCGGATGATGGTTTTCACCGTCCTGCAGGGCAAACTTCTGCACCGTGGTAAAGATAATGCCGCCAGATTCTCTTTCCGCCAGTAACTGACGCAACGCTTCCCGATCATTGGCCTGCACCGGTGTCTGCTTTAACAATTCCTGGGCACTGCTGAAGGTGGTAAACAGCTGACCATCCAGATCATTCCGATCCGTCACCACCACCAGCGTCGGGTTATTCATGGCCGGCTGTTGCAGCAACATACCGGCATAGCAGCACATGGAGATACTCTTGCCCGAACCCTGGGTATGCCAAACGACACCCGCCTTTTTACTGCCGGGCAATATACGACCACCACGACACGTCTCCGAAGCCGCTTCCCCCAGCTGTTCCTGTGCTGCCAGCACCGTTGCCCGAACTGCTTCCCGCACCGCATGGAACTGATGATAACCGGCAATCTTCTTGATGGTGCGTTCGCCATCACTTTCAAACAGCACAAAGTAGCGAATGTAATCCAGAAACAGCGCCTGGTCGAAAAAGCCCCGAACTAGTGTCTCCAGCTGCCACTCCAGCACTGGCCGGTCTTCTTCATTCTGGATGGTACGCCACGGCATAAACCGTTCCTGGTTAGCGGTCAGGGAACCCACCCGGGCGGTATAACCATCACTGATCACCAGCGCCTCATTAAAAATAAACAGGTCGCTGATTTCATCCTTATAGGTTTGCAGCTGGTTAAAGGCATCCCAGATATCCACATTCTCATCACCGGGGCTTTTCAGCTCCAGCACCGCAAAGGGAATGCCATTAATAAAGCAGACAATATCCGGGCGACGAGGGTTCTTGGTTCCCGTCAGAGTAAACTGATTCACCGCCACAAACCGGTTATTGACAACCGATTCAAAATCCACCAGAAAGGCATGGTCGTTGACCCACTGCTCATCGTCGCCTTTGTAGTCCACTGGTACACCGTCCAGCAGCAGTTTGTGGAAGTGCCGGTTATTGGTGATCAGGTCCAGGCTCTCGGGCTTGGTCAGTGTTGCCCAAACCTGCTCAAAGCAACCTGAAGGGAGATGAGGGTTTAATTGGGTAAAGGCTTTTTCCAGGTCTGGCTTTAGCAACACATCCTGATAATTGCTGCGCATGGGGGTTGGGCCATCAGGAGCAATATCAGGGCCGTGGAGGACTTCCCAGCCAGCCGTGCGGAACCAGCTCAGGCAGGTTTGCTCTAATTCAATTTCTGTAATCATTATATTTAAACCTAGAGTTTACCTTCAGCACAAGCTATCGCGAATTTGATCATTAATTCCAACTGAGAATGATCCTCTCTTCCATCATCATCCAATAGAACTTGATACCAAATAGGTTGGATCTTTGTATCGAGAAGTTTTGTTTCCTTTTCTAGCTTTTCTTGATGATCTTTAATTTCCGGCATAAGGGCAAAATGCCTTGGGATATCAAATGCACCTGTTGTAATAATGTCGGAAAACAAGTCAGTCGTTCGATCTTGCTCTAAGCTACAGCCAAGAAAAAGCATGGAGTGGCTAATAAATATTTGCCTTAAAACCTTAGCTAAAGGTTTTGTATAATCTATTTGCTGGTCTCCATATGCTTCTGCATACTGCTCTCTTGAAAAAATGTAAGTTTCTGGTGAATTATAATGACCATGTAGTTTCAATAAGCATCGATCACCTTGAATTAATTTTGCGGCGAACTGGTTGTGAGTTTGAATTCCATGCATATAGCCTTCTATGGCTTTGTGCTTTTGCTGAAAAACCTTCTCAATTAAACCATCAAAGTTTGTTGTGATTATGCAACCATCACATATGGCAGGAAGCAGCTTTATCGGGCCAGATATATCTTTAGCGTCTGCTCCGTCAAAAGTATTATTTATGAAATTATCTACTTGAGTTTTGTTGTTTTCATACAATAGCTGTACTGCATCCAAGTATTTCGAGCTTACAATATATTGCTTAACTTCTTCGAGATAGCTAAGTGCTGGTTGCATCGCTCTTGTTTCTGAAGTCGATACCCCTTCTAATTTTTTAACCAGTTTTGTTATTGCTTGCTCCCACAATGGATAATCACATGAAAAAGATAGTCCGGCACCTATAAATGGGACAATACGTTTTCGTTTAATGGCTTCAACCAACCTTGAAAAGGATGTGTTCTGATCTGTCTCTTCAAGATAATCCTTAACCTCTTGATATTGATCAATCAAAGACTGATTTTGCCAGCGTTCCAGTTCATCAAGGTAACCTGTTGGGTCATGCCAAAAAAGTACATCACTTAATTCAACGGAGTACTCAACTGGATCATCACCACTTGACCCAATGCCATTAAACTTTAAAGGTCTAGCACCATTCAAAGTGTTATGAAAGTCATCGTTTACCCTATCTAACTCACTTTTTATAGAAGCTGTTAATTTTTTTACTGTTTCAGCTAATCCAGTCCATTCAGTCGTCATCGTTAAACCTTCTGGATCAATTTAAGTCACTGGTAGAAAGAGATCCGGATATCAATTTTGGTAGCAAAGAATCCCGAATACTTTCTAAACTACTCGCTTCGTTATGGAGTGCAGTTATTTTGTGAAAATAAGTTTCTAGGGTTTTCTTGAATACTAAATTTAATTCTGGGGTAGCAATTAGGATATCCTGGTCTTCCATGATCGATTTGGTGAGGTGTGTAAATATTGAGCCTGTAGCACCATTCTTCATTTGCTCGGTTTTTCTGAACATGCTCAGGTATAGAAAATAGCGGCTGACAATATCTTCGTTCACATCCATTTTCCAGATGTGGTAATGGTAAATACTCTTTGGTCCTCTCCAGATATGTGGGCCGAAGGTGGCCGACCAAGCATAAATAAAGTCTTCTTTATCGATAAGCTTATCTTTTGGCAGTTCTAAATCTGAATAAACTGTTTTGCCACCATTTGATAAATTCTGGATTCTAACAATAGGTGTACCATGATCTTTAAATTCAGTATTTTTATAAGCCCTGCCATTAAGCACCCGACAAATATCCTTAAGCTTTTTGAATTCCCAACTGTGAGGAATTTCCCCAAATGCAGATGATTGCATAGCAGAAGGAAACAACGCAGCAATTCGGGCAAGCTCGGCGTAGGCTTCGGGCTGTTCGGTTTGCAGGGTGTCCAGGCTTGCCTCGTCTCGGGCGGAGATGGCGCACATGGCTGCCCGTTCGGCTTCTTCGGCACTGCCACCTGCTGCCAATACTGACATTTTGGCTTTTACCGGATCGAAATCTACGAACCATGATTTGAAGAGAGCCTGAGCCATTTCTTCTAAAGTGCGGTTTATTAGGATATTTAAATCTATCTTGTCATCAATTTTCTTTAGAATATTTCCTACGAGAATTTGCCTATCATATGGGAGTATCTCAACTTCAAAAGACTCCATTAGGCCTTTTGTTATATGTGAAAAGATTGAACCTGTACTTTGAGAACTAATCCGGTTAGAAATATGCTTCAACAAATAATATAGGTAATACTTATCCGTTTCTTCGAGTGGTTCAATTTTCCAAATATGATAATGATAAATACTCCTAGCCCCCTTCCAAATATATGGACCAAAAGTTGCTGACCAAGCATAAATTAAATCATCATTCTCGATGTATTTGTCTTCTGGCAATCTAAGGTCTGAATATACAATATTCCCTCTACCTGTTAGGTTTTGAATTCGAACAATTGGTGTGCCAGAATCTTTAAATTCAGTATTTTTATATGCTCGGCCATTTATGAATTTTGCTATTTCTCCTAGCTTTACACTCTTAAATCCCATAACCTAGCCCTGCGATATTTTTTTTGATTTCCTTTTCCAGTTGGTCACTTTCTGCAAACTGTTCTTGCAGTAATCCAGTTAAACGCATCATTTTGTCAGCAAACGGCTCACCATCATCATCCTGCTCAGCAGCACCCACATAACGCCCCGGCGTTAGTACAAAGTCGTGTTTCTGAATATCTTCCAGAGAGGCTGCAAAACAAAAACCGGGCTTATCTTCGTAGCCTTCGCCTTGCTGCCAGGCATGGAACGTGTCAGCAATTTGCGCGGTATCTTCCGGTTTAAAATCCCTCAACACCCGATCTTTCATAAAGCCCATATTGCGAGCATCAATAAACAGCGTCTCGCCCTGACGATCCACCTTGCCATTACCGCTCTGTTTGTTTTTGGTTAGAAACCAGATACAGGCAGGAATCTGGGTATTGGTAAATAGCTGCCCCGGCAGTGCCACCATACACTCCACCAGATCAGATTCGATCAGCTTACGGCGAATCACCCCTTCATTATTGGTATTGGAACTCATGGAACCATTGGCCAGGAGCAGCGCCATGGAACCGTTGTCGTTCAAATGGTGGAGCATATGCTGCATCCAGCCAAAGTTGGCGTTGCCTTTGGGCGGAGTGCCGTATTGCCAGCGCACATCCTCCTCCAGCCGGGCATGCCACCAGTCCTTGATATTGAACGGCGGGTTGGCCATGACAAAGTCGGCGCGCAGGTCCGGATGCTGGTCATCCAGAAAACTATCAGCATTCTTTTTGCCAAAGTTAAAGTCGATGCCCCGAATCGCCATATTCATGGCCGCCAGCTTCCAGGTGGTGGGGTTGCTCTCCTGACCGTACACTGAGATATGCTTTTTCTGCTCGCTGGCGTCGTAATGGCGCTCTTTGGCGTGCTCCTCAATAAACTTCTCACTGGAGACAAAGAAACCACCGGAGCCCATGGCCGGGTCATACACCCGCCCCTGAAAGGGTTGCAGCATTTCCACAATCAGGGTGACGATGCTTTTCGGCGTGTAGTACTGGCCACCCTGTTTGCCTTCCGCCAGGGCGAACTGGCCGAGGAAGTATTCATAAACGTGGCCAAGAATATCCTTGCTGTGCAGCTCCAGCTTTTCGCCCTGGTATTCCGGGTTGCGAAAGCTGGTGTCGGAGAAGCTGTTAATCAGGCCGATCAGTTTTTCGTTATCCAGCTGATAGTTGCTGATGCGGTTGAGAATGCCTTTCAGTTTGCTGTTGGCTTTTTCAATTTCATCCAGGGCATTGTCGATCAGCCAGGAGATGGAACGCAGCTTAACGTCTTCCCCCTGTTCGTTCTGCCAGATCACGGAACCGATGGCCAGGGTGGCGGTGTCTTTCAGTGTGCTCCAGCGGGCATGCTTCGGCACCCAGAAGATATTTTTCTCCTGGTAGTAGTCGAGAATTTCCAGCTCATCGGCAATGGCCTGCTGGTAATCTTCCTCGGAGTCGAAATCGTCCCGGGGCAGGTAGTAGATATTGTCATCGTCGTTTAGTTGAAACAGCGTCTTCAGTTCATCCTGACGCTCTTCAAAAGCGTCCGACACATATTTCAGAAAGATCAAACCCAGCACAATGTGCTTGTAGTTGGCGGCATCAAGGTTACTGCGCAGTTTGTCCGCAGCTTTCCATAGCTTATCGTCCAGCGCCTTAAGGAACTGCTGTTCAGTGGTGTTCATAGAGTGGCCGTAGATAGGTTCTGAGAGGCTTCCCCCACGCTACCGCCCGTGGCTTGTACCATCGTCTTTATTGACTCAGGGGAGCGGAGGGCCAGATAGCTCAGAGAGGAATTTTGGGAAGGGAGTAATTGTACGCTTGTGAGGTTATAGGTGGTAGTCGTGTATTTGCGAAGCACTGATTAGAAAAAAATTTCACTTTTTGGTTTGCATGCGACACAACTCGTCGCAGGGGTGTTTTATGATGGGATTCTGAAACGGGAAAGCGTTGCCGAATGGCGATGAAGTGAGCTTTCTATGCTACACCTGTTTTGCGGAGTCTGACAAGGATATGAATAAACGACAAAGCTCTCTGGAAACCACTATTCTCATCATTGAGTTACTGAAGCGCATCCCCAAAAGCTGGTGGATTACTGCTCAACAGCTGAAACAACAGCTGGCCGAGATTGGATTGGACCGGGATATACACACCATTCAGCGACATATGAAGTCTTTGGTAGAGAGCAGTCACTTCCCCATTGATATGAATAACCGCAGTAAACCTTATGGCTACCGGTGGAGCCAGCAGGCTGTGGGCTTTACTGTGAACGCCCTGAGTATCCAGGAGTCGCTGATCCTGCAAATGGCGCACAAGACGTTGAAGAACTTGTTGCCCAGCAGCTTGATGGATTCCATGTCTGGCTTTTTTGAGGAAGCCAATCGAAATATCAGCCATGCCCAGGATCCCGCCAAGGAGATTCAGTGGTTATCCAAAGTGGTGGTGGCACCTGAGACACAACCACTGTTACCTCCCGAGTTACAACCAGATGTATTCAATGAAGTCAGCGGTGCTCTCTACAACAACTACTGGCTGGATATTGCTTACAGAAATGCTGGTGGAGAGGTAAAAGAAAAAACCGTTATGCCCCTGGGACTAGCTCAACAAGGGCCTCGGTTGTACCTGGTCTGCCGGTTCCAGGGGTATGACGATGAACGGAATCTGGCGATGCACAGGATGTTATTCGCTCGCTCAACCTCAATGACCTTTGAACGACCAGAGGGGTTTGACCTTAAGCAATACAGCAAGGAAGCACGCTTTACCTTTGGGGAAGGCCGAAAAGTTAAGCTTTCATTTCGCATCAGAAAGGACGCGGGGCTTCATATTCTGGAATCCCGGATATCAGAGGATCAAACCTACCGAGAACATGAGGACTGCTATGAAATCAGCGCCACCGTTGTGGAGTCACGTCAGTTGCAATGGTGGCTGAACAGCTTTGGTGAAGATGCATGGGCTATCGATTGTCAGTCAATTGAAGCAGTGGTTGCCTGATTCAACCTTGGACATTACTTAAAAACATAACAACATGGACGGCGTTATGATGGTAAAAAAAATCGAGCAGTATTTTCAGTATTTTGGAGTAGCCCCGAAAATTCAGGAGGTAAGCCTCAAGGTGCTTCCAGCTGTTATTCAAAAGCTGGATATTCCTGTTACTCCACATAATAGCTATAAAACAGCGGCGGATTATGTCCTCAATCTTCATGAACTGGGCTTTGATGAACTGCATTATGTTCTTGGTATCAGTAACGATCACTGCCTGTTTGGCAAGGCGGTAATTCGAGTTGGCGACCACTACTATGACCCAACTGTGATTGCCAGGCACTGCTTCCTGCCCAAAGATCAGTTTGTCAGCATTTACGAAATGCCCATGAACGAGCTGAAGGGTTTTATGGCAGAGCATAATAATGAGATGCCTTCCATTTTGAATTTGGAAGTCGTGGAGATGCTGAAGCGTGGGGCAAAAAATCCTGAGCTATAGCAAGTTGTAACTAACTTTAAGACTAGGCCGAGCCTGGGAGGCAGGCTCGTGACACCTACTATTTATGGCAACCCGGCCCACAAGCAGAACGCAGCAAGATATTTCTTTATGAGATGACGTACGGTGTTCTTACAGACCATCATTCGACAGAGTTTGCCATCGAATATCTGACTATAATTTCAGCATCCAGAGATGATTGATCACCCCTTCCTTTTCTCTATTTTAAATAAAAACGAGAAATCAAACAGTTACATGCATGTTTATTGTTGCTTGCATTGTGATCATTGCCACGGATGGTTATCCCTATGTGGCCTTTGGCACCGAACCCAGTGCCATGACCCTGGAACGGCTTGATACGGCACATGCCTGCATCAGCAAACGTAGCATGGTGGATATGGGGGATATGGCCCTGTATGCCTCCCCCGATGGTCTGGTACGCATCGCTGGCGGCCGGGCAGAGTTGATGACCCGCAATATCATCAACCCGGAAGACTGGCGGCAACGGTTCAAGCCACAGACCATCCATGCCTGCTTCCATGATGGCCGGTACTTTGGGTTCTATGGTGATTCGGCGGACTCTCCAGACGAGAAGGGCGGCTTTATCTTCAGCCCGGACAGCGGCACCTTTACCGAACTCGGCACTTATGCCGATGCCTGTTACCGTGACCTTCAGGACGACAGCCTGTATCTGGCCATTGGCAATGCTATCAAGGCGTGGGACAAAGGCGCGGCACTAATGCCCTATCGCTGGCGCAGCAAGGTGTTCCAGGGTAAACCTGCCCTGTTCAGTTCGGCAAGGATCATGGCCGACAGTTATACCGATCTGGTGTTTCGGGTGTTTCGGGTGTTTCGGGATGAACAGCAAATTCTGGAACTGCCGGTCACGTCTGACCGGGGCTTCCGGTTACCCGCAGGGCGGGGCAGTCGCTGGCAGTTTGAGTTGTCAGGGACCGATACGGTGACTGCCTTGATTGTGGCCAGCTCGATGGCAGAGCTTTAGGAAAAAACTCAGGGCAGCCATTCCTCCTGCATAATCTGATCGAACGTCCATGGGCTTTCTGGCGGAAAGGTTTTCCGGGGCAGTTCGGTTTCTTTGGCCGCAGCCAGTACTGCGTAGTCATAGGCAGACGTATAGATAGCATCAAGGAATTGTTTCAGTCCGGGGTTTTCATCCAGCACCTTTCTGGCTCGCTTGCGCTGTTCAACCACCGTTAAACGCCAGCTACGGCCTCGTCGTTCCGGTTGGTATTGCCATTTGAGCAAGTGCGAGAGAAGTCGGGTCAAACGGCTTTCCAGTGCGTTGTATTCGCTGCGACCCATGCTGAGTACTTCCTCGGCCAGATTGGCAATATCCAGTTGATCCAGCCTGCCGGTACGCAGGAACTCGGCTTGTTGTTGGGTCCATGAATAGAAGTCTTGGTTGTAGAGTTGGTTGTCAGTATCCATCAGTTTGCACCCATCACCGTTTAGCCCATCAGTTTAGGACAGCTTTTCAGGAGAATCATGCCTAAATTACCCGCACTGCCCGCCTCGGTAGACCGCTACGTGCGCGAGTTCCTGAACAAACTGGTTGGCCGCTCCGGCAAGGCCGGTGACCGGGTGGCGATGATCAGCGACTTTACTGACCTGGGGCTGGCGAAGGAGAAAGGCCAGCGGCTTAGTATGCCTGCCAGTGCCGTGGGCAGCGTGACGGAGATACTGGAGCCGGTCAATGGCGTGGAGCTGCCGGACAACCCGGTAAACGCCGCCGGACTCAGTGCTGCCGGTGTTTTTGGGGCCGTGATCCTGCAATGGGAGGCACCGGCTTACAAGGGGCATAACCATACCGAAGTGTGGCGGGCGCAGGTGGATGACCGGGCACAGGCTTCTCTGATTCATGAAGCCAATGGCAGCCGCTATACCGATGTCACGGGTAATACTGTCCCGTATTACTACTGGATACGACACATCAACAGCAGAGGTCAGGTGGGAGGCTACAACAGTTTATATGGTGTTCTGTCAGCAGGCACAGCAGGTACAGACCATATACGCAGTCAGGTACAGGGCATTATTGATGACAGCTACTTTACACCGGACTGGGCAGCCCATACCAACGATCAGGAAGCGTTGCTGACCAGTGCTCATGGCCGGATTGACAGCGAAACGGCAAGCCGGGTGAAGGATGTCGCCTCACTTAATAACGGTCTGGCCACAGAGATTGCTGACCGTATCGCTGCCGTTCAGTCTGAGCAGACGGCAAGAGCGAATCAGGATTCTGTCCTCAGTGGCCGTATAGATACTGTGGTCGCTGATCTGTCCACAGAAGAAGAAGCCCGAATAGCAGCAGTTAAAACGGAGCAGACTGCCAGAGTCAATGCTGACAGTTCATTAGGGCTGCGTATTGATCAGGTCGAAACTGATCTGTCCAGCGAAACCACCACCCGACAGGCGGCCATCACCCATGTCCAGCAGGCAATCATCAATGGTGATAAGGTCAATGCCACCGATATTGCCAACCTGACCGCCAGTGTGGACCAGAACACGGCCAGTATTACCACCCAGCAGACCGTCACCGATGGCCTGAAAGCCGAATACACTGTGAAGGTGAGACAGGAAAGCAACGGGCAGATTACCGTAGCCGGAATTGGCGTAGCGTCCGGTCAGGCCGATGATGGGGAGACATTCTCACAAATCGCCTTTGCTGCTGAAAATTTCTTTTTTAACACGCCCGGCGGAAATGCCCAGCCGTTCGTGATTGTCAATGCAGGCACTGATGCGTCACCGGATTACAAAATGGTACTGGATGCAGAGGTGCAGATCATCGGTGCGGTGAGCATCAGCCAGCTTGAATCCGGTGAATTGCAAAACGGCACGGCCCTGACCGTTGGCCAGGGTTCCATAGAACTCAGCACCGCCAGCGATGGTTATGGTCAGATTGTCATCACCGGCGCAGGCGGCATTGCCTCCAACGATTACCTGGTCTTGAAGCAGGGCCGGATCGAGTCGTTTGTTTACAGCCAGAGCGAAGGTCATATCCGTTACAAAGAAGTGCGCCGAACTGAGAGTGGCATTGCCTCCAACGGCCAGCAGGTGACCATTCCGGCCTACTTTAAAAGCCAGCCGACGGTCAATCTTTACCCCCGTGATATTTCCGTTTACAACGCCAGCTACCCCAACCAGAGCCAGCGACTGGAAATGGATCACACCACCGTGCAGCCACACCCTACCATTGACGGGGCCTGGGTGTTTACCCCTTATGCCCGGTTGCTGCTCTCAGATGGCAGCACCACCGAAGCCCATGGCCTGAGCTATTTAGGCAGCAACACCAGCCAGCGGTGGGAAATGACCGGTATTACTGGCCTGAAGAATATTACGGTTCATGGCCGGGCGGCCAGCAGCCGTCATAGCGGCAGCGGCAATACCTGGCAGAACCGGCAGGCAACCATGACGCTGGAGTACCGGACCGGCAGCGGGAGCTGGATCGGTGCAGGCAGCACTGCCGTGAACATTAACCAGTTCAATACCCATGCGCTGCAACTGAGCAAGAGCCTGACTCAGGGCACCTATGATATTGCCGTGACCCTGAGTGCAACGGACCGGTCCGGGACGTTTGCCAGCGGGGCGCTAGAGTATGATTATCAGCAGGCCAGCAAGAGCGGTTCAAGCTGGACAGAGACGCTGTATACCCCTCGCGGTAAATATTCATCCGCCAAGACACTCACCCGGAACATCAGCATTGACAGTTACGCCCTGAGTGGCTGGGAGGTCACCCGGATTGATTACCGCGCAACGGTGGCGTTCACCATTAAAGCCCGGACCGGGTATGACGGCAGTTGGATCACCAATAACAAGATACCCGGAGAAGCCTATATAGAAGTGCCTGACGGCAATGGCAGTGTGACGAAATACCGTGTTTATAGCGGGACTTCTGAGGGTGGCTACTATAACGAAGATGTGTGGAAGTATGAAGATTCCCGCGTAGTCAACGTCTCCTGGTCAGACACTGGCTATAAAGACGGGAATATGCGGGGGCCCGTCAAACTTTACACATCAAGAACGGCGAGCACCTATAAAAGTTTTGGTGAAAACGGGACCGCTATTGCCACAGGTTACGCCAGTGCCACCATCAGCAACATCACCGCCACCGTCTACTACCGCAAAGCCAGAACCCAGAGCAGCGCCGCCAGCAATACCTTTTACTGGGACAGCAGCCGCTACGACCTGGGCGCCACCGACATCAGTATTTCAGACGCCATCGTACATTGGACCGCCACGGGCGAATAAGGAGAACACTCATGGGCATAAGGAGATCACAGGGTCTGACCCGACACCAAGTAACCGACCAAAGCTACGGTCTGACCGGCAACAGCGCCTACCAGAAAAGTCTGGATCAGATGGGGGATTTTAATACTTTCTCCCTGGGGTCAGGCAGCAACCACTTTTGGACGAGAAACAAACCTCAACCACAAATGCCGGACATTACCCCCCGCTATGCCTACGACGACAGCGAGCAGCGGTACAAGATCAATGTGGATGCCGCCACGGACGTGGCCGACAAGCTGAAAGACTACGGCGACAAGCTGTTTGATGTGTTTGACAACTACCAGCCTAACTTCCAGTACCTGGGCGACAACGCCACAGTATCCGATGCCCAGCTTGAGAGCCGGTTGGGGGAGGCGACCAGCGACTATCAGGCCAACGCCGACCTGCAACAGGCCGAGTACGAACGGGATATGCGCCGGATGGGTGTGAACCCCAACTCGGCACGGTTTGCAGGCTTTGGTACCAGCAATGCCCTGCACAAGGCGGCGGGACTCTCGGCCATCCAGAATCAGGTACGTGATACCGCCAGGGAAGAAAGCTGGAACCGCAATCTTGATGTAGCAGAACTGGGACTGAATACTGCCAAAGTGGCCACCGATGGGGTCAGCAGTGCCGCCAATGTCTACAAGCTGGCAGCGGATATGTACACCGACAACAAGATCAAGTACGACCAGTTGAACGAAACGGCCAGGCAGTTTGATGTGGGTTACGGATTCCGGCAGGACGAGATGAAACTGGCGGCGCAGAACCAGGCATTTAACCAGGCAGCCCAGCGGTGGCAGAACGGGCTGGTGCAGCACTATGAAAATAACGGCAAACCGAATTACAGAGAGTCGTTTGGTTACGAGTATTAAGGAGGAACACCATGTATATCGGATCGGACGGCAGAGTCTATCAGAACAAATTCGAGTCACTTGGCCATGGCACCAAAATGCCCGGTTATGCCGATGAGCAGTACGCCATCACTCAGCGCCTCGGAGAGCTGCGCAGACGGCAGCAGGAATACAACGGTGTGCAACAGCAGCAGGCATTGACCCAACAATCCATCGACAAGAACGATACCGACCTGTTCTATGACCGCCAACGCCAGCACGATGAACTGATCAACCGGCAGTACGGGATCGGTCAGACCAGCGGGCAGGCGGCCGTGCCGTCAACGCCACAAGGCAGGCAGGCCGGTTATGGTATGCCCATGGAGAGAAAGGAAACGGTGGCCAGCCCGCTGACGCAGGATGCCGGTAAGCTGAACCGGATGCTGCAAAAGTACCATCAGGGGCAGGACCCACGGGATGCAGAAGATGCTATTAACTTTATCAACCAGCACCCCGGTATTAAGGCCGGTAACGTATCCTCCATCCAAATGAACCACAGCGACCGCAACGAAGATCCACTGGTCAGCCTGCTCGGTGACGATGGCAACCCGGTCAAGCAGTTCTATCTCAGCTCCCTCTCCAACCTGAACAACTTTGCCGGTCAACGGCAGCAAACCTACGACCCCGGCAGTAAGGGTGCCAGCGATCCTGCCAAGCTGATGGAGCAGCTTATGCCCATGGCCGAAGCCATGGCTACCCAGTCACTGGCCGGTCAGAACCTGAGTCAGGATGAACTGGCCAAGCTGAAGCCCCCAGCCGTCAGGGCTGCACTGGACCAGTTGATGAAGCCCTACCAGCCCCGCGACCCCGGTTATCAGAATGGGCAGACGCAATACCAGAACGATAACCCGGACTTTGACCTGTTTGGTCCCAGGGAGACAGAGGCGGCTCCCAAAGAAAAGACCTATCAGGATGTCATTGATGAACTGGTTGGAGCACCGCCGCCACCTTCTGCCGTACCATCAACCCCTGTTCCAAAACGGGGTTATGGCCATAACCCCGGCTCCTATCCCATGCGCAGGGCTCCCGGCACTTTCCTCGACTTCAACCCCGTTTATGGTCGCTAACTGACCACCGATCACCGACCACCGACCACTGTCACGGACGACCCTATGAACTGGCACGATTTTATTGCGACGCCCGCCTACCAGCAGGCCAATGACGCCGAACGGGAGCAACAACGCCAGCAGTACTGGCAGCAGCATATTGCCCCCCATGTACCGGATGAACACTACGTAGACGCCTACCTCCAGTTTAACCAGCGCACCAAACCACGGGGCAACCCGGACAGCGGTGTGCTCGGTGATATGGGGGATGCCTTTTTGCACGGTGCCTATCAGGGCTCTGCCGATCTGGTGTCCGGTGTTGACCGGGTGTTTGGTGGCAATGGTCAGAATGCCCCGGCTAACTGGTTGCGCAAAAAGGCCGAGCAGCAGATTGACGATATGTCTCCCTCTGCCGGTCAGGCGTTGCAGGGCTTTAATATTGGCACCCAACCCGATGGCCGTTTTGGTTTCAGTGACCAGAGTACGTGGGCCGGTGCCGGTCTGGGCATTGTCTCCGGTCTGGGTTCCCTGATCCCCTCCATGATCCCCGGTGGTGCCGTAGGCCGGGGCTTGAGTCTGGGGGGCAAGGCACTGGCCGGTGTCGGCAACAAGGCACTGGCCGCCGGTGCGGGCAGGGCCGCCAGCGTGGGCACACTGGCCGAAGCCCGTGGCGTACAGGGGCTGGCCAATACCATCGACAAGGTAGGCAATCATACCGGCTATGGACTGACCGGCGGTGCCATGATCGGTGGCGCTGCGGCAGAAGGCGCAAAAAATACCATCCTGAATCTCGGCTATGAGGACCTGAAAGACAATCCCCGGTTCCAGGAGCTCTACCAGCAGACCTATGAACAGGCCGGGGGCGGCGATACCCGTGCGCCTTTTGAGCAGGCCAAGGCACTGCTGGCCGAAGAAGCGGCACAGGCTGCCTTCCTGCCGGGCGCAGGGGTTGGGGCATTGTCCATGGGCATCGGTGGTCCTGCCCTGGAAAACATTATCCTGAAAAACGCTGGCACCCGTGGCACCAATGCCCTGAAAGGGTTGCTGACTGAAGGAACCCAGGAGTTCGGTGAAGGCTACGGCCAGCAGATGGCCGAAAACTATGGCCAGCAGCAGGCCGGTCAGACTGTTGGCCTGACCGATAATGCCCTGGGGCAGGCCTTGACCGGTATGGTCATCGGTGGTCCGGTGGGTGGCCTGGTGGGTGGCCTTGGCCGGGTACGGAACCCGGAACAGGTCACTGCCACTCAGGAAAAACTGAACGACTTAATGAGTCAGAACCAGACCCTGCAAGACCAGATGCAGGAGCCCAACGCCGACCAGACCATGCTGGCAGAGCAACTGCGGCAGAACTCCATGGCCATTGCCAATCTGGAGAGCTGGTTGCAGCATCATGGCGAGCAGGTGCCGCAGGCCGAAGCACAGGCCGCACCGGAAGGCTGGGCAGATCATCACCAGGGCTATACCGACCCATTGACCGGGCAGCACCACCCGCCTGATCCGAAAATGGAAGTTCCTACAGGGTGGTATGACCATAACCCGAATGATCCTCCCGGTGGTGGCGGTGTGTCCGACAACCCGAATGCCGGGCCGCAGGATTTCAGTGGTTACGACCCCCAGGACGGGGGAAGTGCCACCAAGCGCCTGGAGCGCGACTGGTATGATCAGCCAGCCTGGCAACGCAACCGACCCGGTAATCCGGCAGAAGCAGTGCGGTTTGGCCAACGCTATGTAGAGACTGCCGACCCCGCTAACAACATGGAGCAGCCGAGCCAGTGGCAGGGGCGAACCGTGGGGCAGGAGGGGCAGTACCCGCGCAGGCAGCCAATGGATACCCGCACTGTGGGTATGCCTGAACAGGAGCAGAAGCCGGTACCAGAGAAGAACCGCTGGAAGAACCGGACAGTCACCAGAGAAAAGTCTCAGCCAGTCGAACCCCGACAACAAGCCCTGCCCCATTATCCGCAAGCCGACTTTACCGGCAACCGCCATGGCAACGTATCAGCCAATCCTGAAGAAGCACAGCAGGACAGCCAGCAGCGTCGCCGAGATCAGATCGACAAGGCCCCCGCCCAGCACCCTGGCTCCCCAGAGTATACCGGCGACCCCGATCAGGACCTGACCAGCTACACCGAACGGATGAACAGCCTGAACCGCCTGTTCCGTTCGTTCAACTGGCGCAAAGGGGATACCGGCAAGAAGCGCCGCGTCCGCAGACTGATCGAAAACCAGCGCAATCTGGAAATGAAAGCCCGTAAAGGGGGCCGGGGCTTTACGCCGACCTCCATGCAAGAGGCATTGGCCAACCTGAAGGCCATGGTAGAAAGCGGGGAAGGTATCCGTTTTGAACGGGAAGTGCAGGCCATCGAGGCTCGCCAGCGGCAGGAAGGGATGCGACTCACTCCGCAGCAGAAGTCGGGGACACCTTCTGGAAAAAAGCCGGTACTGGGCAAGGCCGACGAAACGGTGATGGCCGATGAACGGGAAGTCAGCACGCAGTATGCCCTCTATGAACAGTCCGACCTGATCACCAGCCACAACGACACCGGCAGGGTCAACCCGGACTACCCGGCAGAACTGCAACCCAGGGATCGGGCAAGGCAGGCCAGTGAAACCCAGATCCGGGGCATTGCCAGCAAGCTGAACCCGAAGAAGCTCGGCGCTAACCCGCTGGCCAGCAGTGGCGCGCCGATCATCGGCAGTGACCGGGTGGTGGAAAGCGGCAATGGCCGGGTGTCTGCGATCCGCAAGGCATACCGCCTTTATGGGGACCGGGCTGAAGCCTACCGCCAGTACCTGAAGGATAACGCTGATGCCTTTGGCCTGAAGCCGGAGGACATTGACGGGTTCAAAGAACCGGTACTGGTGCGCCAGCGGCAGGGCGAGCTGGACACGGACCAGCGGGTATCTTTCACCAAGGAGGCCAACAAGTCCGAAACCGCTACGATGTCCCCGGCGGAAAAAGCCAAGCTGGACGCCAGCCGCATTACCCAGGAAGACCTGGGCCACTTTGATACCGATGGCACGGGCGACCTGCTGCACCGCAGCAATGATACGTTCCTTGCCCGGTTCGCTGACCGACTCGGAGATGAAGCCGGGGAGCTGAAGACGAAGGACGGGAACTGGAATAAACAGATGCGCGACCGGGTGGAGTCGGCCCTGTTTATGAAAGCCTACGATGATGAACGGTTGAACAGCCTGTTTGCCGAGGACGACAAACCGGACCTGAAGAACCTGATCAAGTCGCTGGCTATGGCGGCACCGCACTTTGCCAAGGCCAAAGGTATAGATCCTGAGCTCGGTGGCTATGGTGTTATTGATTCACTGGTGGAAGCCAGCCGTATCTTGCAAGACAGCCGCAACCGTGGCCAGTCGGTGGACGAGATTCTGGACCAGCGTTCCCTGCTGGACAGTTTTAGCCCGGAAACGGAACTGTTCGCCCGCTGGCTTGATGCCAACCTGAACAAGTCGAAGCAGGTGGGGCAGGCACTCTCTGAGCTGGCCAGCCAGATTGAGCAGTACCTCCAGAGGCAGGGGCAGGCCGGTGGGGATATGTTTGGCAGCGAAGAGGCTACGCTGAATGATCTGATCGACCAGACCAACCAACAACTGGAGAGAGACTATGGCGACAAGAGCACTCCGATCAAGGACCCGAAAACGACCCGGCAAACCGGACCTGTTCAAGATGCTGAAGGCAGCAACGGAAAAGGTGAACCGGGAGAACCCGCAGGGCGAGCAACTGAGTCTGCCCCAGGAACCGAGAAAGCAGCCCAAAGGGATGAAGTAGACGACCTGCTGGATGCCGTTGATGCGGGAGGCCGCCCCGATGGCACCCTGGACAGTGATGAATGGACGGATGATGACTTTGCGGGGATTGAGGGAAAAGACGGCAAGTACGACCCCCAGGTCGGGGGAAGTGCCACCAAGCGCCGGGAGCGCGACTGGTACGACCAAGGCCAGGCAGGAGCAGTAAACAATGAGCGAGATTCCGGGCAAATACAAAGCCGGAAAGGACCCGGAAAAGGTGATCCGGTTGCCGCTGGTCAACCCCCACGGACGGGGGAAGTGCCACCAAGCGCCGGGAGCGCGACTGGTCAGCGGGACCTATTCGCCTCCCCCGATCTATCGGGTGACGAAAGGAGGCAGCAAATCATCGAGAACCAACGTGTTCTGGTTAAGCACGTTGAAACCGGCACCATAAGGGCAGGCACCGACACCATCCACACCCACGACGACCTTGCCCACTTCATCGCCCCGATCCGCAAGCTGGCGCAGGAGGAAATGTACGCCATTGTGCTTGATGGCAATAACAAGGTGATCAATGTCATCAAGCACAGCAAGGGGCAGAAAGCCTCTGCCTCCGTGTCACCCTGGACACTGGCCGGTGCGGTGGTCGCCACACCGGATGCCAAAAGCGTCTGGTTTGCCCATAACCATCCGTCCGGTGATCCTAAGCCAAGTACCTCCGATGTGCATATTACCCACAGCCTGAACGAGGTGCTGGACGGCAGTGGCGTAGTGAATATGGGTCATGCTGTGGTGGGTATCACCGGCCACGCCAGGATTATGGATGCCGATGGTACGGAGCAGACAGGAGCGGTGGCACCTAAGCGCATGGCTCGCAATAAAGCATTCCCCATTACCGAACGGCGACTGCGCTTTAACCGGCCTCACATCAACTTCAGCTCACCGGAAACGGTGCGCCCCTTTCTGGATACGATCAGTGGCAATGCGGTGGTGTTGCTGGACAGCAAATACAATGTCACCGGCGTCCTGCCATTGTCGGACAGCGACCTGAAGACCCTGCGACACCCCACGGATAACCCCCAGGGACGGGGGAAATCCCACCAAGCGCCGGGAGCGCGGCTGGGGAACCCGGCGGCTGCCCGGATTATGACGGCACTGGACAGCACCAACAGTTCGTCGGTCATCCTGAAAAGCAGTGGTTCGCCACTGGCCATGAAAGGCACCCGGAACCTGATCAACTTTTTCAACCGGGGCGACCGGATTAATGTGCTGGATCACTTTACCGGCAAGGAGGGTGATTACCAGTCAGCCGCTGAACAAGGCTTCCCTAACCTGAACGAGCGAGGCTCCTTCTACGCCCTGCGCAAAGACACCAACGCCAAAGGCATCCAGTCCGGCCCCCTGCGGCTGAAGCTGAAGCCGCTGGAGCAGAAACTCGGTCAGGCCATTCATGTATTGCAGTCTGAAACCGAACTGCCCTCACACCTTTACCAGAAAGTCATCAGCGACAAGGCTCAAGGCCGTGTCCGGGGCATGTTTGACCCGGACACGGGCGACACCTACCTGATCGCTGCCAACCTGGACAATGTGGGCGAGGCAACCCGTACCGTACTCCATGAACTGGTGGGCAATAAAGGCGTCCGTGGTTTGCTGGGCAAGCGGCTGGATACCGTGCTTGATGAAATCCACCGGGATATGAGCGACCGGCTGAAGCAGGCACTGGCCAAACGCTACGCTCGGCAGATGGAAGGCAAGAGCGAGGCAGAAGCCAACCGGATCGTTGCCGAGGAATACCTGGCACACCTGGCGGAGAAAGATCCGAAGAACGGCCTGTTGACCAAAGTGGTCAGCATGATCCGCAATGCCTTGCGCCGGTTGTTCCCCAACATCAAGTGGACCGATGCCGATGCGGTGGAGTTGCTCAGTGCGGCCCGTGGGCATCTGAAGCGTAATGGCAGCTTTAATCCCAACGGTCCGACAGGCAACCGCTATAACGACGCTGGCCGTGCGCCCACCTTTTACTCTGCCGTAGAGCGCAGTGCCGCTGCCGTGAAGTCGGACAAACTGCCTGCCCAGAGCTGGCTGAATGCCATCAAGAAAGGCAACTTTGTCCAGGATGAGGAGATCAGATGGCTGGGTCTGGATCTATGGCTCGATAGCAAGCAAGGAGAAAAGCTCAGCAAATCTGATATACTGTCGTTTATTCGCGAGAATGAGGTCAGCATCGCAGAAGACCTGGCGACTTCAAATACCGCAGCCAATGAAGAAGAGCTGGAAGAGCGTCTGGATGATATACGTCGACGGTTTATTAATGAGCGTATCGGCGATTATGAGCACGGTTACCATCTGGATGAAATAGAAAACGCCCTGAACACTGCCAGGGAGGAGCTATGGGACAGCGAATATGAATACAACTATGACGAACTGAAAGATCGCTACGAGCACGAAGCCCTGGACGACCATGAGATAGAAAGCCTGCTGGATGAGGACGGCAATCTGATTAAGTCTGCTCTCCATGAAGAAGCCACCTGGAGAGCCAATAACAGCATCGAAAATACCGACAGCAAAGAGCTGGTCACCGATCACGTCAGCTATCAGGAAAAAGAAGAAGCGGCACTGGCCGTCTGGGAAGATGAGCGGGAAAGTGATGCCCGGGATGATCTGGAGGCTGAGCTTCGTGATGAGGCCGGTGTCCGTTACCGGGAGTACACCATGGCCGGTGGCGAAGACTACTCCGAACTGATTCTTACCCTGGAAGACAACCGCACGATTATTCCCTCAGACCCTGACCAGAGAAACCGGAACCCGCTGACTCAAGAGGAGATTGCAGTATTAAACAAAGGCAGTATGCCGAAAGACTTGTTGGTTTATGAAGCCCATAATAATGATCTCCATAGCTGGATAGTCGCACGTTATAAAGACAATCAGTCCGAGATTATTACCACGGGCCATGCCACCGAAGCCTCAGCGATTGCCGCAGCACTCAGTGAAAGCCAGCCATTTACCCAGTGGGGCGTGGATAGCTATACACACCATCACTGGGGGGACCTGTCGAACCCGCTGGCTCATGTACGATTCCAGTCGTTTAATCAAAATATCCATGGGCGAAACGAGAAGATCCTGTTTATTGATGAGGTGCAAAGCGACTGGCATCAGGACGGGCGGGCTATCGGCTATCAGACTCCGGAAGCTGCGAGGCAACATGAGCAACATGGGAACCGGATCGCAGAATTGAAAAAAGAGAAGGCCAAAAAGACCGATGAAGAACAGGCCGTGGTCACCCGGCTTTATCAGGCCAAAGACAAACGGGATGAACTGTACGAACGGCTGTCGGATGAAGAAGGCTGGAATCACTGGGGTGATGAAGAACTCAGGGAAAAACTGCAAACCGAAATCGATCAGACCATCAGCACCATTGAGGAACTGACCCATCGCAAGGCCCGGTTACTGGATGAACTGAAAGCGCTGGAGCAAGAACTCCAGTCTCTCCATAGCGGCAAGGCACCCAATATTCACCGTATGGTGCCCGACGCTCCGCTGAAAGAGAACTGGCCCAACCTGATTATGAAACGGATGATCCGCCATGCTGCTGAACAAGGCTTTGACCGGATCGCCTGGACCAGTGCCATGCAACAGGTGGAACGGTATCCCGGTCTGGGTCAGGTGGTTCGGGAATTGCGGGTAAGTAGTTGGCCAAATGGAATCGTATATTTCTGGCTAAGTGGGCAGTTACTATGCAAGGCACAACGTAGGGAGCATAGCCGTAGCTATGTGACCGGAGTTGTAACGCCGCAGAGTGACTGCCCACTTAGTCAGAAAATACGATTTCATTTGGTTAACTACTTATATCCCCGGCTGAATAAAGAAGGCGTCGTGCAAGATTTTGAGCTGGAAGCTAAAGACCGCAATGGCGTCACCCGCAGTATGGTGGCACCCGAGTCGTCACTGGCAGACTAAGTAGTTGGCCAAATGGAATCGTATATTTCTGGCTAAGTGGGCAGTTACTATGCAAGGCGCAACGTAGGGAGCATAGCCGTAGCTATGTGACCGGAGTTGCAACGCCGCAGAGTGACTGCCCACTTAGTCAGAAATATATGATTTCATTTGGTTAACTACTTATATCGGGCATCGTCTGGCGGAGCAGGCCCGGGAAAAAACCAGAGACGTTTATGAAACGCTGAAACAGGAGCGCAGCCAGTGGTCAGCAGAGCAGGATGCTGACGATGAGCAGAAACGCTGGTTTCTTCGGGCTGCCAATGGCGATGCCCTATACACCCAGGATGATGAGTTTCTGTATTTCAACTCCGAAGCTGAGGCGATTCACCAGATTGATCAGACGGTATTTGCCGAGCATAGCGAAGAGTTCACCCTGGAAGGTATGAATGAAGTGGTGGGTAAGGATGGCAAGGGTATGCGTGAGTTCTACGACAAGCGCCTTGCCAATTACATGAAAAAATACACCAGGAAATGGGGAGCGAAGCTGGATCCCATTGAGATGGCGTTCCATCAGGAAAAGTATCCCTATGAGAATAAGCAGGACAAGGTGTGGTCCGTGACCGTCACCGACAAAATGCGCGACTCGGTACTGAAGGATGGCCAGCCGCTCTTTTCACTGAAAGATGACCCCCAGGGATGGGGGAAATCCCACCAAGCGCTGGGAGCGCGACTGGGACAAAAAGATAAGAAGCCCGACAACTCCCCCCGCTATGCCCTGAAAGATATACCCGACGATGTGCAGTCAGTGATCAAAGATATCCATGGCGGCATCAATCCAAAAAGCAAGCTGGACCGGCTGAAAGAGCAGTGGGATTCCCGCACCCTGGTTGAACATATCCAGCGGTGGCAGGTAGAAGCCAATCAGGGAATATTCAACCGTTTTGCCATTGTTGAGCACAATGAAAAACAGCTGAATGATGGCAAGTTGCTGGATGCTGCCCTGTCCGCCAGCAAAGCAGCGCACCTGAGCCGGAACTCGGAAAGTGTCGCAGAAGCGGTGCTGTTTAAAGGCACGCCGATGCTGAAAGACGGCAGCGTGATAATAAAGCCAAACAGCCAGGGGATTGTGGAGGTGTTTACCCCGGTGGCCGAGCGGGGCGAACTGGAAACTCAGGAGGTCTGGGCAGGCAGTATCCGGGCGAGGCGGATTATCGATGAAGACAAGGCCGCCAGAGCCAAAGGCAATCAGTTGCTGATCCAGGGGCAGACCATGAAAGAGACTCTGGATGCCATTGCTCCCGATGAGTATCAGGGTGGGCGCTCTGCCTGGAACCGTGATCGCAAGCAGATGGAGAAAGACCTGAAACTGGGTAAGGATCTGAATCAGCAGAGCAGGGAGAATCTGTACGACGAACAGAAGATAAAAACCATCCAGAACTGGGTAGACACTCAGCCGCAGCTGAAAGCCCGGTTCAATAAAGTAAAAGACAGTTATCAGGCCCACAATAAAGACCTGCTGGACTTTATGGAGGCTTCCGGTCTGCTGGATAAGGACGTTCGCAAACTGTTTGAAACCGACGACTACCTGCCCTTCCATCGGGTACATGACCTGGAAGCGAAGGAGCAGGATGGAGGTCGCATCAAAAGAGGATTATCCGGCCAGAAGTCAGGAATCCGGAAACTCACCGGTGGCGTCGAAAAGATCGCACCACTGGAAGCGATGGTTCGTAATACCCGAGCGATGATTGATGCCGCTTTCAAGAACATTGCCCAACAGCGCATTGTGGAGGATGGGGTGCGCCTGGGTGCACTGGAGAAGATGGAAGCTGCCTTCACCATGTCTGATCAGGAAGTGGTTGAACGACTGCGGGATATGGAGCTGGATACCAACCTGACACCGACCCAAATGCGTCGCTGGAAGGCCCTGTTAAGCGCCTATGTGGAACCGGGCAATGGCGTGGTCAGCGTATCGGTTAACGGTAAGCTGGAATATTATCAGACCAAAGACCCACTGTTGTATGCCGCCATTCAGGATCTGGGCTCACCGGCCCATAACGCCTTTGAGAAGCTGATTGGGCTCCCTCGCAAGGTGCTCACCACAGGGGTAACCTCACTGCCTGATTTTTGGCTGCGCAACCTGTTCAGGGATACCCTGTCCACGGCGGTGCATATTGCCCCGGAGGTAAATGGCAAACCAATGAAGCTGAATCCGGTGGCCGGTGCGGTCAGAGGTTTCCGAAAGTCATTAAAGGAAGATGAAACCCGTTGGGCGCTGGCCATGGGTGGCGGCATGAGCGGCGGCGGCTATTACTCCATCAATTCGGATAATGTCCGCAAAAAACTGTCACCGGAAGAGCGGAAGCGAATCATTAACCGCCCCGGACAGTTGTGGGATTTGTGGAAAGGGTTCGGTTCCCGTTTTGAAAACGCCAACCGGTTGCACGTCTATGAGCGTGCCATCGAACAGGGCGGTTCCACTGCCGAAGCAGCCTTCCAGTCTCTGGATGTATTGAACTTCACCCGCAGCGGCCAGTGGCCATTGATCCGGTTTATGGTGAACTCCATTCCGTTCTTTAACTCTCTGTTGCAGGGAGTTAACCGGCTGTGGCGGGGCATCAAGCCGAGTAATACCTGGGATTTGTCGTCATTTTCCGGTCCGGTGATTTTCCGTGGCCTGCTTTATGGCATGGCCGCCTGGGCATTGATGAAACACTACGAGGACGATGACCGATACAAAGAACTGACCAATGATGACAAGCTGGGGTATCACCACTTCTGGATCGGTGAAGGCAAAGAGGGTCATTACCGGATACCCAAGCCCTTTGAAGTGGGCGCCATCTTTGCCACCCTGCCGGAGATTATCACCCAGAGCCTGGATGGCCATGAGGATATGAAGTGGACCAGGGATATGATGTACGGGCTGGTGATGAATATCTTTAATCTTGACCCCATCCCGCAAATCATCAAGCCAATCTGGGAAGTGTCCGAAAACCGGGACCGCTTCCGTGACCGGCCCATTCTCCCCATGCGCTTGCAGAACCTGAAGCCAGAGGCACAGTACGATCCTTACACCAGCGACACCCTGAAAGAGCTGGTGCAGTGGATACCAGAAGAAGCGCCGGACTGGATGCGTTCCCCCAAAAAGCTGGAGCATCTGATCAGGGGCTATTTCGGGTCGCTGGGCAGTTATACCCTGATGGCCGCCGATGCCATAACCCGAAAAGCAACGGGTGCTGCCGACAAACCAACACCCACTCTGCAAGACAACCCATTACTGGGCAGCTTTGTGCGAGACAAGGTGACCAACCGCAACCGTTACACCGATGAACTGCACGAGATGACGGTAGATATTAACGAGATCGCCAACAGCATCAACCGCTACCAGGAATCCGGCGAAGGCCAGCGAGCCAAAGATCAGGAGCAGTCTGCCGCCGCAAAGCTGAAGCACAAGGCAGGACTCCAGAAGGCGAATCGGGAGATAAACAAGCTGAGAGACCTTGGCGAGCCAAATGTTCCTTTTGTTCATAATATACGTCCATTTATTGTTATCGGTTTATTCAGTTGAGGATGTTGAGATCCGTTGAGAACTATCGTGCTATAAAACTTATGATATGTAAATACATACAGTGTTTCAATATGAGTACTTTTTGAGAATATTCAGGTGTAAGTTATGGGGTGTGATATCTAACTCATTGATAATAATGCACTGCTGGAGTGGATTTATTGAAGCTGCTTTTATGTTGTCTGCAATTAGCAGAAGGATATATACAAAAAACAGAATTGTAATTATTGGCCGTGTAAGAAGTGTAAAATATGGGTATCGGCTGCATCTTGCCAAACAAATACCACTGTAAACTTTTCGATGGTACTATTTTATGCCTATGCAACTAAACATTGAGTGTCGTTCAAAAAAGGCGTTACCTGACTATTCCTGAAAATGGCTGGATGGGCGGTAGCGTCGTTGCGGATCAGGAAAGTGTTGCAATGTTTTTTTGATTTAAGGCATTGGGTAGGACAAGCATAAAGCCGGTTTTTTCCGGTCAAGAACATGTAGTGTGTAAAAACCAAGACCCCATCGTTTTTCCAATGGTTCAGGTGATAAAAATGAACGACACCCATAGTAAAGTTATCGGTTATGTACTTTGGATTTTCGGTTTTCTTGGCGCTCACCGCTTTTATTATGGCAAACCGGTAACAGGGACTATCTGGTTGCTCACCCTTGGTCTCTTTGGCATAGGCTGGCTGATCGATCTTTTCCTTATCCCGGCCATGGATCGGGAAGCGGATTTTCGTTTCCATAGTGGCCAGTATGATTACTCTGTTACATGGATCTTGCTGGCATTCCTTGGTGTATTCGGCGTCCACCGTATGTACCTGGGGAAATGGATATCGGGAATTTTGTATCTGTTTACCATTGGCTTTCTTGGCCTTGGTGTTATTTACGATTTTTGGACGTTAAACGACCAGATCTCGATTAAAAACAGTGCGAATAGTTCTGCATCAGAAAACTGAAAAAGTGGGTTGAACAATTTTAGGGCAAGAATTGAAAGGCAGTTTTTAATCTTCGATGTGTTCAAGATTCAAGACCCGACCCCGGTTTCCGCGCCCCCGGTTTCCGTTCGATGTGTTCAAGATTCAAGACCCGACCCCGGTTTCACGCGCGACCCCGGTTTCAGACCCCGGTTTCACGACCCCGGTTTCACGACCCCGGTTTCACGACCCCGGTTTCAGTCTGTCAGGACAACGGTCAAAGAAGGTTGCCAGCCGCCGAAGCGGCCTGCTGTAAAGGTCAATGGTTGATTTTCTTTTGCCCTGAAGTTTCAGGGTGGTGAGGTGTTTTTGATACAGTTTGTCAAACCGGATTTGCTCAGAACGTTCCATGTTGCTTCCTTATATAAGCCGCGCCGGAGTGGTGTGGATATCAGGAAGTATTGGCAATGGTTGGGTGGCTGGGATGAACGGATTTTTTGCCGCGTTAGCGGCTTGGTTCAACAACAGCATCAACGGGTCTTCGCCCGTGATGCAAAGGTTAGAGCAACCAAGGAGGTATCGTGCAAAGAAGAGGCACATATTATATGGGAAGAGTTCTTAAACTAGGAACTCTTGACCAAAAGAAACTAATTGATGCAATTAAAGAACCTGTATCAGTAAATTTCAGAGGCAATTCATGGACATTTATTGACGTTGAAGAGCATAGAGACAACTTTGATCATTTTATATTCGGGAGACTTAGCAAATATAAGCCGCAAGGTGAAGTAGTTGTTGTTGATACAGAGAAACGGACTGAGGAAACTCAATTTGAAAACAATTTACGAGTTGCATCAAGCCCCTTTGTATATATCCCTGAGCATTCCGGAATAGCT
This sequence comes from Endozoicomonas acroporae, assembly GCF_002864045.1. GTDB lineage: Bacteria > Pseudomonadota > Gammaproteobacteria > Pseudomonadales > Endozoicomonadaceae > Endozoicomonas > Endozoicomonas acroporae. The sequence continues at coordinate 98,667 of NZ_PJPV01000045.1, forward strand.
TTTCTAAATATTCACAGTCATATTGAACAAACAGTTTTCATTAATAGATTTTGCTCAATAGTTGAAGAGACTCATAGTAACTTTTTCGTAGATTGTGATATAGAAATGATTTCTGATCTTCGTAGCTTTGCAGCTAAAGTTTCATCATTAGAAGGAATCTATGAAGTTAAAGCAAAAGTATCACCTCCAAACCCAATGTTTGGCTCTTTGTGGGAAGATCTAAAAAATTATCTTATAGATAGAAATACCGATAGAATGAATATAGATGAAGAATCTCCTGAAAATAAGCCATTGAACACAAACCTGCCTGAACACATTAAAAAAGCTTCTGAACAGACTGAGGAAAACGAGTACAGAACTGAAAAACCCTTGCCCATTAGTGATGCTGCTATATTAATGGCTGCTGACGGCTATGGTCATGGCTTGGTAAGAGGTAAATCTGGTGATGAGTTCATTACTATCAAAACTTCAGAAACTGTAAAAAACTTTTCATTTTTTACAAGCCCAGTTCCAGCAGAACTTTATCAAAAAGCCAAAAAGATATTTGATGATATTAAAGAAAAACGTCATTTAGGGCATTAAATTGAAACGAATCTTAGATATCTTAAAGTTCACGATCATTTCACCAGAAACATTATTTCTTCTACTAATGTATTTCTTCTGGAAAAATGACTATTCGTTTTTAACCTTGCTTGGTGAGAAAATCAGAGGCAATGAGGAAATTTGGAAATACGTTCCTGTATTGCCTTTTCTTTTTGCCGGTGCAACTTTTAAGTTTTCTTCAAAATTAAGAGCGCCACTCGAAAACAGTTCAAACAAAGAACTCTATGAGTGGCCAAGTTATCAAAAAGTAGTTGACCGTGTAATAGCATCTATTTTCATCTGTATTCTTTGCTGTGCAGTTAGTTTAGCAATTTGGATTTTTTCCAGCGAAATACCTCAAGCTATGTTGGGAATGTTGTTTTTATCATCTGTTGTTATATCTGGTATTAGCACATTACTGGTTTACCTTGCATCACATACAATCAGAGAGATACTTGAGAGGCATGGTTGCTCTAAATCGGGTAAGGGCTGATCTTTCTTCAGCCCTCCCCACAGCACCCGGCATGCGGGTCCGCACCGGGCGGTTCAACGATGATGGTGAAACCTGATCCATAAATCTTCAAGAAAAACGGGGTCAGGTCTTTAATCTTGAATCCATTCAAAAAAGGATCTAACACAGCTTCGGTTTATCTGATTTATGCGTCAAGAAAAAATACCTGGCCCCGGTGTTTACTGTCAGGTGCTTCTACCAAATAAAAAATAATTTATGCTTCCAATAATCGATCAGAGGACTCAAAGGTATTGTAAATGAAATATTACAACCCCAATAAGCCATTAAATGTAAGTGAATGGCTCGTTCTTGATGATGAACAAAGAAAAATACTCGTCTCTAACTTTCATGAGTCCACAGAAGAAGAATTTCAAGATGATGGTGCATTGACAATGCACTGTTATATGCATGTGGTTGTTGAAAATCAGATCGCCACAAATGTTGATCTCGTCTCTGAAACGGTAACAAAATTGGTAAGGCAGGGGCTATCACGGCATGAGGCACTTCATGCGATAAGTGCAATAATTGTGGAAGATGTTTTTGATATGTTGAAGGGTACAAAAAGTGAGTTTTGTCTCAAGAAGTACCGAAGAAAGCTCGAGAAGATTACGGCCAAGAGATGGAGAAAAGGCCAATATTAAAACCAACTGCTAAATAATCTCAAAAAATATAAATTTACCCTGTTAAGGACAGACATGACCGACATGACCGACGATAACGATATAAAAATTGAAAGCAAACACCTTGAATACGAAATGGCTCAGAGCTCTGCCCAACATCATGATAGTTTGGTATGGTCTGTCTCCACCTTAACATGGGGTGTTAGTGCGGTTCTTTTAGGCTTTGTTTTAAGTAATATAAATGAAAATTCATTAGGTATTGTTATCCTGCTTTTTTGCCTGATCGGTATTTTCCTGATCCTGTGCTCATGGATGTTTTCCAGACAATTTCGAAGCATTAGAAATCAAAAATATGTGCGTTGCAAAGAACTTGAGGAAGAGCTCGGCTTAACCCAGCATAGAAATATCAAGCACAAAAATGGCAGCCAATCTTTGATGTACTCATTCATCATGGTTTTGTTTATTGCAACATGGGTGGTTGTTTTTGTGAAAGTCGTAGCAAGTTATTTTGGTTACGACTTGGCAGTCATTTAATGACTTCTCTATTTCTTTAGTCATAACCACACCATCAACTCCAGGAAGTATTCGGTTATCAGAAGCTGGCGACCAGTAGCGGTTCTGTTCCAGAACCTCAAGCAGTTATGTCACTGTTTGAGTCCTCATCGTCCAGTGATGCCGCCAGGTTTAGCTGCAGTGGCAAAACCCATTGCTCCCAAATGACTTCCTGTGAAGAAGCCACCTTTTACCAGGATAATTGCCCTGGCACCAATATGGACGGTGACCGTGATGGCATACCTTGTGAAAGGCAGCTGTGCAATCAATAAATCACAATGCTAATAAATAGAACGTAGCATCACCTGCGAACCTTCCCAGTTTCAAAAGTAAAAGCAATACCCTCGAGACCATCATCCAATAAAACATACTTCATCAAGGCAGTATCGAAACTCAATCCAACCTGTCTGGCGAAAGCCTGTTATAGCCAGAGGCAATGAATCATGAATAAAACTTTTGCAGACCGTCTGGCCACTGCCATGAAACTGAAGGGAATAAAAACCGCCAGCGCCCTGTCCCGTGACACGGGCATCGAGCGCAGCTACATGTACCGCCTGGCCAGTGGCAAAATTGATAATCCGCACAAATATGTGGAACGGCTGGCGGTGGCCACCGGTGTCTCCAGCCATTGGCTGAGCACGGGGGTGGGGGATCCTTACGACCCGGAACCGGAGAAACCCAAAGAGCCGGCAGCAAATGCGACCATGCTCACCCATGTAACCGTTGTACCACCGGAAGGGGATTGGTATGAAGTGACTGCCAGGGTGCCGGATGTATTTGTCAGCCAGCAACACAAACCCCGGGATAAGAAACTCTACGAGTATTACTATGTGCCGGAAACCATCGAGTGCTTTACCGGCTTCACCCTGTTGGTGGTAGAACGAGAATTACGACCAGGGCCGGGTATGTTTCTGGCCCAGCGTGAAGTGAATGGTAAACAGCAGTTGTGCAGTTTTCTGATCAGTTATAAAGGACTGGATCAGACCAGCACCCGGCAGCCGGATATGCAGACCATTGGCCGGGTGCGGATTATGGATTACTGGGAGTTGGATACGAAAAGGTAGGAGGATGGGTTTCCTCACCGAACGAGGGAGCCTGGGGAAGCAACGTCCAAATCGGAATTTATAATAATATGGACAACTATGACGGGGTCGGCTGGACTGACTGGATGCTGCTCAAAGAATTAGACAGAGCCTTTATTCCGGATCAGCCGGGCGTGTATATGATTGCAGCTCATCGGAGAATTCACCGAGCCCATGGTACTGACAAACAGGGTATTCTTGATATCGGTGAATCGGATAACTTGAAAAAGAGGATGGCAGCGTTCAGAGCTTGCTCCCTGGGGCATCGGAACCGTGGCCATATGGCAGGCTGGAGATTCTACAATTTCAACTTTGACAGCATATTCCCCCATGAAAAATTATGGATATGCTGGAAAACATGTCGGCGAAAAAAGGAAGCTTATGCCCTTGAGGGTGAACTTTTACAGGCCTATTTTTCGAAGCATTATGAACTCCCTCCGCTGAACTATAAGTTTAACTGGGCCTCTCATGCTGCACATGACTGACAGGGCAACAGTGACAAGTGCCGCCCCTTCAAAAAGGCACCTTCTCACCATCCCACTCCCAGATTGCCAGATCACTCTCTGATGGCTCAATATCCAGGCCATCATCATCCGTCTGTATATACTCCCACAGTTCATTCTGATGCAGCCAGATGGGGTCCGCGCTGCGGAGCATGTCTTCCCGTTCCGCAAATGCTTCAAGGGTATCCTCTCTTTTAATCCGCACCTGCTTGCCGTTGATAAAAATCCACTGGTATTTCTTCTGGCGTTCCGCCCTGGCGGCTTTACGGATTCTTTTCTGTTCAGCAGTCAGCTTTTTCTTTACTTTAGGCATGTGAATCGTCCCTTCTTTAATCACCCGAATAATCTCCTCCTCAGTCAGGCCAAATTCCTTCGCTGCGTTCTTATGGCTCAGGGTGGCACCTGGTGCTGTCCACTGGATATCGGGCATCGGGTCATACCTTGGCAAAATGATTTCAACGGATGTTTGAGAGTCGGGCTTCCTTTTTGAATGAGCCCAAGAATAAACACGCGCCCTCACTTTTTCCAGAATAAATCTGTGGATAAGTTGTTGGCAGGTTGTGTTTATTCTGTCAATAGTTCGTTATAACCCTTTGCAGTACCTGCCTGTAGAATTATTATTCCCTGTTTCAGTTATCCGGAATTTGTGTGGAAAAGATTGTGGATAAACCGTTAGGGGATAAAGGCAGCCTTTCAGACAGGCGGGTTGGGAATGGCTGGTTAAATATTGATCAGTCGTTCTTCGTCAAATCTTCCCGTTATACAATCAAAAGGAAAGCCCTCCACCTGGTTTATCCTGACCGGGGGCAGGGCAACAGCCTCAAACGTCACAAATCATTCCGATGTGTCGCCATTGGCTGTCTCTTCCTGGTGAAGAACCCTACAAGCTTTCGCTTTAAAAGCATTCTTTGTTTTCGGCGCTCTTCTACCTTCCGCTCTTTTTTCCACTTTTCTTCTTCCGCTTTGATCAGGGTTTGCCGCTCTTCTGCATACTGGTCCGAGACATCCGTTATCTGCTGAATCTTGCCTTTTGCGAACATAACCTTCTTGATCTCGTTGTACTCAACTGTCCGGGGAGTGGCATGATGGCCAGGCCCCAATCTGCCAACCCAGTCATTGCCAAGAAGTATCTCACCGGTATATTCAAGAGGCAGCCACACATCGGTGTAACAGCGGCCAAACATTAAAGCCAGCGTCAGATCATCACACTCCGGCAGCGGGTCCGGTTTCATGCCATTGACTAATGGTTCATCTTGAAACACGCCTAAATTCATTGACCTGGCAAATAGCTGACCCTCTTTGCATTCATAAGTGACGATATAGCCAGCCCAACAAAAGGTACCCATGGGCGATACGTCGATGCCCAGCATGTTCGGATGAAATTATAACTATCGAATATCAGGATTTAACCCAGGGCAGTCGCATCAGATGTACGATAGTTTAGCAAGTATCAAAAATGAGGACGAAGTTCCAGATATTAATTCCCTTTCTATATCAGACAAGAATATTCTCAAGACTGGTAGTTCTGAAGAGTCAATAAGACTAAACTATAGTGGATATGAAGCTACCACCCTGGGATTTAACCGGATCTGCTTTGGGTAGTGATACTTTTTCTCAAGCAGGATATTTGAGAATCGAGTTTTCTCTTACAAGAATTCAAGAATCAAGACCCGACCCCGGTTTCCCGACCCCGGTTTCCGACCTGCTCCTGATTTCGCCGGTTACGGTCAAGTGCCTTGTCTGGTGACTGGTAACATGTCTGAACGAAGCGGCGTCCTCCAGAACATCAAGTAGAGATTCATTGTTAAGCATCTATACACAAATGGATGAGTATCTTGTGTCGTGTAATTAATGTAAGCACCCATAGTTATCAGGACATTGCTCTGTATAATGGCCGGACGTTAAGTAGTTAACCAAATGAAATCATATATTTCTGACTAAGTTGTCAGTCACTCTGCGGCGTTGCAACTCCGGTCACATAGCTACGGCTATGCTCCCTACGTTGCGCCTTGCATAGTAACTGCCCACTTAGCCAGAAATATACGATTCCATTTGGCCAACTACTTAAAAGTGTGATTTATTTGTTATGCATAGATTTGATGTTCCGGGTGTAGTAACCCGTCATATTCTTCATTAGCACTCTTCATAAAAAATAAGAAACTTCTAGCTTTACCGCCTTCTTGCAAGGCGAAATTTATTATTAAAATTCAGGATATGACTATGTCTACTACCGGTACTGTTAAGTGGTTCAATGACGAGAAAGGTTTTGGTTTCATCGCCCAGGAAAATGGCGGACCAGATGTGTTTGCACACTTCCGTCAAATCATAGGTGATGGCTTCAAGACTCTGGCAGAAGGCCAGCGAGTTGAATTCACCATCACTCAGGGCCAGAAAGGTCCTCAGGCTGAAGATATTCGACCACTGTAATGGTCGGGGCTGCAATGTTGTAGCCTCTAACCTCACGTAAGGTGAGGTGAAGAAGGGCGGTGCTTTCGGGCACTGCCCTTTTTTTGTGCTTTTCAAAAAAGAAAAAGGGAGGAGGTTTTAGACATTCAAAGATCAAGACCCGCCCCCGGTTTTCCAGAACCCGATCTGGAAAAAGCGCTCTGATCAGTAGATATCCTCATAATCCGGGTACTGTTCCGGAGCTTCGCCTTTGCGTTCGGTGACCATGATCTCCGAAGTAGTCTCTTCACTGCCGTACATGACAACGATGTTGAACTCCCAGTAATCACCATAATCAAATACAAACGTTATTTTCATTCCGGAAACCGGATGAAGATGACTCAGCCGGGTTTTATAGGTAGAGCCGTCGCAGTCATCGACAGCCGGATGAGCAATTTTTCGGTCCGCACCAAATTCATTCAGATACTGAAAGTGATAAAGGTGATCATTATCAAAATCAAAGGCGTCAAGGATGGCTTCCGCCAGGTCATCAAGCAGATGGTTAGCCGATATTTTCAGTGTACGGGTACACTCATTTCCCAAAGCGACTGACAGTACATAACTGGCAGCAATAACCGGTTCCGGCTGCTCAAAGGTGCGTTGAAAATCTGGCCGAACTGCCTTTATCGCAGGTAGCAGGTTGATTTGCTCATCATCGTCTTCATATTCGCCGCTTTTCAGTGAATCCATAAACCCTTGCCGACAAGTGCTTAAAAACAACTGCCCCCAGGATGTTAATTTCAGAGAATGGATTTTCCGATTGTTATCCTCAAGGTGAAACTCGGCCAGTCCGGTCATTTTGAGAATGGACATATTGAATGCCTTACCCCTGCGCAACCAGAAGCCGGGATCATTAACAGCTTTGCCTTGCCAAAGGTCATTGTCGCCGAAAATCATCATAAACCCGGGCAGAAAACGATCATCCATAGAACTGATGCGCTCCCCGACACTCATGGCATAGCCTCGATTAATCCATGCTTCAAGCAAGGAAAAATACCGCTCAATATCATTCATTCCCTGCCACTGCTGGTACAGGGTTTCATTGATATGGAGTTCTGCATTCCCCCTGCTGTCCGGCTGAAGGCTGGCAAGACTTGAGCTGCGAACCAACAGTAATAGCCCCATGATTTGTGCATAATGAGGGAGCATTGGTCGTTGCAAGGTCAGCATTTCTGGCTTTGACAGAAGGCTGTTAAGTGACTGAGCCCATTTAATCGGAGGCAGATTCTTGTTTTTCGATAAAGGAACCGGGTTTTTAACCAGGTAGTCCAAAAAAACATCAACATCCCGGATAAATATCTGCTGGAGGTCAGACAGGGTGAAAGCCGCTATGGCTTCCGTCGTTTTGGTTTCAAATATCATTGCGTTCAATTTTATTTCCATTGCCAACCAGCATGTTGATGAGTTCAGCGAAAGCACAGTGGGAGCGGGTTCACAGAAAGTTATAGCTTAGTAAAAGTCACTTCAGTAAAGCAGGTCAGAAAAGCCATCCGGTAAGCGGTCGAGTTCATATTTTATAAATTCTTTATGAAGGTTTCAGTATCAACCAAATTATATTTTGGTCAACCTGCTTACTCCCCCTTGACAATCCGATTGTCAACCAAGGTTCGTTGACTCAGATCAACTCTTTCGTTTCGGTAAATACGTAATCTGTACTTATCCATTGAGTGATTGCCGAGGTCGATAGTGATTGTTTCGGAGCCTGATAATAAGAACAGAAAAACTAACTCTCTGGCTAAGAATAAATACCACCCCAATAATAATAAAAACCGCTTACGGCTGATTTTTCAGCACTTGCAGCCTTGCTTCGGGCGAGGTTTTTTTATTGATTGATACGGGGAATAAGCAGTGTATTCCGTATCTGAGCGGATAGGATGATACGGCACTGTTCGTAAAATAGCCGGCTCAACAAACAGGCTAAGACCTTGAGTTGAGTGAAGCATCAAGGATGAGGTTATAAGTAGTTGGCCAAATGGAATCGTATATTTCTGGCTAAGTGGGCAGTTACTATGCAAGGCGCAACGTAGGGAGCATAGCCGTAGCTATGTGACCGGAGTTGCAACGCCGCAGAGTGACTGCCCACTTAGTCAGAAATATATGATTTCATTTGGTTAACTACTTACAGTGTCACAGTGATGTGAACCGACGGAAGCCTCGAAAAACCAAGCAGGATGCCCGGGAACCCCTGACGACTCCGGTCGTTCTCTACGGCCCTCGCTTTATGCGGGGTTTTTGTTTTGATGAGTTATTCACTGCTGTTCAAAAAATAAACAATCTGTTTTTGTTCTGCTTTTTCCCCTGTTTCATTGATTATCCCACGGGTTGTGCACCGGGTTATCCACGGAATTAGTGGACGACTAAAGTTATCCATCATAGGGTCGACGGCTGTGCCACTGTCCGTCGGTATGAAAAACGGGTGCCGTGCCTTTTATGATGAATGGAATAATACCAATTCCACCTTCTAAATATGAGATCGAGCAAGTCATTTTGGACAGCTGGGCAAGGCGGAATGACGAGTAATAGCAGGGCTATTGCGAGGAATTCCAACGAAGATCCAGCTGTTCAAAATGGCTGCGCAGTTCATATTTAGAAGGTGGAATTGGTATAATCAGGACCCGGCCACGTTATTCTTCAGGCCTTTCTGAAGACGTTTCTGCAACGCCGCCTGATCAGGTATCCATCCCTTGACCCTGAACAAAAAAACAAGCATAACGATCAACCTTTGGCTGGCCAGCGAATGGCAGATAGTTTTGCGAGGGGAGAATCAAGATGAAACCGTTAACCCGGCAAGATGTGGATGATATTGTGCAGTGGGGAAGGTCGTTATCAGAAGAGCAGGGCACCCGACTGCTGGATCATTTTGAAAACCACCAGAGTCAGCTTTATAACGCCGTCTACGGTGTGCTGTCAGACGCTATTGCTGAAGACAGTGTCGATATGGCTAACCTGTTTATGGATCTCTGTTTTGATATCGTTCTGGTCTATCACCGGACCCTGGGCGAAGCCCCACAGGAGCCAGAGGATACCCGGTGGCTGGAGTCTAAAATGGCCTTGCTGGAGATGCTGAGTTCAAGTCGCTCAGCCCCGAAAGCCCGATGGCATCAAAACTGTCCTCAACGCTCAATGATCGGTTTGTCCAGCGTTGCATGGAGTCCGGCACCCCGGTGGCACTGCTTAATTACCTGGATGATCAGGTGCTTCACTATGCCAGCTTCAATTCGGCACGGATCCCCGCCATCGCTCTGACCAATAACCTGCTCTTTGTCGTGGTTCGTCTGATGGACAGTCTTTATGAATACCAGCCGGAAACACTTACCCGCTAACAGGAGGAAATGATCAGGTTCCATTACGGGTGGGTAAGTAAAGTACTACTGCGCAGCTGCTGGACAAGCCAGGAGGTTCTGCCGATCTGGTAAGCCCGAAGCTCTTTATAAAATGCAAGACACGATGCCAGCCTCGGTCAGTACTCCCGGGGAGCTTCCCCTTTTGCTTCGGTAAGCATAATACTGTTCGGTATTTCATCCACGCCATCGACGATCTGGAGTGTAAACTCCCACTCAGTGTCGAGGTCATAAATAAACGTCAGATGGTCACCTGGTACCAGTGGCAGATCTTTAAGGCAGATGTCGTTGGTATGATCCACATCGGGCTGTTGTATCAATGGATGTTCTATGTGATAAGAGTGACCATAGCAATCTTCACAAAAAAAGTAGAAGAGCTTGTGGTTGCTGAACGAAAAGGCACTGAGAATCGCGTTTGCCAGTTGATCCAGTGTAGATTCGGCAGGCACCATCAGGGTTCGCCGGCACTTATAGGCAAACAGTGAAGCATTGATGATATAGCTGTTAAATGCGTCGGCTTTTTGTGGATGAAGCAACTGCCGGATGTCTTCTCGCCAAGGTTGAACCACGTTCTGCATACCATCGACTTCGTAAAGTTCATCCACGCAACCCCGGGGAATCGCCAGCCCTTCCAGGTCTATGGATCTGTGAAACCGGTTAAAGAGAACCACGCCGAGGGGAGTGAACTGCAGGTGTTTCAGCTGATGGCTGTCCTGCCATTGAAGCTTGACCAGGCCAAACAGTCTCAACAGGCTTACATTGTATGCCCCCAGTTGAGACGGCAGAACTTCAAGGCCCAGCGTCTGGATAGGGTCTTCTGTGAATAAACCCTGCCTTAGAAAGTTAACGCCAGCGCAACCCAGGATACGACTATCACGACTGCCAAGATCTTCACCAATAATGCTCGCATGGCCCATGGTGAGCCAGGCGTCCAGCAGGGAAAAATACGGCTCTTCGCCGTTTCATATGGATTTCAGGATGTCTGC